>CAKPFD010000005.1 GCA_934149515.1 uncultured Bacilli bacterium
AAACAAGAAAACAAGAAATAACAGAGCAAGAATATGATTCATTATCAGATGATGAAAAAAGATTTTATCAAAGAAAATTAACAAAGCAAGGTAACTATACGCTTCAAAAAGTTGCTTCAGCTGCTGGAATTAAATTAAAAACAATAGAAGGTAATATTGAATTTAAAAATGTCTCTTATTCATATAATGAAGAAAAATATATAATCAATGATTTATCACTTAAAATTAATAAAAATTCATCTATTGCATTAGTTGGAGAATCGGGATCGGGTAAATCAACAATAGTAAAATTAATTATGGGATTGATGAAATATAAAAAAGGAAATATATTGATTGATGACAAAGAGTTATCTGAACTTAACTTAAATTCATTTTATGATAATGTAACTTACGTTTCACAAGAAGCACCTATATTTGATGGAACATTAAGAGAAAACTTAATATTTGATAAAAGAATTTCAGATGAAAAAATATTAAAAGTGTTAAGTCTAGTTTTTTTAGATAAATTTTATGAGAAACTTGAAAATGGTTTAGACACAGAACTTGGTGAAAAAGGTGTAAGGATGTCTGGAGGAGAAAGACAAAGAGTTGCACTAGCAAGATTATTTTTTGATGATTCTAAAATAATTATTTTAGATGAAGCAACAAGTGCAATGGATAATATAACAGAAAAACAAGTTATGGAAAATGTTGTTAAACAATTAAATAATAAAACTTTAATTGTAATAGCTCATAGACTAGAAACAATTAAAGATGTAGATAAAATATATGTTTTATCTGATGGCATTATCCAAGAACAAGGAAAATATGATGAATTACTTGATAAAAACGGATATTTTACAAAATTGTATAAATCAGCAAAATAAAAGTGAATATAATCTTTTGAGTCCAGGAAACTACATCATAGATTTTGATGTTGCAATAATTAATTATTAATAAATAATATAATTTTAGGCGGATAAGAACAAAATCCGTCTTTTATATGCTATAATTGAGTAGATTTAAATCTTTAAGGAGTGATTTTATGAACGAAAATAAAACTAATATTAACTGTCTGACAACAGTTTTTCCCATACTCCTTAAAAACTCCGTAAAATAAGGAAAAATAAAGGATTTGATATTACACGTTTTTTACAAAAAAAGCGTTTTTTTATGCATTTTTTAAAAATTTAAGGATTTTTATATGAATAATGCAATAAGAATTATTGAACTGATAACGACATCCCATACCTGTTTTCTAAAATAGGAAAATAGTGTATAATTATAATTGAAAGAAGTGATGATATGAAAGATTTTATATTTATTATTGGGCCAAGTGGTGTTGGTAAAACAACATTAGCAAAAGAATTATATAAGCATTATAATGGAGTATACTTTGAACAAAATATGATACCTGAATTTGGAATACCTGAGAATGTTGATGAAGGAAAGTATGAAGAAGAAAACATGTGGAATTGCTCATTAAAAATTTTAGAATATTTTTATAGTCAAGGAATAAAAAATATTATTGCTTTAGATTTTAATGATTTGAGAACAAGAGAAATTCCAACTATATTTAAAGGAAGAAATTTTATTACTTTGAAATTAATTTCAACTGACTTTGAACAAAATAAAAATCAAATGCTAGAACGTGGTGAAAATGGTTTGGTTGATTTAGAACTATTAGAAAATTCGACTAGAAAAATTATGAATAGAGATTTATTACCAAATGAAGTATTATTGGATGTTGCAAATAAATCTAAAGAAGAAGTTTTAAAAGAAGCAATTTCTTTAATAGATAGTTATCAATCATTATTAGAATATGATTACCAAGAACCATCAAGAGAATTATTTTATTCATGGGTTCAGAGTGATGGGTTAAGAAAATAACATTTGCCATGTGACCGGGAAAGGTAATGATAAAAGTTTGATAACAGTTTATCCCATGCCATAAAACATATTTAAATTAAAGCATATGAGTTTAAAATATGCTTTTTTTATGCTATAATTGAGTAGATTTAAAACTTTAAGGAGTGATTTTATGAACGAAAATAAAACTAATATTAACTGGTACCCAGGCCACATGGCTAAAGCCAAAAGAGAAATGAAAGAAAAGATGAATTTAATTGACATCGTATATGAAGTGATCGATGCTAGAATGCCATTATCCTCAAAAATAGTAGATATCGATGAAATCATCAAAGAAAAACCAAGAATATTATTGATGACAAAATATGATTTATGTGATCAGGTTGAAACAGATAAAATCAAGGACTATTATGAACAACAAGGATATCAAGTTATTCCACTAGATTTAGCTAAAGGAACAAATGTTAATACTATCTTTACCAAAAGTGAGATTATTTTACAACAATTAAATGAAAAAAGAGCCAACAAGGGATTGAAACCACGTAATTTGCGAGCCTTAATTATTGGTGTACCTAACGTTGGTAAAAGTACCTTGATCAATCGCCTTGTTGGCAAAAAAGCAGTTCAAGTTGGAAATCGTCCTGGTGTAACCAAAAGTTTAGGTTGGATTCGTATTAACAAAAATATTGATTTACTAGATACCCCAGGAATTTTATGGCCTAAATTAGAAAATCAAGAACATGCTTATACATTAGCTTTATTATCATCTATTAAAGAAGAAATTCTAAATCAACAAGACTTAGCTATTTTTGCTTTAAATAAATTACAGCTACTATATAGCGAAAAATTAAAAAAACGTTATGATTTAACAGATGAGCAATTACAAGACCTTGAAAAAACACTACAAGCTATTGCAACAAAAAGAGGTGCTATTAAAAAAGGGAATCAAATAGATGAAGAAAAAGTCTATCAAATTATCTTACAAGACTTAAAAAACAATGCCTTTGGAGCTCTAACACTTGATAGATTATCCTAACACAAAAAAAGAAATGTGCGTGTACACTATCCACATTTCTTTTTTTAGTCTAATTGATTAACTGCTTTAGTTAGTCTTGATTTTAAACGAGCAGCTTTGTTTTGATGAACAAGTCCACTAGTACAAGCCTTATCAACTCTTTGTAATGCAATATTTAACTTAGTAGCAGCTTCTTCTTTATTACCAGCTTTAATAGCTTTTTCGCAATTTTTGATCGCTGTTCTCATGCTAGAAGTAACAAGTGTATTAACAGTTTGCTTTTTAGCATTGCTACGAACTCTTTTCTTTGCACTTTGAATATTTGGCATATATTTCACCTCACTTTTGTAAACAAATCTATTCTACCAAAAAAAACACTCTTTTGCAAACATTTTTCATAGGAAATCATAATTTTGCACAAACTAAAAACGGTGAGAAACAATATGAAACACGAAATAGATTTAAGTAAATATCAAACAAGAACAGACTTGATAACTGAAACCATTAAAGAAGATACAAATGCAACAAGTTATCACAAAGAAATCGAACAACAAAATGGAATTACCATTGAAACACTTTATTTAACTAAAGAAGCAGAAGAAATTCTTCACAAAAAAGAAGGCATCTATAAAACAATTTTTTTTGAAGATGTTACCGATGAGACTAATCAAAACAACGTTCAACAAGCCTTTGAAAAAGCCATACAAGACATATTACAAAAAGAAAAAATCAAAAGTGATGCAACTTGCCTAGTAATAGGACTTGGTAATCGCAAAGCAACACCAGATGCTTTAGGTCCCCTTACAGTAGATCAAATAACTATTACAAGACATCTTTATACCTTAGGTTTAGCAGATGAAACATATCGAAATGTAGCAGCGATTGCTCCTGGTGTAATGGGTACAACAGGTATCGAAACAAAAGACATCATACTAGGGCTACTACAACAGATAAAGCCAGACTTTTTAATTGCCATTGATGCTTTAGCAGCAGGATCCATCGCAAGAATCCATAAAACCATTCAAATCACAAACACTGGAATTCACCCAGGAAGTGGTATTGGTAATAATCGCCAAGAACTAAGTAAAGATACCATTCATATTCCTGTCATTGCCATTGGAATTCCAACAGTAGTAGATGCTGTAACCATTGTTAGTAATACCATTAGCTATCTATTTGAACATCTAACTTATGAAAAAGAACATCAAAACGATGCTACTTTAAAATTTATCACACCATACCAGCAAAAAAAACATCCGCAAAAAGATAATTTAACTCAAGAAGAAAAAGAAAAAGTACTAGGACAAGTCGGTATGTTAGATGAAACTACTACCAAACAATTAATTGCAGAAGTCTTAATGCCATTAGGATATAATCTCATAGTAACTCCCAAAGAAATTGATTTATTAATCGATAAACTATCCCAACTTTTAGCAAAAGGCTTAAATAAAACACTTCATCAACACTAATTCGACAGGATAAATCATTTCCTTATGTTATTTTATAGAAAAAGGAGAAGAAAATAAGATGAAGAAACGATTTATAGCCAAAAAAAAGATCAAAAAACATCATTTTAAACAATATTGTCTTATTTTTTGTCTAATAGCTTCTTGTTTTTTGACTATTCGCCTTTTAGCACACTTTACTTTAAACACTTCTCAAGTTGATTTTCTTACCTTTTTACTAGAAAACCAAAATGCTTTTATGAAAAATACCCGTTCTAATTATAGCTATTTTCATCAAGCCATCGCATCCATTATCGAATTTGATATCACCGATCCGCTACATGCCTTAAAAATGACAACTTCTAAAAAAACAAGCAGTGATGGAACCGAAGATTCTACCAAACCAATTACCAAAATTGAATCTAAAGAAGTCACAAATCCAACAATTTATCTATATAACACCCATCAAACCGAAGAATACAAAGCTACCTCCTTTGCCGAATATAATGTTCAACCAAATGTCATGATGATAGATTATATCTTAAAAGAACAATTATCGAAAAAAAACTACCAAGTCTTCATTGAAGAAGAAAATGTTGCCAAGAAAAGAAGCGAACTAGGCTTAAATTATGCCGGAAGTTATCAAGTAACAAGAAAATTAATGGAACAAGCCAAGAAAAACTATCCAAGCCTAAATTACTTTATTGATCTACATCGAGACTCTATTTCCAAAAACAAAACAACCATTACCTACCAAGACACAACCTATGCTTCCATTTTATTTATCGTAGGACTAGAAAATGAATCCTATCAAGAAAACCTAGACTTTACAACCAAAATTCATCAACGACTAAATCAAAAAATAAATGGTCTTAGTAAAGGAATTTATAAAAAAGAAGGACCAGGTGTCAACGGAGTATATAACCAAGACTTTTCCAACAGAACCATTTTAATAGAACTAGGAGGAATGGAAAATACGATTGATGAAGTATATCGAACTACAATTTTGTTAAGTGAAGTATTAGATGAGGTGATCCAAAATGACTAAAGATTCTATTGCAAGAGTTGTTTTCTTAATTCTTTTTTTCCTATTTATGATTTTGTATTCCATGCAAGCAGCAGGTTATAACGAATATAGTCAAAATAGAAAGAAAATGTTAACAAATACCCAACTTCAACAATTCGAACAAGATATTCAAAATGGCAAAGATGTCAGTATAGAACAATATTTAAAAAAACAAGAAAAACAATACAATAATGCTGTCTCTAAAGCAGGACTTAGTGTCTCTTATGGTATTGAAAAAGCCTTTAATGACACAATGAATGCCTTATTTCAAATGTTAAGCGAAGCCATGGAACAAAAATAATCCTTTTCAAAAACCTCACTTTGTGGTATAATATAACAGATTTTAAAAAGAGGGGATAAAAATGGAATTATTACCAGATAGTTTTGAACATTTAGAAGTATTACAAGCCAAAGGAGCGAATGGAATTCAATACTTAGATAAAGAAAAAGGGGTTTTATTAAAACGGTTTAAATCCTATGCACAACTAGAAGAAAGAGAAAAAATGCTAGATTATTTACTTCTATTTTCACCAATTAAAGGAAGTGGCTATCCAAAAGAAATTTTATCTATCAATGGAGAAACAGAAGGATATGTTAGTACTTACTTTGAAAATAGCACACCATTTAATAAAACAAACCATTTTTGTTTTTCTGAAAAAATAAAAGCTATGAAAGATGTAACCTTTCAATTGCAAGAAGTACATAAAAGGGGAATTATCTTTCATGATATGAATAGTGCAAACCAATTAATCAATCAAAATGGTGGACATTTAGTAGATTTTGAAGATACTTATATACCAACAAGACGATATCCAGCTAGCGTCAAATATTTTCTTTACTATAAAAAGAAATATTTAAAAACCAGCATGAAACAAGATCAAATTAAACAATATATCTCTAATATTGGCTTATTATATGATATCGATTTAGAAAGTTACTTCTACAAACGAGGAAGTCTAGAAGAATTACCACAACTAGTAAAAGAAGAACCATCTCTTGCTGCTTTCTTACAAGAAAACATTGAAAAATTAGAAGATGAAAGTATAGATACACTTGATTATTTTACCGACTGGAAAGAAGATTTAAACGACGAACAAAAGCAAGCATACTATCGCCAAAAACTACAAGAAAACACTATATTAAAGCCATTGATCCTTAAAAAATAATCATTTTCTCTTCCTATATAATATGATATACTAATAGCGGTGATAGGAATGACAAAACAAGAAAATATACGTAATTTTTCCATTATAGCACATATAGATCACGGAAAAAGCACCCTAGCTGATCGAATTTTAGAAAAAACAAATGCTGTATCAAAAAGAGAAATGAAAGCACAATTACTAGATAATATGGATATTGAAAGGGAACGTGGAATTACAATCAAATTGAATGCTGTGAACATTACCTATCAATATCAAAACGAACAGTATTTACTCAACTTAATCGATACCCCTGGACATGTTGATTTTAGTTATGAAGTAAGCCGTAGTCTTGCTTCTTGTGAAGGGGCATTGTTAGTAGTAGATGCTGCCCAAGGAATAGAAGCACAAACCTTAGCAAACCTATATTTAGCACTAGATAACCATTTAACCATTATTCCAGTGATTAATAAAATAGATCTACCAAATGCTGATATTGAAAAAGTAACTGAAGAACTAGAAAACTTAGGATTCACCAAAGAAGAAATTATTTTAACAAGCGCTAAAACCGGTGTTGGCATCGAAGACTTATTAAAAGCTATCATCGAAAGGATACCATCACCAAAAGGAAATGCTAAAGCACCATTACGTGCCCTTATTTTTGATAGTATTTTTGATTCTTATAAAGGTGTACTAACAGCAATTAGAGTAGTAGATGGCGCTATAAAAAAAGGCGATACTATCTATCTATTAGAAAGTAAAGCATCTTATGAAGTATTAGCAATTTATCTTAACACACCAAAAGAAGAAGAAACAACCATCTTACAAACTGGACAAGTAGGCTATATTTATGCATCCATTAAAAGTGTTGCCGATGTTCATGTCGGAGATACCATTACAACTTTAAAAGAAAAAGATACGATTATTCCATTACCAGGTTACAAACCAATGAAAAGTGTCGTTTATTGTGGTTTATATCCAATTGAAACAAGTAAGTTTGAAGCATTAAGAGAAGCAATTGGTAAATTACAACTAAATGATGCTGCGCTAACTTTTGAACCAGAAACCTCACTAGCTTTAGGGTTTGGTTTCCGTTGCGGTTTTTTAGGTTTGTTACACATGGAAATTACAATCGAAAGGATTGAAAGAGAATTTGGAATCGATTTAATAGGAACAACACCATCAGTAATTTATCAAGTTTTGTTACAAGATAACACCATCTTAGAATTAGATGCACCAAACAAAATGCCAGATAAAACTAAGATCAAAGAAATCAAAGAACCATTTGTAAAAGCTCACATCTACGTACCAAAAGATTATATTGGACCCATAATGGAGTTAACAACCGATAAACGTGGCGCTTTTTTAAATATGAGTTACCTAGATGAAAAAAGAGTTTGTCTAGACTATGAAATACCATTATCAGAAATTGTATATGACTTTTTTGATCGTCTAAAATCAATTACCAAAGGTTACGCTTCTTTCGATTATGAAATCGTCGGCTACAAACCAAGTAAATTAGTAAAATTAGATATCTTGCTAAACGGTGAATTAATCGATGCTCTAAGTGTCATCGTCCATCAAGATATCGCTTACAAAAGAGGAAGAGAAATTGTAGAAAAACTAAAAGAAGTCATTCCACGACAACTATTTGAAGTACCAATCCAAGCAAGCATTGGTGCCAAAGTCATTGCAAGAGCAGATATCAAAGCCATGCGCAAAAACGTATTAGCAAAATGTTATGGTGGAGATATCACCAGAAAGAAAAAATTACTAGAAAAGCAAAAAGAAGGAAAGAAAAAAATGAAACAAATCGGTTCTGTATCCATTCCTCAAGAAGCTTTTTTAAGTGTACTATCCCAAGGAAAGTAAAACATTGCTTTCTTTTTTTTATAAATTCTGTTAAAATGAATACAGTAGAAAGCGGTGTCAGTGTATGTACTTGAAAGAAATTATTACCAATGGATTTAAATCCTTTGCAGATAAAATGAATATTAAATTAGATGATGAAACAACTTGTATTGTCGGACCAAACGGTAGTGGTAAAAGTAATATTGTTGATGCTATTCGTTGGGTATTAGGAGAACAATCAGTAAAAAACCTAAGAGGCGATGGTACTATGAGCGATGTTATTTTCGCCGGAAGTGCCTCAAGAAATGCCAAAAATGCTGCCAGTGTAGAATTAGTATTTGATAATAGTGATCACTACCTAAACATTAACTACACAGAAGTATCCATCAAAAGAAGAGTCTTTCGTACTGGCGAAAATCAATACTACATCAACCAAGAAAAATGCCGCCTAAAAGATATTATTGATCTATTTTTAGATAGTGGAATCGGAAAAGAATCCTTCAACATCATCTCACAAGGAGAAGTACAAAAAATTCTAAGTGAAAGTAAAGATGAGCGAAGAATCATTTTTGAAGAAGCAGCTGGAATATTAAAATACAAAAAAAGAAAAGAAGAAGCCCTAAGAAAATTAGATAGAACCAACACTTCTCTAGATAGAGTAGAAGATATCATTCAAGAATTAGAAAGCCAAGTAACACCTTTAAAACACCAAGCAGAACAAGCAAAAAAATATCAAGAACTAAAAGAAAATCTAGAAAACTTAGAAATTTCTTTACTAGCATTTGATATTTATAACCTAGATCAAGAGAAAAAGCAAACAGAAACAACACTTCAAAAAATCGAAACAGAATTAACACAATTACTAAGTAACAGTAGTATTTTAGGAAGTGAAGAAGAAACTTTAAAACAAACACAATTAGAACAAGAAAAACGTATCAACGATAAGCAAACAAACTTATTAAAAATAACAGAAGAAGTAGCAAATTTAAATGCTCAATTAACACTTTTAAGATCTCAAAAACAAACTTCAAATCCATCAAAACAAGAAAAACTAGAAACAAACTTACGAATCGAAAAAGCAACCCTTGAAAAAGAAATGTCTTTATTAAAAGAGCAAACTAACGAAAATAAACAAACATTGCTACATCACCAAGAAACTAGGCTAAAAAAAGAAAAAGAACTAGAAAATATAACCTCTATTAAAAAACAATTACAACAAGAATATAATCAAACGGATAGAGAAAAAGTCTCTAACGAACATAAAATAGAGTTATTAAAACAAGAACAAGAAAGAATAACACTATTACCACGACCACTGCAAATATTATTACAAGAAAAACAAATAACAGGGCTATTAGATGTTATCGGGAAAATCATAACAGCAAAGAATGGTTATGAACAAGCCTTAGCAACTGCTATAGCTGCTAGCAAAAACTTCATGGTCACCAAAGATGAACAAGCAGCAAAACAAGCTATTTATTATTTAAAAGAGAAAAAACTAGGAAGGGCAACTTTCTTCCCACTAGATATTATAAAAGCCCGTATGGTAGATGACATGACCATCCAAAAGTTACATCATCAAGAAGGATATCTTGGCATTTTAGCAGATCTTGTAGAATATGATAGTAAATTCCAGTCCATTGTCTTCAATCAATTAGGGCAAATTATTATTGCTGACAATTTAGATAATGCGACAAAAATAAGTAAAGAAATCAATCGTCGTTATAAAGTTATCACCCTAAAAGGAGATGTCATCAATGTCGGTGGTTCACTAACTGGTGGAAGTAGCATAAGATCACAAAGTGTTATTACTATCAATCAAGAAATAGAAGCCTTACAAAGAACCATCAATCAACAACAACTTCATTTACAAGAACTAATTACCAAATTAGAAAATAATCAAGAAGCACTAACGAAACACCAAGAAGAATTATTTGCTATTTCTAATCAACAAGAACAATTACAACAACTAAATAAACAACAAGAAAATAAAAAAATAGAACTCTTGCAAAAAATAGAAATCATCACCACGCAACTAGATAATATTCAATCAACAAGTAGTGATTTAAATAAAAAAGAAGCTAAACTAATTGAAAACTATTATCAAAAAGAAACAGAAAAAGAACAATTAGAAATCAGTTTGAATAAAGAAAAAGAACAACTAGAAAAAACCAAACAAACGCTAGAAGAAAAACAAGCAGATAATAAATACCAAAACAATCAATTACGTGCTCAAGAAGAAAAGAAAAATAAATTGATCATTAATTTAAATAAAATTGATTTACAATTAGATACAATGCTAGAAACATTAGCACAAAACTATACCATGACTTATGAAAAAGCAAGAGCTAACTATCCTTTAGAAATAGAAGTGGAATTAGCAAGAGCAAAAGTGGCAAATTATAAAGCAAGTATCAAACAACTAGGAATGGTCAATCTAGCAGCAATTGAAGAATACAAAAAAGTAAGTACTAGATATGAATTTTTACTACATCAAAAAGAAGACTTAGAAAATGCTAAGAATACCTTATTTGAAATCATGGATGAAATGGATGAAGTCATGAAAGAAGAATTTATGAAGACTTTCCAACAAATAAAAGTAGAATTTAAGCAAGTTTTCAAAGAATTATTTCACGGTGGCCAAGCAGACTTAATCTTAACGAATGAAGATGATATTTTAACAACAGGTATTGATATTGTTGCAAGCCCTCCAGGAAAGAAACTATCTACCATCAATCTTTTATCAGGAGGAGAAAAAACATTAACGGCCATCAGCTTGTTATTTGCTATATTAAATGTTAGAACCGTTCCTTTCTGTATTTTTGATGAAGTAGAAGCAGCACTTGATGAAGCAAATGTAGATCAATTTGGAAAATATTTAAACCACTATAAAAATAAAACACAATTTTTAATTATAACGCATAAGAAAAAAACAATGGAATATGCCGACACCTTATATGGAATAACCATGCAAGAGTCAGGTGTATCGAAACTAGTCAGTGTCAAATTACAAAATAAAGAAGAATTAATATAGCTATTCGTAAGGAAAAATGCTAAAATAATGTTAGAAAGATAAAGCGTAGGTGTTAGATATGAAAGTATTCTCTATAGTAAACTTAAAGTTAACCTGGGGGGGGGTGCTTTAATCAAACACTTTATCTTTTACCATGTCAAAAACATCAGGATATAAATGTATTCTGGTTTTTTGGTGTTAAAAAAACAGAAACAGATATGAATACGATGTTCCAATGCTGTTATAAATTAACAAATTTAGATGTAAGTCATTTTGATACTTCTAAAGTGACAGATATGGGGTGGATGTTTTTCGGATGTATAGGTTTAACCTCTTTAAATGTTAATAATTTTGATACCTCTAAAGTAACAGATATGTCTTATATGTTTACTGATACTGCTGGTTTAACAAGCCTTGATTTGAGAAATTTTGATACATCTAAAGTAACTAATTTCCAAAAAATGTTTAAGAATAGTTCTAACTTAAAAGAGATTAAAGTAAGTAGTAAATGGGTAGTTTCTTCTTCTGCTACAATTACTGATATGTTTACAAATTGTGGTGTATCAAGTGTTACGACTGTTTAGCTAAGATAAGAAAGTTTGATTTTACTTACTTTCTTTTTCTTTGGTTCCTTTGTCCAAAATTTATTGCATCTTTTGCTTGTGTTTTAAATATATCTTATGTATAATAAAAAGTCCACGAAAGGATGATGAATGATGCCATTTCTAATAGCTTGGATTAGTATAGGTGTTGTAGCGAAAATGATAACGAAAGCAACAGAATATAAAATCAATCATATGTTAAAAGAAAAAGGATATCAAGCAAGAGAAATTATGATGCATTTACCATTTGCTTGTTATTTATTTGCTCCCGTTGGTTTGTATTATGCTATTGATCAATATAAAAAAATAGAACAAAATGTAGAAAAAATAATCAATCAATTTGATCAACAAGAAGAAAAAAAAGCATCTTATGTTGTTACAAATCAACAAACAGAAGAAATAAAACTAACTCATACCTCACAAAAGATACTAGTAGTAAAACATTGTGGCGAAAAAGAAGAGGACTCCATTTGTTATATTGTACAAGACAATACACCAATTATTGTCAAATCAACTGGTGTGTTTGATAAACTTAGCCGAAAGGAACAATATGATAGGATTGAAAAATCTTATCAACAACTACAACAGGAAACAGAAAAATATATACCATTAGCATCACTTCCTGAAATGCTAAACCCAGAAAAACCAATTTATAATATTGCTGGTTTACTAGAAAAGGAAAATGTACAACCAATAGAAGAACAAGTATTGCTAGAAACCTACCGTCAAACTGCGCTGCTTTTAAGAGAAATCAAACGAAACCACGAAGAGAAAAATAGCAATACAAGGACTTATACAAAGAAAAAATGAGCTACTATAAAATAAATAATTTAAAAATTGGAAACCCCTGGGTGAAACAACCAGTAAAATTACTACAAATAGCAGATTTACATCTTCATCCCAAAACGAATTTCAAAACTTTAAATCAAATAACATCTACTATCAATACTTTAGAAAAAGATTATATTTGTATGGTAGGTGATATGATTGATCATCCTGATTTTTTAAAGCAGCCATCCTTTCAGAAAATGTGTCTTGATTTTTTTAATGCCCTTGATGGGAAAATTTTATTTGTGCTAGGTAGTCATGATTATATGAAACACCAAAATCAAATTGTAGAAAATGCTCTAGATTTCTTTGTGAATTTAGAAAAGACTTTACCAAACTTTTATCTTTTAAATAACAGTAGTTATGAAGATAAGAATATCTATGCTTTTGGTTATACAATTGTAAAAGAAGGATATCAAAAAGATGAAATTCTTTCTAATAATGCCATAAAAAAAGACATTTTAAGAAGAAAACAACAGCCATCACAAAAGAGAAAACCACAACTTTTTTTATTACATTCTCCAACTATCTTTACAGATGAAAAGTTGCTTTCTTGTTTTGCTAGTGATGATTTAATTCTAGCAGGACATATGCATAATGGCCTGGTACCACCACTTCTTGATGAATTATGGGCTTCTACTGCCGGATTGATAACGCCGACAAAAAGATTTTATGCTAAGTTTGCAAGAGGCTTTCGTTCCTATTCAAACGATCAAACCATTGTAAATGTCACTTCGGCAATGACAAAACTAGCAAAAAGTAATCTCATCTTAAGTCATTTAAATCCCATTTATCCAATAGGAATAGATACAATAACCCTTGTGAAAGCACCAAAATCTAAGATTTACACCTATCAGCAAAATTACAAAATCACCCCAAACAGGATTGTCAAAAAGTAAATATTTTGTTATTCTAATCATAGAAGAATAGAGGTAATAAAATGAAAGAAACAAAGAAGGGGAATGGCTTTACCTTAATTGAATTATTAGCAACCATTATTATTCTTGGAATTTTATCAACTGCTGTTTTTGTAGGCGTCAATTATTTGTTGAAAAACTCCCAAGCAAGATACTATGAAACATTAGAAGATATGATTATCCTAGCAGCAAAAGATTATTATTCTGATTATCATAGTCAGCTACCAACAGAAACAGGAGCAATGAGTGAAGTATCTGTTGAACAATTAGTAAAACTAAAATATCTAGATCCTGTTTATGATCACAAGAAAAAACTATGTGATGTAGAAAACAGCTTAGTAAAAGTCGTTAAAGAAAAAAATAATCACTATGCTTATTATGTCGCCTTAATTTGTGACAATCATAAAAGTGATGAGATTACTATCAAAGATAATACAATACCAGATATTATCTTTAGCGATACCAAAGAAGGAGAAGTAGGATACAAAACCTATGAAGAAGATACAACTTTGGTAAAAGAGCAAAAAGGAACTACCAAAATAATAGTGACAATGCACTTAAAAGATAATGATATGCTAGATAGTTATTACTATGTAGTACGTAATGATCAAAATAACATTATAAAAAGTGTTAAAGGTGTAATAGAAAACAAGCAAGAAGAAACTTTAACTTATACAATTGAAGAAGATGGTAGTTATCAAATTGAAATACAAGTAAAAGATAAAGAAGGAAATAGAAAAGTACAAGTTAGTCCTACTTATATCTTAGATAATAAAGCACCAGATTGTAGCATAACAGTAGAAAATAGAAGTAATTTATCAACAAACATTGATTTTACTTTTGATAAAGGAAAGCAAAATACTAAATCAACCACTTGGCAAGTAAAAAACTGGTTAACCCAAGAACCAGCAGCCTACGTGGCAAGTAAATTAAATAACCTAAAAGCTTCTATAACGGCTTTTGGAAGTAATAAAGGATACTTTAAGAGCGTTGATACCTATGGGAATTACTGTGAAATTACCACGAAAACATATAAAAGAGTACCAACAGCACCAACGATTAGTGAATCAAGTAATGGTAGGTGGATAGATGATGATATCAAAGTAACAGGTAAAACCACTGTAAGTGTTGGCGTTGATCACTGGGAAGTAAAATCAGGAAATGGTTCATGGAAAAGTTTGACTGGTACTACAACTACTTCTGATACAATTATTGCACCAGATAGTGGTGTTATCAAAACAGATTATTCTTATCGCTACTGTTTAACCAAAGATAGTACCTATTGTTCTATTGAAAAAACATTCCCAATTAAAATAGACACTGTAAAACCAACTGGCTCACTTATTTATACCTATAATTATGATTATTTATGCAATGGAACAGTCGTTACAAGCGATCCAGTTATTAAAGCATTTGGAACTTCATTAACAACTTGTCCGAGTGGAGTAGGAACAATTAATGATAACTGCTTTAAGTTTTCCATTAAATATCCCGAAATAAAATTACATGATGATGGAGCTGGAATTATATCAGTATCAACCAATTTTGCACCAACAATACTAGCAAACGCAACAGATCGAACTTTCGGAGATGAAGGATATATAATTGATACTTATAGTCAAGGCGTTAATGATTACTATTATGATGGTAGTAAAAGAAATAAGGAATATACAGCTTATATTCCAGTTTCTAAGAAATTTACAAGTTCAACTTTATTTCAAATAGACTGGTTATTTGATTTACAAATTATAGATGGTGCTGGAAATAGAGAACAATTTATTATGGCTTCCGGTGCACAATGTGCTGTATCAACAGATTATCAAGTTAAAACTTATTGCAATAAAACCAGTCAATTTAAGCATGGTAATACCATTTACGCTGATTATAAAGCTTATCGAGATAAAGGATGTCCAAATTAATGAGGTGGTGAAAAAATGAAAAAGAAAAAAATTGCAATAGTATTAATTATCATTGCCTTTATTCTTATCATTATAGGTGGCAGTCTTATTCTGTTTTATCCAAAAACCAAAAAAGAACAAGACATAAAAACCTATCCTTATGAATACACTTCTTCCATCATAAAAAAAGATCATTGTGGCGATGATTTTTGCCTGACCAACTTAACAGTATATTCTACCAACACGATGGATGCTATCATTCAAGTCGATATTTATAATAAACAACAAACCATTAACAGTGGACAATATATGCTCATCTTTTTAGACGAAAATAAAGAACCACTAGAAGGTAGATACTTATCAATTAACGAACCAATCAAAAAAGGAAAAACCAAAACTATTAAAATCAAAACGCTTGGTGTTTACAATTTAAACTTTACCGATTATAAAATTTTAAAATTAGAAACATAGGAGTTAAGCAGTATGAAAACAAGAAAGGAACTAAAAAAAACAGCACAAAAGACAATGAAACAGCATTACTTTCGCAATGTTATTCTTGTTTTTTTGTGTACTTGTTTGTTAGCAGGAGGAGTTAGATATACAACTAAAAATATTTTAAATATTTCTATTCAAGATACAAAAGTAAACCAATTAATTAACCATTCAAAACTATCAAATAGTGAAATTATCGATGAAATCCTCCAAAAAAGTACCAAAGAGAAAAAAATAGAGCAAACTCTTCAAAATAAATATACCAATGGTGTCCTTTCTTATTTAATTAATGCTACTACCAGTAGTCGTTCCTTTGTTTTTGTTATTTTAAATGGTATCAATCAGTTTATCTTCGAAGACAAAATAGCACTTGGTGTTATCATCATATTAAGTACCATTGTAGTAGCAATTTTAGAAGTCATTTTTGTTGACACTCTAGAAGTAGGAAAAAAACGTTATTTTTTAGAACAGCGATGTTATTATGATACGAAATTTGATCGATTGTTATTTCCTTATAAAGTAAAGAAAACTTGTCATATCGCATTCATTCTTTTAAAAAAGAAACTATTAGAATTTTTATGGTCTTTCACTATTGTTGGTGGCTTTATAAAACACTATGAATATAGCATGATTCCATATTTACTAGCAGAAAATCCAAAAATGTCTAGTAAGGATGCATTTCGATTATCAAAAGAATTAACAATGGGCAATAAATGGTACTTATTTACAATAGATATTTCTATGCTTGGATGGAGTCTTTTAAGATTATTAACATTTAACTTAAGCGGCATTTTCTTTTCTGATGTTTACTATGAAGTAATATTTGCTGAAGTTTATATGAACCTAAGAAGCAAAGCTTTAGATTGTCACACTATACATCTATTATCCGATCACCTATTAGAAGTGGAACCAAAAGAAGCAACCTATCCTGAAGAAAACTATATTGTTCCTGCTAGAAAGTGGTTGCAAGTAGATTATCGTAAAGATTATAGCGTAACAACATATATTCTATTTTTCTTTACCTTTGCTATGATTGGTTGGGTATGGGAAGTAGTACTTCATCTATTAAATACTGGAACATTCGTCAATCGTGGAACGATGTATGGACCATGGTTACCAATCTACGGCTTTGGTGGGGTTCTAATTTTAATTTTACTAAGGAAATTTCGTGATCAACCATTCCAATTATTTATTGCTGCCTTTATTTTATGTGGCATTTTGGAATATTCAACAGCCTGGTACTTAGAAACTTTCAAGCATCTAAAATATTGGGATTATACCGGCTACTTTTTAAATATTCAAGGTCGAATTTGTTTAGAAGGACTTTTAGTGTTTGGACTTGGCGGTTGTGGTTTTACCTATATCGTTGCACCATTACTTGATAATCTTTATCAAAAAATACCAAAAAACATCACCAACATTATTTGTGTGCTCCTGCTTAGTTTATATTTTATAGATCTAGCTTATACGAAAGTTCATCCTAACACCGGGCAAGGAATTTCTAAGCCAGTAGCAGAAAGTGTCCTGCAAACCACTAAAAAAGTATAAAAAAAGAAAATTATGTGATATAATTTACAAAGGAAATGAGGGAAAGCAATGCAAAAAACATACATATTTGGACATCGTAAACCTGATACAGATTCAGTAGCAAGTGCGATTAGTTTATCATATTTAAAAAAACAATTAGGAGAAAATACCGAAGCAAGAATATTAGGAGCTATCAATAAAGAAACAAAATATGCTCTACAATATTTTAACGTAAAAGAACCAAAATATCTAAACGATGTAAAATTACAATTAAAAGATACAGAATATCATCGTCATTATTTCTTAAAAAGAACAAGTTCTATTTATGACAGCTATTTATATATGTTAAATCAAGGATTAACAGGAGTTCCAATCGTCAAAGAAAATGATATTTTTGAAGGAATTGTTACTATCAAAGATTTAGCACATCATTTCATTAGTGATGATATTCAAACCCTAGAAACATCCATGGCTAACTTACTAGCTGTTTTAAAAGCAGAAGTTATTAATCAAAGTGATGAAGAAATAAAAGGGGAATTATTGACAGCTTCTTATCGTAGCACAACATTTATCAATAACGTTGAGCTAAAAAAAGATCAAATCATCATTTTAGGAGATCGTCATAGCTTGATAGAGTATGCCATTCAATCTGGTGTTAAAATGTTGATCATCTCTGGTAACGGCGAAGTAAAAGAAGAACACATTGCACTTGCGAAAGAGAAGAAAGTAAATATTATTCGAAGCAAATATGACACCTATCATATTGTTCGTTTAGTAAGTTTAGCAAACTATATTGGTACTATGACTAGAACGACAAAAGATGCAGTTGTCTTTGATGAAAATGCTTATGTAGATGATATCCTTGAAATCAATAAAAAACTACGTCATACCAACTATCCAGTGGTCAACGCCAAAACGGGAAAATGTCTAGGACTTCTAAGAATCACTGATTTAGAAGCAACCAATCCTAAAAAAGTAATTTTAGTTGATCATAACGAAAAAGTACAAAGTGCCGAAGGCTTAGATGAAGCAGAAATTCAAGAAATTTTTGATCACCACAATCTAGGTAGCATTACTACAACAGCACCAATCAACTTTAGAAACATGGCAGTAGGTTCTACTTGTACCATTGTATATACACTATTTAAAGAAAGAAAAGTAGAAATACCAAAAGAAATTGCTGGTATGATGTTATCTGGAATCTTATCAGATACATTAGTATTAAAATCACCAACTGCTACAAAATTAGATGTCGAAGCTGTCTATGAATTATCAGCGACTGCCGATGTAGACTACAAATCATATGGACTAGAAATGTTAAAAGCTGGAACTTCTTTAGAAGGTATGAGTAAAGAAGCTGTACTATATAATGACTTTAAATTATATACAGTAGAAGATAAAACCTTAGGAGTAGGGCAATTCTTTACGACTAACTTTGATGAAATAAAAGCATCACTAAAAGAATATGTTCAAACCTTAGATGAAGTAGCAGAAGCCAATAATTACACCGTTGTATCACTATATATTACTGATATCATTACAAACGGTTCTTATGTTTTATATAATACTAAAGCTCAAGAAATATTCAACTTAGCATATCATGATAACTTCCAAGAAGGAGAATATCTTGAAAATTGTGTTTCAAGAAAAAAACATGTTATTCCAGTATTAATGGAAGTATTAGAAAAGTAAAAGAAAAAAGGAAAGTAAAACAAGAAAACTTGACACTTACTTTCCTATTATTTTGATCGGAAGTTTTCATTTGGAAAAAATTCTGTTATAATGAAAAAAGAAAAGAGGATAAAATTATGAATCATATTGTATCTGCTATTATTCTTGGAATCATTCAAGGAATAGCTGAATTTTTACCAATCTCATCAAGTGCTCATTTAATTATCTTTAGAGATATTTTTAAAATCGGTGCTACCATGAGTACCAAAGCAGCACTTTGCTTTGATTTGAGTCTACATCTTGGAACTTTACTTGCCATCGCTATCTTTTTCTTCTCTGATTTTTGGAAAATGGTAACACAAGGGTTAAGTAAAGGAACCAAAACAAAAGATGGAAAACTATTCTGGCAGATCGTTTTAGCGACGATACCAGCAGCATTAGCAGGTGTTCTTTTTGAAAAACCAATCGAAAATTTTATTCGAACTAACTATATTTTAATTGCTTTTGCCTTATTGATTATGGGTATCATCATCTATGCAGTAGATAAAGTAAGTAAGCAAACCAAAAAAATTGAAGATATTACTTTTAAGGATGCACTCCTTATTGGTTGTTCTCAAGTATTTGCTTTAATTCCTGGATTTAGCCGTAGTGGTACCACAATTGCAGCTGCAAGAGCTTTACAAGTAGATAGAGAATCATCTGCTAAATTTTCCTTTTATTTATCAGCACCAGTTGTTCTTGGAGCCTCTATGCTACAATTATTAAAAAAAGAAACATTCCAAATTATTGCTGGCAATCTATCCATGTTTTTAATTGGTATTATTGCAGCATTTGTCACCGGAATTATTTGTATTAAATTCTTATTACAATACTTGAAAAAACATGACTTTAAAGCCTTTATGATCTATCGAATCATCTTAGCTTTGATCGTTTTGTTGACAATGATTTTCTAAGGAGGAACAATATGAGCACAACGCTAGCCTTATTTATTACATTTTTATTAGGTTTATTCATTGTACTAGGAGCCTTGTTAGCTTTCTTTTTTCATAAAAAACAAGCAGTTTTAGATTTTCTATTTGCCCTAGCATTATCTTTAATTGCCATGTTGATCGTAACAGATCTCTTACCAGAAATTATGGAAGTATTAGGGCTTACTTATTTATGGTTATTTCTAATATGTGTTGCTATTGGTTTCTTTTTATTTAAAATATTAGATGAATTTATTCCAGAACATCATCACGAAGATGAAAAACTAACCAAAAAACAAAACCAAAAAAATATGACCCATATTGGAGTTTTAACAACCATTGCTTTAATCATCCATAATATCATAGAAGGATTAGCGATTTTCATTACTGCTAGCAATGATTTATCCTTAGGTATTATGATGAGTTTAGGAGTTGGCTTACATAATATTCCCCTAGGAATGATCATCAGTACTACCTTTTATCAAAGTGAAGAAAAGAAAAACAAATTAGCCTTATATTTGACCCTTCTTTGCTTATCAACCTTTTTCGGTGGAAGTATTGGTTATCTTTGTCATTTAAAAGATATACCAAACTTAGCAATGGGAAGCTTATTATCTATTACTCTTGGTATGCTAAGTTATATTGCCTTTATGGAATTATGGCCTAGAATCAAAGAAACTAAAAATCAAAAAATGACGATTGCTGGGTTGATAACTGGTCTAGTATTGTTAATTGCCACATTATTTTTAAAATAGGAGTTTATTATGCTATATCAATTATGTTATTTGTTTTTAATGTTTTTTCTATATTCTGTTATTGGCTACTTAATAGAAATTATCAATTGCTCCATTCATTCTAAGGAGATTGTTGTAAACCGTGGTTTTTGTCTTGGCCCTTACTTACCAATTTATGGTGTAAGTTCTATTATCATGAGTTTATATCTTATCCGCTATCAAAAAGATCCAATCGCCTTATTTGTGATGTCAGCTTTAGTTTGTACTATCATTGAATACTTTACCAGTTACATTTTAGAAAAAATATTTAAAGCAAGATGGTGGGATTATAGTGAAAAAAAATTTAACATTGAAGGAAGAGTATGTTTATTAAATGCCACGTTGTTTGGAGTAGGAGGATTAGCTTGTGTCTATCTTATCAATCCTTTTTTAACAAGCATTTTAAATCTTTTACCAGATAAAGCCTTAATCATCATAAGTATTATTCTTTTTGTGGTTTTTGCAAGTGATGTTATTGTTACCTTTATCACATTATATCAAGTCAAAGTAGCTAGCTTAAAATTTAAAAACAAAGATGCTACAAGTGAAATTAGCAAAGTAAGACAAGAAAACATCAAAAATTCCACCTTGATTCGTCATATGTTAAATGCTTTCCCTAGAATTGATATTCAAAAGCACAAAGATCCATTAGCTAAAGTAAAAGCTTATTTAGATCATCAAAAAAAGAAAACAAAGTAAAAGCGATACTTTCGATCGCTTTATTTTATTATGCTATTTTTTTTTAACATATGTTTTCACTTTTTCTTCTTGATGATATGCTGCTTCCATTTTGCTTTTTACTAAGAAAGTAGCCTTTTTGGGTTATTTGTGAAATTTTTGGTTGGGCATAATGATATTTTTGGACAATTTCTCGTTGTTTATATCGTTTACCTTGATAAAATCCATAATACATTTTCAACATATCTTTTTCTACATCTGGTAATTCTTCTAATGTCTTTCTAGCAACTTGATATTCTTCTTGATCTAGATAATCATATTCAATATCAACACTATAAAAGTTAGAAATGGTGTTGAAATCAACATACAATGATCTACTTGCTTTTGTATAGCTTCTAAATATTTTGTCATCTCATTTTTGATATGACTATAAACATAAGTCCCAAAAGGTGTTTTCATAGAAATATCATAACAATTAACACCATTAATTAATCCCATAAAGCCAGAAAAATAAGAACAGTTTGATCAATTACCTCAATATCATTTAAAGCTTCTGCTATTTTTAAAACCAAAGGAATCTTAGATTCAATAATCAAATTTCTAGTTTGAATATCACCTTGGTAAGATTTTTCTAAATCCTCCTTTACTTCTCTAGGATTTAAAGTATTTTCAAGTTCACGAAGAAATTCAGCTATATTATCTATTTATATAACTTATATAACATACCATTTTATAGAAATCAAGTTCAAAAAAAAGCAGCTTTTTAAAAAACCACTTCTTTAATCTTATATAATTTGTAAATCATCTAATAGGGGAGGATCGGATAAAACTGGTATAGGAGCTGTTTTTTCTTCATCCTTCTTTTTATAACCTTCTACTTCTAATTGAATTGCTAAATCATCATCAATATCAATAATTCGATAAATTTCATCAAAAGAAGTAATTCCATCAATAACTTTATATAATCCATCTTGTAACATTGTAATAACATCAGATGTGTATACCATTTTTCTTAAATCATCTTTTTCTAAGTGCTCTTGATTTAAAGCATTACGAATTTCATCGTTAATCATCAATACTTCCTGAATAGCAACTCGATCACGATAACCATTATTACAAAATTCACAGCCATCAGGATTTGCTACATAAGTTTGTTCTACATTTTTTCCAATTGCTTCCTTAAAAACTTTCTTCTGATAAGGTGTCGTAGCTGCTAACTTTTTACAATGAGGACATAACATTTTCGCAAGTCGTTGAGAAATAATACCTGTTAAAGCGCTAGATAATAAATATCTTTCTACATTCATATCAAGTAATCTCTCAATCGTTGCTAAAGAGTTGTTAGTGTGGACAGTAGATAATACTAAATGTCCAGTAATAGAAGCACGAACTGCAATTTTAGCTGTTTCACTATCACGAATTTCACCAATTAAAATAATATTAGGATCCTGTCGTAAAATAGAACGTAAAACAGTAGCAAAATCAAGACCTATCTCACTATTAACTTGTACTTGATTCAATCCTTCAATGTTCATTTCAATCGGATCTTCTACTGTAATAATATTTGTTTCCTTTTTATTTAGCACCTGTAAAATAGAATAAACAGTCGTTGATTTACCACTACCAGTAGCACCAGTAACTAAAATAATACCATTTGGTTCCATGATCATTTTTTGTAATTTTTCAAAATTAGATTCATTAAAACCAAGAGATTCAATTCCTTCCAAACTACGAGAATAATCAAGAATACGAATAACACATTTTTCACCCTCATTTGTTGGAAGGGTAGAAACACGGGTTTCTACTTCAACGCCTTTAATTTTACCCTTGATAGAACCATCTTGTGGTAAACGACTTTCTGTAATATTCATATTAGCTAATAACTTAATACGAGTAATCAAGTTTCTCTCATACATTTTCGGAATTGTTGTATAATCTTTTAAATCACCATCAATTCGTAAGCGAATTAATAAAAAATCATCTCTTGGATCGAAATGAATATCACTAGCGCCTTGCTTAGCAGCATTAGAAATAATATCATCCGCAACATCAATCACCGGCATTTTACTCATATCATAAGTAACCATCTCATCAACCCCTTTTTTCTTTGACTATGGTATTTTACTATAATTTATTATATAATAATTATAGAATAGTTGCAAGGGGTGAACCAAGATGAAAAGAAAGAAAAAATTAGACAATTCTGGTTATTTATTAATAGAAACTTTAATTGTCAGTGTTTTTATTATGAGTGTTTTTACACTATTGTACACTAACTTGTTGCCATTGATGGGAGAGTATGATAGAACCAAAGATTATAACACACTAGAAGCAACTTATGTTGCCCACTGGGTCAGAAAAACAGCACTATTAGGACTATCGGATGCTGCCTTTTATCAAGCTAGTATCAACGGTTATAGTGATATTTCTGATTGCAGTCAATATAGTAAAAATAATAGTGCTACCTGGTGTGAAAATCTAAAAGATACCATTCACTTAAAACAAATGTATCTAACACCTTATAGCTTAGATCAAATGAAAACTTATGTTCATCAAAACAAACAATTTGATAGAGGATGGAAAGAATATATCAGCAATTTACCAACGTATAATAAAAACACCAACAAAACACCAACCCAAGGTTATTATCGAATATTAATTTCTTATGAAGAAGCTAATAGAACCAAATATGCAACAGTAGAAGTTCATAAAAAAGAAACAACCAAACAGCAATATCAAATTCAAGTAGAAAATCAAACCGGAGGAACCCTTACAGTCAGTAAACAACAAGCAATCGCTGGTGATACGATTACAATTCAAACAGCAGCTATTGCTAATTACAAATTCCAAGGTGCTACAATTTATGATGAGACTGGTACCATTTTATCAACTTTATCTAGTACTTCAACTGAATTTATCATGCCTAGTGCTTCTATTAAAATCGTTCCCATCTGGGCCCAAGATGTAATTTATTACAAAGCAGGGTTAGAAACTGTAACTGGTGGAACCATAAAACTTACAAATATCCAAAGTGAAGCTGGAAAAACCGTTTCATTTACAGTAATCCCTAATTCAGGTTTCACTTACCTAGGAGCTTACGTTTTGGATGCCAGCAACCCAGATGGCAAACCATTAATGAGTTTAGGTCAAGGACAAAAAAGCTTTACCATGCCAGCCAAAGATATTATTATCTCTTCTAAATGGAAATATCAAAACACTTCGATTTTATACTTAGATAATGCCTCAATTGCAACATGGACTGTTACAAAACAAGATGGTGCAACCATTAATTATCAATATTTTTCTAACCGAAAATACATAGATTTTACAAGTAACACGACAGCCAATGGCAGAATCGCTATTTATACAGATCAAAGCTTTGATTTAACTTATTATGATCAAGTACAATGTAATACTTATGCTTATGACAATAGTAAAAACATTACGGTATCTTGTGGTATTTCCCAAAATAAAAATCAATTTGTATCAAGTCTTGGCGCAAATCAAGCAACCGCTTCTGTCGGCTCCACACCATATCTTGTCAATCTATATCCAAATGTCACAGGTAAATATTATATTGGGTTTGAACTTTTATCAAATTCTCAAACAACCCATTGCATTTTACAAGGCGTTAGTATTTATGGTAGAGAATATGGTAGAAGTTATGATCAAAATGGAAATTTAATAGAGAAGGTGATGTAAATGAAAAGAAGATTAAAAAACAAAGGAATGACTTCGATTGAGTTGTTAGTAAGTTTTGTTATTGTTGCCGCTATTGTTGTCAGCCTTTTTAATGTCGTTATGAATTATAAAACCAAAGAGCAAATCCAATCTATTGAAAATTCTGTTGTTGAATACACCAATAATTTAGAAAAAGTCATTCAAGATGATTTAATCAAAAAAAACGTCACCAGTGTTGTGGTTGCAAACGATCAAAAAAGTGCTAATTTCACCCTTCAAGATAATACAGTTACACATTTGGAACTAGATGATGTCAATCAACAAATTCGCTATGGAACCTTAGATAATATTATTACTTACCAACTACCAGCTATTACTGAATTAACACTTTCCTCAAAATCAACCATCGAATTACATGAAAATGGAGTATCTGTTGTCAAAATCATCATCATCCTAACACATCCCAATTTAAAAAATGAATCTTATCAAACAACCATTATCGCACCAATAAATTTTAATGCCTGAGACAGGATAAGAAATAAAACACAAGCAACTCCCGTTTGTAAAATACGCCCTTTTAAGAAAGAAAAATAAGAAATATCTGTTTTTTCTAACGCATAAATCACTTGTAAATGAACAGACATACCACCAAAAGTAATAAAACAAAGCATAATAAGTGCTATCTTATGACTAGAAAGTGGAAGAAATGTTGCTAAACTAACACCAGAAGTTAAATCGAGCAATCCAGTAATCCACGTTTTTTCAAAATATGAAAATGGATAAAGCTTGCAAATAACCTGTGAACAAAACATAAAAAACATAATAGAACCAAGCATAAATAAAATAACACCCATAGCCTGTTCGATAGCATCAACTAAACAAGAAAGAAAAGAATCTGTCACTATAGGTTCTTTTGTTGTTACTAGATAATCATTTTTTACATTGTTAGGACGCATCAAAAACCCAATAATAAAATTACTAAGTAATTGACAGATAAAAATAAGAAAAGCTAAAACCTGATTTTTTAATAATAATCCACAAGTACCTAAAATAAATAAAGGATTAGCAAAATGAGTAAAAGAAAGCAAAAATGTAGCTTCTTCTTTATTTAGTACTTTATCTTGATAAAAAAGACTAATATATTTCGCTCCAGAAGGAAATCCTGAAATAATACTCATCAAAATCACAAAGACACCATTGTTAGAAACATGAAACAAAAAAGAAAAAAGTGGTTGAAACAAAGAACACAATTGCTTTCTTAATGGTAGATGAAATAGTAAAAAAGATAAGACAAAAAAAGGAAATACAGAAGGAAATAAACGTTCTTTAAAAATAGTAATTGCCATGCTACCACTAGTAACAATTGTTTTCGGAAACAAAAAAATACCAAGATAAAGTGTCAAAAGAATCATGATACTAATTAATTCCTGTGATTTTCTTTTCATAAAACCTCCCAGTTCTGTTATAATTGTAATAAAAGGATGATGTTATGTTTACTAAACTATATAAAAATACCAAACAATTTATGAAAGAAAACTATCGATCAGCCATTATTTTATTATGTTGTTATATAATATTTACCATTCCTTTACCTTATTATATTTATTCAGGTGGTGGTACCATTAATGCAAGTGATAGAGTAGAAGTGGAAAAGCAAAACAAAACCAAAGGATCGCTTCATTTTGCTTATGTCAAAGAGTTAAAAGGAAATGTTGCAAGCTATCTATTAGCAAATCTTCTGGGATGGGAGATCGAAAAAGAAGAAGCCCAGAAATTAAATCAAAATGAAAAGACAGAAGATATAGAATTTAGAAATCAGATTTATTTAAAGCAAGCCAATCAAAACGCCATCTTCACTGCTTATCAAAAGGCAGGAAAAAAAGCCATGATCGAAAATCGCCATTTTTATGTCTTATATATCAATGATCAAGCAACAACCGATTTAAAAGTTGGCGATGAAATTATCAAAGTAGAAGATCTTACAATGAATGATATTGCTACTTACAAAGATATTGTTGATACGAAAGAAATAAGTGAAAAAATAAACATAACAGTGAAACGAAATGGGATTGAAAAAAAAGTACAAGCTACTGTCCAAAATATTGAAGGAACAAAATTAACAGGTATTTCCATTGCTAAGATTTATGATTATCAGACAACCCCTAAACTAACCCTTCATTTTAAAGCAAGTGAAAGTGGACCATCAGGAGGATTAATGTTAGCACTTGCTATTTACAATCAACTCGTAAAAGAAGATATCACGAATGGAAAAAACATTGTTGGAACAGGAACCATAGAAGAAGATGGAACTGTCGGTGAAATTGGTGGCGTAAAATATAAATTACAAGGCGCCGTAGCTGAAAAAGCCGATTTATTTTTAGTACCAGCAGGAGATAATTATCAAGAAGCAATCAAGGAAAAGAAAAAACATAATTATAAAATTACCATCAAAGCTGTATCTACATTTGATGAAGCCTTAAAAATTCTAAAAGAAGAAACGAAATAAAATATTCTATCTTCACATAAAATAACTACCAGGAGGTAGTTTTTATGTTTGTAAAAAAAATAGATAGTAGAATTAAAATTATATTACTGATTTTTTCTTTGTTATTATTGTTAGTTGTAATAAGAGTCTTTTATGTACAAGTCGTCGAATATAAAAAATTATCTAGCTTAGCAAGTGATTTATGGAGTCGTAACCTTCCCATTGAAGCAAATAGAGGACTAATACTTGATCGAAATGGCAAAATACTAGCAGATAATTTAACGACCACATCATTAGTGTTAGTACCAAATCAAATCAAAAACAAAGAAGAAGTAACCAAAAAACTAGCTGAAATTTTAAATGTTAGTTATGAAGAAATGAAAAAACATGTATTTAAAAATACATCCATTGAACGAGTACATCCGGAAGGAAGAAGATTATCCTATGAAATAGCTGACAAAATAGAAGCTTTAGGGTATGATGGTGTTTATTTATTGAAAGAGGCCAAAAGAAATTATCCAAATGGCAAATTATTATCACATGTATTAGGGTATGTTGGTATTGATAATCAAGGGTTATCTGGCTTAGAGTTACAATATGATAAATACTTAACCGGACAATCTGGTGCTATCAAATACTTCTCTGATGCCAAAGGAAATAAATTACAATTAAATGATGTTTACTTAAAGCCGCAAGATGGAATGAACTTGCAATTAACCATCGATTTAGATATTCAACAATCTGTAGAAAGAGAATTAGATAATGTTGAAAAAATGTTTCAACCAGATATGGCTCTAGCACTGGTAATGGATCCAAATACTGGTGAAATACTTGCCATGAGTTCAAGACCAACTTTCGACCCAAATAATTACAAAGAATATAGTAAAGAAGTATTAAATAGAAATTTACCTATTTGGGCTACGTACGAACCAGGTTCAACCCAAAAAATCATTACCACAGCAGCTTCTATTGAAGAAAAAACAATTGATATTTATAATGAGCATTTTTATGATAGCGGTTCCGTTCAAGTGGATACTGCAAGAATTAAATGTTGGAAAGCAGGAGGACATGGTGACCAAACCTTCTTACAGGTTTTACAAAACTCTTGCAACCCAGGTTTTGTTTTAATGGGTCAAAGGCTTGGCAAGGAAAAATTATTTTCTTATCTTGACTTATTTGGTTTTGGACAAAAAACAGGAATTGATTTAAATGGGGAGGGTAGTGGTATTTTATTCCCTTTATCAAAAGTTGGAAATATTGAACTTGCTACCACCGCTTTTGGACAAGGTATCAGTGTAACACCTATTCAACAAGTAACAGCCATTTCAGCTATTTTGAACGGAGGAAACTTATATCAACCTTATGTTTTAAAAAATATTCTGGAACCAGAAACCAATAATATTATGTATCAAAAAGAAAAGAAACTAATCAGAAAAACAATCAGCCAAGAAACAAGTAATACAATGCGCTATGCCCTAGAAAGTGTTGTTGCTTTAGGTGGTGGTAAAGCCGCTTATATTGATGGTTACCGTATCGGTGGTAAAACAGGAACAGCACAAAAAGTACAAAATGGAACTTATTTAGTGAATAACTATATTATGTCATTTGTTGGAATTGTTCCAAGTAACGATCCCAAAGCAGTTTTATATATTGCCATTGATAATCCTAAAAATACAGCAATGTTATCAAGTTACACCACGACACCAATTGCAAGAAGAATTTTACTAGACATCATTGATGCACTAGATATAGAAAAACAAGAAGGTGCCATTGAAAAAGATTGGCAATGGGATGACAAAGTTTATTATGAAGTAGCCAATGTCGTTGGAAAAACACCAAAAGAAGCCAAAGAATTATTATCTCATTTCGCCTTAGAATATGTTGGAACTGGTAATGTCATTATCTCTCAATCACCAACTGCCAATCAACGCTTAGAAGAAGGAAGTACAATCAAATTAATGCTCGGAAATTAAATGAATTAGATTATATTTAAATTATTACAATATTAACCTAGAGAATAGAATAAAAAATCTATTCTTTTTTATAAAAAATACTAATTCTATGTTAAAATGATATTAAGTAAATAAGGTAAGGTGAGAAATTTGAGTAAAAGGTTAGATGCTCTAGAAAATTCTTATTTAAGAATATTCGAAAAATATGGCGACCCAAATGAACATGTAGAAAAATATCAAGAACTTTTTCACAATGTTAAAATAAATACGTTAAAATATTTGTACCAAGAAATGAAATTGGGTGAGTTAAGGGAAGCTATTGTCTTTTTCTATAGTGATATAGAAATAGCAAATGATAGCGATAAAACAGAACTTATAGATACAATTGATCAGCAAAAAAGGACAAAAGATGGTCCTTCAATGATTTATATAACCGGTAATGAAATAAATGATTTAAAGATGTTAGAAACATTGAAGAAACGTTACCTAGATGATGATATTCTTATGCACTGGAATAACACATATGCTATGCTAGACGATGTAATTTCAGTAAGATATATGATTGATTATTTAAAATCTCTTGTTGATGAAAATTTATCACCTTTAGAAAAAGTAACATTAGTTTATGACTTAGTAAAATCAAATTACTACAAAGAAGAAGAAAAAGATAGTGGATCAACCTTAAGTAGATACATTACAAAAATGGTTAACAACACATCCATTGTTTGTGTAGGATATGTAGATCTTTTAAATAGAACATTAAAGGAAATGGGTTTTGAAACTTTTCCTGTATTTCTTAAGGTAAAATCAGAAAATGAACCAGAAGGTCACGCAAGAATTCTTATCGATATAAAAGACGAAAAATATGGAATTGATGGATATTATTTTTTTGATCCAACTTGGGATAATGCTAAAAATAAACAAAAATTGGGAATTTTTTTTAAAAATTATACACCAATTAACCAATTTGCAGATGCCTTATCTTCTTATGAATATTTTTTAGTATCACGTTCTAATTATGAAGCAGTTTTTGGTAAAAGCTATGATGAAACATTTAGAATTACAAAACAAGATGGTTCTTTTATAAACAAGCCTTTTTCAGACTTTTGCCATAAGGACCAAAAAGAAAATATAGTAAAACCATTAACTACTTACGAATTTACTAAATTGCTATCCGTTGTCAAAAAAGAAGAAGGGTATAGCCAAGAAGAAATACCTGGATTAATTCAAGAATCACTTTATCTATCTGGCTATGGTAAGTATAAAATTGATGCTATTGAAAAAGTAGTAAATGAGCCAAAAAATATAGAAAACAATAAAAAGTAAAAGGAGAACATAATAATGAATAACAAAGAAACCGAAATCGCTCTAGTAAGAGCAACTAATATCATTCCATTTGATGGCGTTGTAAGACCAATTAGCAATGTCTGCTATCTTACAAAAAATATAGGCTTAGAATTTTCATCAAGATTATCAGATTTATTAAAAAGCGAAAAAATTATTCCACCTTTAGATATAACAAGAATGTTTGAAGAAGGATACTATGAAAAAGCTGCTGTAGAAAATGCCAATATTTTACGAAATTATTTACCCTATGTTTCTGATTACAATTCAACGGTATTATTTTCTTTGAATGGCTTATGTCCTGATGATAATGAACATGGGTTTGCAAATAATGTTTTTTCCAATAAAAAATGTGCCATTATCGAACCTTTAAAGCCACATCTATCACAACTAGTTTCAATTCATCCAACAGATACAGCAGTCAAAGGTGACGTTATTTTATCAAACGATGCCATTGTTTTGATTGATCAAGAAACCTATCAAAATTTACCAGAAGACAAAAAACAATCACTTCAAAATTCTATTACTAATATTCAATTATTTTCAGGTTCTTTAAAAGAAAATGTTAATCAAGCTTTACAAAATAGTAATCGCTTTTCACAAGAGACTCTAACACTATCAAGTAATCATAATGGTATTGTACCATCTGCTACCAGTGAAACCTTACAACAACAAATAGATAATATTGCAACAGTTTATAATCTTTCAGAACAAAAATATTTTGATCTATTAACAAAACCAGATACAACAACAGCAAGTTATGAAAAAATGGAAGGTGAATATGCCAATATGGTAGAAGTACAAGAATATTACATGAGCAATTTTCTTACAAGTCTTTTAAAAGAATTGAAAGCCGACGATGACATGATAAAAGAAGTACCAACGCAGCTATATAATCGTATCTATATGGAAAGCATCACAGCGAAAATTAAAGAATATGGAATCAATAACTATAAAACATTTGTTGATAACTATAATGCTACATTACTAACCAAAAGCCAAAATCATACCTTACCAACACCTAGTGAGATCATTCAACAAAAGCAAGAAGAAAACCTTTCCAAAGTACATCACCATTAAAATAGGAGCATTGAAAATGATACGATATGAAGGATTGTTTTTTGAAACAGCGGCAACTAGTCTTATTCATTTGCTAGAAGAAAATCCAATTCCCATAAAAGCTGCACAAATATTGCATTGTACTTTCAAATATCATCCTAATGAAAAAGAAATTTTTAATGATATTGTTGGTAAAGAATTTGAAATAGAATTAATCGATTATGCTTGTAATGGGGAAAATAGTGACTTTGAAATAGTACTCCCAAAACAGTTAGAAAACTATTATATAAATTATGATCCATCAACCAACAGCTTAATAGCACCACATATAACAGTATTTCTTCCTTTCAATGCTATATCAGTAAATACAACTAATCTAGAGTTTCAATCACTATCAAAGCCAGTAAAAGTAATAGGTAATTTTGGTTATTGTATCGAAGAAAATAACCAAGAAATTATTTCTTTTCTACCACTATGATCGTTGTTGTGTACTGATATTTAAAAGAATACCAATACTTATCATACTGATTAACAAACTACTACCACCATAAGATAAAAAGGGAAGTGTAACACCAGTAACTGGTATTAAACCAACAACGACACATAAGTTCATGACAGCTTGAAATAGCATTTGAAAAATCATACCAAAAGATAAATACTTAGCAAATGGATCAGATGCTTTTAGGGCAATTTTAATGCTACGATATAAAATAATGAAAAATAAAAAGCAAACAAAGAAAGCACCTAAAACTCCAAATTCTTCACAGATAATGGAGAAAATAAAATCAGTTTGAGGTTCTGGTAGGTAAAAATGTTTCTGTCTAGATTGTAAAAATCCTTGCCCTAACAGTCCACCTGGTCCTATTGCATACATAGATTGAATCATCTGAAAGCCAGTTCCTAATGGATCTTGCCAAGGATTTAAAAAAGAAGTAATTCTATCCATTCGATAAGGTGCAATAATAATTAGCACAATAACACCAGCGACACCAATAATTCCCATAATGTAGAAAAATTTCATATTAACACCAGCAATAAACAACAAAGAAATCACACTCATCATCAATACTAAACCAGTTCCAAGATCTGGTTGAAGCATAATCAGACCAAATAAAAGAATAGCAATCAATAAAATAGGGAAGACACCCTTGCGATAACTTTTTAAAAATTTATTACTGTAACTTAAATATTTACTAGTAAAAATAATCATCCCTAGTTTTGCAAATTCACTAGGTTGAATACCAAATGATCCAATTCCAAACCAACTTCTGCTACCATTACGAACACTACCAATAAAAGGAACTAATACTAGTATCAATAATAAAAAGCAAATACCTAAAATGATATTTGCCTTTTTTAAATAGATTCGATAATCTATCTTACAAACAATAGCTACTAATAAAAGCCCTGCTACAGTAAATAATGATTGTTGTTTCACATAATGAAATGCATCGTGAAACTTATATTCTGCCCAAATACTAGAAGCAGAATAAATCATTACAAGTCCGAATAATAGTAAAAGTATGACTGCAATAAGTAAAGGCAAGTCTTGCTTTTTCCTCATTCCAAACACCTTTCTTTATAACCAAACTCCAAAAATGATACCACCCATGGCAAGTAATAAACCGAATGTACCAAATAGTTTAACAATATCAGTTTCTTCCCAACCAAGTTTTTCAAAATGATGATGTAAAGGGGACATTAAGAATAATTTCTTATGAAATAATGTGACCCAAATAACTTGTAAAATAACAGATAATGTTTCAATAACAAAGACACCAGCAACAACCAATAAAGTTAATTCTCGATGAGTTAAAATAGCAACAGCACCCATCACACCACCAAGTGCTAGGCTACCAGTATCTCCCATAAATACTTTTGCTGGATGTGTATTGTAAATTAAGAAACCAACCAAAGCTCCAACAAGAACCAAACAGAAAATGCCAATTTCTTCAAATCCAACCATAAATGAAATAAGAGCAAAAGCAATAAAGGCGACAGCTGATAAACTACCAGCAAGTCCATCTAGACCATCTGTAATATTAACAGCATTAGAAGAACCAATTAAAATAAATAAAATAAATAATCCATAAAGCCAGCCCAGTTCTATATCAATATGCAGTGTTCCGACAACCCAAGAAGTTTGTCCACCATTTTTCATATAAATATAAAAGAAAATCGTAGAAATAATAACTTGCCCAAATAGTTTTTGATAGGTTGTTAGACCTTCGTTATTATGATGCTTAATCGATAAGAAATCATCTAAAAAACCAATAATAGCAAATCCCACAAATACCAATAAGACAATTGCTAAATTATCTGAAAAACTAATCTTATGGAATAAAGCCAGTCCTAACGTTACCAGCACTGCAGGTAAAATAAAGATTAATCCACCCATGGTAGGAGTACCTTCTTTTTTACGATGAGACTCTCCTACAAAGACACTAATTCTTTGTCCAACTTTCATCTTTTTTAATATTGGTAATAAGATAAGACCTAAACAGGCACTAAATAAAAAACCAATCATGACGGCAAATACCGATTTTGTTAACAATAACATATATTCACTCTCCCGTTTCTTCTTTATGTATTATAACATACTAACGAAACATCTTCATCTACTAAATTGCAAAGAACATACATTTCCTTGACATTTTTTACTATTCTATGTAAAAAATACCAAAAAAAGACTATTTCTAGTCTTCTTTGAAGGGATAAATTTTACAAAACAGAAATAATAAAAACTAAATATTAAAGTATTTACAAAATGCGTGCAAATCATGTTTTAATAAAGCAAGAGAAACAATATCACTGCAACCATATACCATCATCATAATTCCAAGTACGAAAGAAATGGCATTATAACTAATAGCAGGATATAAAATAAGTAAAATACCACAAACCAATGATAGAATACTCATGATAAAACTAGGAATCCATGAAGTCTCATCTATTTTTTGTAAAATAAAAGCAATACGCATTTTCACAACACTACTCATAATGTAAAAACATCCAAGTAAAATAGGGATTAAATGACGTAAAATATTAGGATAAAGTATCAACATGCAACCTAATAGAATATGTAAAATAGCTAATAGTAAAAAAGTAATATGGAAAGAAGGAATTATAAAATCACTTTGTACACAAAGAAAATAAATACCACTTCCAATAAAAATAAATGCAAGACTATAAGCTAGAAACAATAAAGAACAATTAGGTAAGAAGGTAAAAATAGCACCTAATATTACCCATAAAATAGAAATAAAAATGCCAACAAAAATGCAATGATTCAATCTTTTTTTCATCTTTTCAAATTCTCCTTCTAATAAATTTCATCTGGTACTAAAACCGTTAAATAGTTTAAAATATCTTCTTTATGATATTGTTTTGGATCGCGAATATAACAAAGGCATACTGTTGTAACTGCACTAACATAGAAATTGGTAATAATCGAAATAGGAACACCGCCTTTTACGTCTTCCTGTTTTGCCAAATGATTTTCAACATCCTTAATAAGGGTATCTTGTAACATATCATAAGCAATACTATGATTATTATTCTTGACAATAGAAGCATAAATCATACGATTTTCTTCAATATGATCAAACAATAGACCAATCATCTTCATGTAATATTCTTTAGGAGTCTTTAAATCATGATTTTCTTCTAGTTTTTTAGTAAGCTCATCCTTTAAAGTTTGAATGAAAGCAGCAAGTAGCTCATATTTATCATTAAAATGATCATAAAATGTAGAACGATTTGTTAAAGATATCTGACAAATATCAGAAACTTTAATTTCTTCAAAAGGCTTATCTTTCATCAACTTTAAAAGACCATCATATAAATTCCGTTTTGTTTTTATCACTCGTAAATCTTCTTTTTGTTTCAAATTCATCACCTCTGATAATAGTATATAACAAATGATACAAAAGTAAAGATAAACAACATATAGTTCGCTAAATAGCAATACATAATCATAAAAACTGTTGGATAAAAGGCAAACTTTGGGATATGTTGCTGGATTTTTTTTAAAATTTTCATACAATGTAAAGCGATAGACAGGAGGGAAAAATGAAAAAATTTTCAAAATGGATAGTAGATCATAGCCTGTTCATTGTTGTTATCAGTCTTTTATTACTGATTCCAACCATGATAGGGTATGTCAAAACTAGAATTAACTATGATATTTTAATATATCTACCAGAAGAAGTAGATACCATTAAAGGAGAAAATATCTTAACCGATGAATTTGGGTTAGGATCCTATGCCTTTGTTATGGTCGACAAGATGAGTAATTACGATATATTAAAACTAGAAGACAACATCAAAGCTATCGAAGGTGTTAATCAAGTAGCTAGTGTCGCTGATTTACTAGATACAACATTGCCATATGATATGTTACCAGATGAAGTTGTCGACAAATTATATAAAGATGGTGAAACAATCGTCTTTGTTACCTTCGATAAAACAACATCAGAAGATAGCACAATCGCTGCCGTAAGACAACTACGACAAACAGTAAAAGATGCTTCCAAAGTAAGTAGTATGACTGCAATGGTAATTGATACCATGGATTTATCTAATCAAGAACTACTAGCTTATGTCGTCATCGCTGTAATATTATGTTTGGTAGTATTAATCTTTGCTACTGATTCTTATATCGTACCAGTTTTTCTACTAACAAACATTGGACTTGCTATTTTATATAACCTAGGATCAAATGTTTTCTTAGGGCAAATTAGCTACATCACCAAAGCAATTACAGCAATATTACAACTAGGAGTTACTACTGACTTTTCTATTTTCTTATATCACAAATACGAACAAGAAAAAGAAAAAACAACGAACAATAAACAAGCCATGCAACAAGCAATTATACAAACATTTCAATCTGTAATTGGTTCATCTTTAACAACATTTGCTGGATTCTTAGCATTATGTACCATGGATTTAACTTTAGGAACAGATATCGGAATCGTCATGGCCAAAGGGGTATTACTAGGTTTAATTTGTGTATTGACAATATTCCCAGCACTATTATTAGTATTTGATAAAATAATCGAAAAAACAAAACACAAAAATCTATGTCCAGCATTTAAAAAAGTACAAAAATTCTCCGTAAAGCACTATTTAGTAGCATTTGTTCTTTTCTTACTACTATTAATACCAGCGTATATCGGAAATAAAAACTATGAAGTATATTATAAACTAGATGATTCCTTACCAGAGACATTGCCATTTCGCCAAGCAAATCAAGAATTAAAAGAAAAGTTTAATATCATTTCACCAGAAATTATTTTACTAGATAAAAATATGAAACAAGATAAAGTAGAACAATTGGTAGATGAAATCAAACAACTTGATGGAATTGATTTAGTAATGGCACCATCTATTCTTTTACAAAATGGAGAAGAGCAGCTATTAGATGAAGAATATCAAAAATTACTTCAAAATGATGATTATCAATTAGTTATTACTAATTCTACTTATGAAATTGCATCAGATGAGTTGAATAACCAAATAAAAGAGCTAGAAAAATTAGTAAAGAAATATGATAGCAAAGCCATTGTAGCAGGTGAAGGAGCCTTGATGAAAGACTTAGTAACGATTGCTGATCATGACTTTAAAATGGTAAATTATACATCCTTAATTGTTATCTTCATCATTATGTTATGTGTGTTAAAATCTATTGGTTTACCAATTGTCTTAATTGCAACCATTGAATTTGCCATCATGTTAAATATGTCTGTTGCTTATTATACAGGTACCAAACTACCATTTATCGCATCCATTATCGTAGGAACGATTCAATTAGGAGCAACCATCGATTATGCGATTTTAATGTCAACAACTTACCTAGAACAGCGAAGTAAAATCAACGATAAAAAACAAGCCATGACCAAAACATTAGCTTTAACGGTACCATCTATCATTACCTCAGCACTTTGTTTCTTTGCTGCAACGATCGGTGTTGCCTTTTATTCTAAAATCGATATGATCGGATCTATTTGTAAACTATTAGCACGTGGATCATTAATTAGTATGGCCGTTGTCATTTTGATTTTACCATCCATGTTAATGTTATTTGATACATTTATTTTAAAAACAACCAAAACAAAGAAAGAAGGAATTTCTTATGAAACCAAATAAATTGTTAATTGCCAGTATGAGTATTTTATTACTTCAACCATTATCAACAGTTGCTATGACCAAAAAAGAAACAGTTTACGTCCAATTAAAAAATGACGGAACACCAATCAAAACAACGGTTAATAATCATTTATTTTTAACAAGTGAAGATAAAAAAATTACTGATCAAAGTATTTTAAAAAACATTACCAATACTAGTGGTGATGAAACATTCGAACAAAAAAATAATATTTTGACATTTGAAAATAAAGGAAAAGATATTTTTTATCAAGGAACAACAGAAAAAACATCTCCAATTCAAATGAAAGTCAAATATTATCTAGATGATAAAGAAATGGCCGTTAAAGATATGATTGGTAAAAAAGGAACTGTTAAAATAGAAATTAATTATGAAAATGAAGCAGTCGATGGTACTACTTATCCATTTGTTGTTACAACAGCAACTATCTTAAAAGATAAAGATAATAAAGAAATAACTATATCAAACGGTAAAGCCATTGATACAGGTAGTAAAACTATCATTGTTGGTATTGCTGCTCCTAGTTTAGATAAAATTACAAATATGAGTGATTTTTCTAACCTTAATAGTACCGAAATTACTTATCAAACAGAAAACTTTTCTTTAAATAATATTTATATGATAGCAACACCAAAACTATTAAGTGAAGAAGATTTTACGATTTTCGATAAAGTAGATACACTAACATCATCAATTGCGACAATGGATGCAAGTGTTGGAAAATTAATAGAAGGATCAACCAAATTACAAGATGGTTCTAAAACACTAGAAGATGGCTTACAAACTCTTCAAGAAAAATTACAACAAATTAATGCAGCAACAGAACAATTAGAAAATGGTACCATTCGTTTAGATGCAGGACTTGCCCAAATGATGGAAAAATTACAAAATGTAAAAGCATCACTAGAAAGTAAAGATATGAGTGAAAAACTAAGTAAAATAGATTATTTACAAAGTCAAAATGAAACAACTATCAATACTTTAACAACAACAAATCAAATTTTAAAAACAACTTATGATACTTATCAATTAGCAGCATTTCAAACAACAGAAGCCTTAAGTACTTACTTTAGTAATTATTTTGAACAAAAAGGTTTAACAAAAGAAGAGTATCAATCAAAAATAGAAGAATTAATCAAATGTAAAATAACCTATGAAGCAATTTATTCTTCTAATCAAAATTTAATTACACTACTAGCAAGTAATAAAGAAACAATTACAACCTTAAAAGCAAGTGTCATAGAATTAACAACATCTATTACAGATTTATTAGAACAATCTCAAACTGGTATTTTAACCTTACAAGAAGGAAGTAAAACCCTAAAAAATGGCATGTCACAAGTAAATGCTGGTGCAAAAGCTTTACAAGAAGGAGCAAGCACCCTAACACAAGGACAAGCAACCTTAGGAAATGGTATTGCAAGTTTAACAACTGGTCTAACAACCTTTGATAATCAAGCAATGACACCACTGACAACTTATGCTAATAAAATAGCAACTTATAAAGATACATTAGAAAAAGTAACCAACTTATCTAATACCTATAAAGGTTTCTCTACAGATAATGCCACAATGACAACCTTTGTTTATAAAATGCAAGCAGCAAAATAACATAAAAATCTAAAAAAATACAATAAATGACTTGCGTTTAGAAATAAAATACATTATACTAGTTTCTAGTAAAAGGGCTGAAGAAATAATGGATATAAGAATAATTCTTTAAAAGAAATCGCCCATATCTTTTACAGGTATGTTTATCTTATACTATTAAAAAAAATACTATCAAATATCGCCTTTTTACTATTTTGTAAAGTAATTGTAAAAGCTCTAAAACAAAAGAGCTTTTTTCTTTTCCTTTAGATTTTAATATGTTATGATGAAGATAATAAAGGAGAAAAAAGTATGGAAACAAAAAAACCTAACAAAGGAATCATTATACTACTTATTATCATCATTTTAGGATTAGTAGGTTATATTATCTTTGATAAAATGCCAAAAGAAAAGAAAGAAGATAAAAAACAAACAGAAACGACCACCGAAACAACACCTAAAACAACAACACTAGCAACAACCGATCCTCTAGTAATAAAGTTATTTATGATCGCAAGAGAAGATTTAGGGTATAAACATCTAGAGAAGAATGACTCGTTACAAGATTATATGGGTACGATTGCACTTGCTCAATTACCACAAAGCGTCTTTTTACCTTATTCTTCATGTCAAAATCTAGATCCACTATCTACAAGAGGAAATTATTGCGGACTACAAATGAATGATGCTATGTCAAAAGCTTACGGTTCGGCGGATACAGAAGCCTTTAAACAAGCAGCAAAAACCAATTCCACAACCGTTGTTGATGCTACGATTTTAGAAAATAAAATAAAAGAAATTTTTGGACAAGATATTAATTTTGATCGTAAAGATTTTGAGGGTTTGGGCTTTGGACCAGTATGGCACTATAATCAAAGTGAAAATGTATATGCTGAATATGGTTGTGAATGTGGTGGAACACATCCTGCTAGAGATCAAGTCATTAATAGTGCAACCAAAGATAATGATACAATTACTCTTGTAACAACCTTTACCGAAGGCGAAGAAAAACAAACCATTACGTACACCTTCACCTTAGAAAAAGAAACTAATAACTATATTTATAAAACTAGAATTGTAAATTAATCTTACCAACAAGAAAAACTTATGTTATACTACTACTAGGAGAGATAAAACATGGGTCAAATCGTAAAGAATACAACATTTGATATAGGATGTGACGATTTAAACGTCAACGATACCATTAAGGTGATCACCACCAAAGAAGAAGGAATCATCGTTTTAAAAGCCATTTCATTATATCAAGTAAAACTAACAACTGGCGCAAACAAAGGAATGGTGCGCTCTTATACTCGTGCCGAATTAGAAAGAATATAGTGTTCTTTCTTTTTCTGTTTTTACCATAATTTTATCTTCTAGAATAAATAAACAAGCAAAAAGGAGTAAGAAAACATGTCAAAAGAAACTTATTATGATGTAGATAAATCAGTCTACGAATTCCAAAAAGAACATACGAAAGATTTTAAGCATAATAAAGCTTATCGATACTATGGTAGAAATATTTCCTATAACACCTCTCATAAAAATATTGAAAATATCGCCAAAGTAATGCAAGCTCATGATGTTAAAAAAGGAGATATCATACCAGTGATTGCCCCAATGTTACCAAGCGTTGTCGATAGCTTTTATGGAATTAATAAAGTAGGAGCCACTTTCTTTCCAATCGATCCTAGAAATAACGCCACTAGAATTCGTGATTTTTTAAACTTAACCGGAGCAAAACAAGTTATCATGCTTGATCAAGCCTATGGGAAAATAGATGCTATTATCGATCACACCAACGTTCAAAACGTCCTTGTTATTACACCAGAAGAAGCAATGTTTCCTTTCTTAAGATTATCGTATCGTCTTGATCAACAAACTAAAACTAAGAAATACTATGATGCCGTAAAAGCACTTGGAACAGAATCTAGTGAAAAAGTTGCAAATATAATAGAAAACCATAAAGATATTTTTGAAATGTCCGATGAAGAGTATGAACAACTCTATCAAGCAAACATCTTTCAAAAAACAAAAGATATAGCTATGAAAAATCTATATTATCAATTTCCCCCAATAAAAGGCTATGAAGATTTAAGAAGCGAAATTAAAAAAGTAGCACCAGAAAAAGAAGTCGAATCTATCTATGATAAAGCAATACCAGCGTCCCTAACTATGACGAGTGGAACAACTGGAAAACCAAAATTAGTACCAACAATGAATCGTAGCTATAATGTCAAAGTAAGAGATTATGCTAAAACGACGATGCCAATTGAGAAAAAAGATAGAATTCTAAGTATGCCACCTTTTATCTTATATGGAGAAATATTCATGCATATGGCCTATGTTCGTGGAGTTCAAAACGTCATCATTCCAGATATTACCGCCTATTATTATCCAGGAGTTATCAAACAAGAAAAAATAGCACATGCTGTTGGTGTACCATCTCAAGCCCTAGAATTAGCAAACGATCGTCATTCTTATGGTGTTGCAGGTCAAAGTGAAAAATGGTTAAGACAAATGCGTCATTTAAAAAGCGTTTCCACAGGTGGTACTAAAATGTTATTAGAACACGAAAAGAAAATTAATAAAGCCTTAAAAGAACTAGGAATAGAAGTCACTCAAGGATATTCTATGACAGAACTAACACCAGCATCCATGACGAACATGCCAGGCTTTTCTAAAGAACAAAGTGTTGGAAGACCAATTGGTGATACCAAATGTAAAATTGTTGATCTAGAAACAAATGAAGAGAAAAAAGTCAATGAAATTGGTAACTTATTAGTAAAAAGTGAAACACAATTTACAGGATATTACAAAAATGAAGAAGCAACCCAAAAAGCCCTTATTCAATATGATGGAAAACAAATGGTCAATACTGGTGATTTAGCCTTTGTTGATGAAGATGGTTATTATCATATTGTTGGAAGAGAAAAAGAAATGATCATAAGACCAGATGGCCATAATAATTTCCCATCAGAAATGGAAGAACTATTAGCAAAACATCCAATTGTTGCAGATTGTGCTGTTGTCGGATATCCTTATCCAGGCTATGATAGTCCACTAGGTGAATATCCAAAAGCACACATTGTCTTAAAAGAAGAATATAAAAACGAACAAGCAGCAAGTGAAGAAATGTTAAAAGAATACTGTCTTGAAAACTTACCAGAACGCGATGTTCCATACTATTATGAATTCCATGATAAATTACCATTGACACCAGTCTTAAAAGTGGATAAAGAAGCCCTAAAAGCAAGTGATAAACAACAAGCCCTTGAACAGAAAGCCAAACAAAAAGTAAAAAAATAGAAAGTTAGTTTCTTTCAATCAAAAGGTATGCTATAATCTAAATAGAATAAAAAAGAATAGAGGAAGTAATATGAGTGTTGGATTTACATTTTCAGCTTGTAGCTTATTTTATAGTATCTTATTGACAACCATTTTCTTTTCCAAAAAACGCTTAGATACATTAGAAAATAAAATTTATGGTCTTGCTATTATTGCCAATTTAATAGGAATTATCTTTGCCTTAGGCAGTTACTTTGCCATTATTGTCAAAGATCAAATTCCACTGTTAAATACCTTAGTATCCAAAACTTTAATTGTTTACTATCTGATTTATTTATCGATCTTAACCGTTTATATTTATGTTATTTCTAACAAAGTAACCTATTATAACATTTCTAAAAAAGATAAAATGATCGGCTATAGTAGTTTAGTAATTTTCTTTACTTTATTACTTTTAATTTGTATTTTACCATTATACTTTTATGCCAATGGAACGATTGCTTATTCTTATGGTCCAAGTGCAAACGTCATGTATATTTTCTCAGGAGTTGCAATTTTCAGCTGGATTATTTTAATGATAAAACATTACAAAGAACTAAAAGATAAAAAATACTTACCAATGTTTGCTTTCATCTTAATTGGTGGAATTGTCATGATAATTCAAAAACTAAATCCAGGAGTTTTACTAATGACATCGATGGAGACATTTATTACGTTTTTAATGTACTTTACCATTGAAAATCCTGATTTAAAAATGATTGAAGATTTAAACTTAGCAAGAGAACAAGCCGACAAAGCCAACAATGCCAAAACAGAATTCTTATCTAATATGTCGCATGAAATTAGAACGCCATTAAATGCCATCACTGGTTTTTCTCAAGCATTAAGTGAAGAAGAAAACATGCCATCCTCTGCCAAAGAAGATGTTAAAGATATCCTAATGGCAACAGATAGCTTACTAGAAATTGTCAATGGTATCTTAGATATTTCCAAAATTGAAGCCAACAAACTAGAAATTATCAACACTTACTATAATCCTTATAAAGTATTGAATGAATTAACTATCTTGACAAAAGCACGTCTAGGTAGTGAAAAACCAATTGAATTAAGAGTAAGTATCGATGATACAATTCCAAAAGTACTATATGGTGATTATGCAAGATTAAAACAAATTATTTTAAATATTTTAACAAACGCTGTAAAATACACCAATGAAGGTTATATTGAATTCAAAGTAACACACTTAGAAAAAGATGGGATCTGTCGGTTGATCGTTTCAGTAGAAGATACAGGAATTGGTATTAAGCGAGATAAAATCGATAAATTATTTGATAAATTTGAACGTTTAGACGAAGAAAGAAACATCACCATAGAAGGAACTGGTTTAGGACTTGCCATTACTAAACGTTTAGTACAATTGATGCATGGAGAACTAGTGGTTCAAAGCCTTTATGGAAAAGGAAGTAAATTTACTGTTTCTATTGATCAAAGAATTGCCAAAGAACCTGTTAAATCAACAACGCAAGCAGCAAACCAACAACCAACATCAACTACGGATGATACCCTAAAAGGTAAACACCTCTTAGTAGTAGATGATAACAAGCTAAACTTAAAAGTTGCACAACGTCTACTTGCTAATTATCATTTTGATATCGATACCGTAGAAAGTGGTTTTGATTGCATCGAAAAAATAAAAGCTGGTACTTGCTATGATCTGATTTTAATGGATGATATGATGCCAAAATTATCAGGAACACAAACCTTGCAAAAACTAAAAGAAGATCCAAACTTCCACATTCCAACCATCGCCTTAACAGCAAATGCTATCGCTGGAATGAAGGAACAATACTTATCAGCAGGATTTGATGATTACCTAGCAAAACCAATCGAAAGAAATGAACTAAATAGAGTCATTCATACATTTTTAAACAAACAATAGGAGGGAAAAATATGAAAGATGTATCATTATTAATTAACAATGGAGTAAATGTTCAAAAAAGTCTAGAACTATTTGGAGATATGGCAACTTATGATGCAACCTTAGGAGATTTTTTAGCCGATATTGGTGAAAAAGAAATGAAAATCAAGCATTATAAAGAAGTAGGGGATATGGCCAATTATTCCATCCTAGTTCATGGCTTGAAAAGTGATGCTAAATACTTTGGATTTGATACCTTAGCAGAACTTGCTTATCAACATGAAATGGCTAGTAAAGAAAATAATTTATATTATGTAACAGAACAATTCAACAGCTTAATTCAAGAACTAGATAGAATCGTTCACTTAGTAAAGCAATACTTAGGACTTGAAGCAGCAGGAACAACGACAACAGTTGTAACACAAAGAAAAGACAAAGCTATCATTGTTGTAGATGATTCAGCAGTTATTAAAAACTTTATCCAGAAAATCTTTGATAATGAATTTTCTGTGCTAATGGCAAGTGATGGAAATGAAGCTTTACAGTTAATTCGTCAAAATCAAGATATCAAAATCGTTGGAATGCTACTTGATTTAAATATGCCAAATGTCAATGGATTCCAAGTACTAGAATATTTTAAAAATAACAATTTATTTGATAAAATGCCAGTATCAATTATTACAGGTGTTGGAAACGATGAATTAATCGCTCATGCTTTCGAATATCCAATCGTCGATGTGTTGAAAAAACCATTTAACGAACGTGATATTAAAGCAGTCGTAGAAAAAACAATTCAATACGCTCATTAAAAAAAGAATAAACGTAAAAAGGACTTCAGCTAGGTCCTTTTTGTATGTTTTATCATCACCCAATCTAGAAAAATTTAGGATTTTGGTTCAAAATTAGAAGTTAGACAACAAGATTATGAAATTTCATATTTAACAATATAATTTTTTATTTCTTGTTTATTCACTCTATTTTTGATATGATATATTCATAAGGTAGAAGAAAGTAGGGATGAGTATGAAGAGTATAATAAAAACTTGTCTAACCGAAACTGCAATTAATAGTAATCCCGATGAGTTGATTAGTATTAACTCAAAGTTAGCCTGGGAGGGGGGAATTTATCTAAGACAATAGAAATATCATTGTAGAATAAACAAGATAATATTATCTTGTGTTTTAGCATTATATAAAAACTAAAAAGGGAGTAATAAAACATGAAGATAGATCAAATCATGAAAAAAATAAAAACAAACAAACAAAAAATATTCATGGTAGTAGCAATTATCGCATTATTTGCAGCAGTCGTTGGTGTCAGTTATGCAGCTTTTTCTTATACTAGAACAGGTGAGAAGTTAAATGCTATTACAACAGGTGTTATCAGAATGAGTTATGAAGAAAGTAGTAATGTTATCTCTATTGATAAAGCCTTACCAACAACAGATACCACTGGAAAGGTACGTTTAAAAGAAGGTGAATATTTTGATTTTACGTTATCTACAACCATTCAAGGAACAACCAATGTCAATTGGGAGATTGCAGCACAAGATGTCACAACTGGTAGCAAGAAAATTGATGGTAAATATATCAAACTATATCTAACAGAAGTAGATAGTGCAGGAACAGAAACAGAAGTAATGGCGCCAGCAACTTATAGTACTGATGCTAGTGCAAATGATTATACAGGAAGGCCAGCTAACATGATGAGTTTAGCAATGGGATCAACCTCTACAACTTTTAACAAAAAATACCGTTTAAGAATGTATGTAGATGAATCATATAATCCACAAGGGGATGGAGGAAACTTAGTATTTTCCGTTAAAGTAAATGCTTATGGTAAGACAGGAGAGAAAAACACTACTACATCTAGTACAGTTACAAAACTCTTATCAGGTTTAGGAACCAATGCTGTTGTTGATACCTCTGATTCAGAACAAACCTTTATTACAGGAATTGATCCTAATAACTATATTTGGTATAGTGGAAAGCTATGGAGAGCAGTATCAATTGACCCATCCGATAACAGTGTCAAATTAATAACACAATGGAATATATCAGCAGTACCATACAATGCATCAGATAATGCAGCCTTTGAAGGAAGTTATATGCAGCAATGGTTGAATGATACAACGAGAGATGGTTTCTTAGGAAATTTAAGAAATTATCAAGACTTTATTAAAACTGATAGTGTGTGGAATGCATCAGAACCAACGGTGATTATAAAACCGGCAAAAACAACTATGGTAACAAGTGCCGTAGGATTGTTAAATGCTTATGAGTATACTATGAGTTATAAAAATACAACAGCTACAAATGGCTATTTAAATAATGACTTATATTGGTGGACATTAACACCCAAACACAACGCTACGGTTGCCAGCGTCTATTGTGTGGGCAGCAGTGGCAATGCGAGCGGCAGCTGCGATGTTAAGTATTCGGATGGTTGCCGTCCCACGATTAATCTAAAATCTAATGTAGAAATCGTATCAGGTTCTGGAACAGCAAGTGATCCATATCGCTTAAAAGGAGATGATGATACACCAGCAGCAGGAACAAAACTAACAACAAGATATAGTGGAGAATACATTCGCTTTGGAACCGGAGACAATAATCTCTATCAAATTGTTAGCCATGAAACAGAAGGAACTACTAAAATAGTAAGTGCTACTCCATTAAAAGAAAGCGGAAGTTATAAAACAATACAATTTGATAATGGTTCATCATCAACTGCAATAAAAGATTTTTCAAGTAGTATCTATAGAAAAATGAGTAATTACGAAAATTATATAGCAGCACCAGACGTAGGAGTACCAGGAGGTACTCCTGATAATCCACTTTATTCAAGTAGTAATACAATAGGAAGTTTCTTGAATGGAGAATATCTAACAAGTGGAAATTATCTAACAACTGCTCAAGTAAATATGATCGAAGATAATACAACCTGGTATTTGGGAACAGTAGGAGCTGGTACAAGCTATAAATTAGCAAAATATGCAAGTGCAACAAGTACTAATTTAACCTCAAATACCACAATAGCAAAAGTTGGACTATTAAGATATGGGGAATTAAATTCTGGGCAATTTGATAGATTTGGAAATAATACAAATTATTGGACATTAACACCATATACGTCTAGCGTCCATTATGTGAGAAACTATGGCGGTGTGGACGACAGTGGTGTTAAGTATTCGAGCGGGTGTCGCCCCACGATTAATCTAAAATCAAACGTTGTGATCACAAGTGGTGATGGTACGAAAAAAAATCCATTTGAAGTGAAATTAGCAGGATAATGTTTTTTCGGTGCAGATGTTCCTGAACCGAAAAAACATAAAAATTTAAATTTTAGCTATAATTATAAATGTTAATAGATTATAGTAGGGAATGATCAAAAAGAAAACGCCCGTTATGTAAACAACAATGGCCATGCGAATAACAACGATGTTACGAATTCGAACGGTGGTCGTTCTATTTTCCTTTAAACCTAGCTGTTTACAAAAGATGTAAATAGAATAGCTAAAGGGAGTAGATTTCCTTTTTAACGTCAAAATATTTTTGACGTTTTTTGTTTGATTATCCCTACCTAGTCCTTTACATACTAAAACATCAAAAAAAGAACTCATTAAAAGTTCTTTTAGTGTATATTAAGTTCAAACTAAATAGTTCAAACAACATTTTCTAGTGGTGTCCACGACGTGATTCGAACACGTGACCGATCGCTTAGAAGGCGATTGCTCTATCCAGCTGAGCTACGCGGACATCTGAAACAATATTAATATATAACATAAATTAACATTTGACAAGATCTTTTTTTCTAATTTGACAAAAAAGATTGTCAACCACCAATACTTTTGATTGACTATCCACACTTTAAGCCTTAAAATAAAAAAAGAAAAGGAGTCTTATTATGTATCAAAATTATTACCATAAACACTTAATTAAAAGTGCTTGTATTATTGTGTTTTTATTTTTGTTTGCAATTACCTCTACCTATATTATTTATCATAAATTTGCAAGTCAAAGAAACCAAGACTATGATAGCGGTCAAATGGAAGTTATCTTTCATGACAAAAATGGAAATGAAGTAAATTTAACACAATTTACACCAGTAACAGATGCAGTTGGATTAGCAAGTCCATCTTATACATTTACCGTTACAAATAACACTAATCAAGAAATACATTATAAAATCGTATTAGTAGAAAATAAAGAAAAAGAGCTTGCTTGTGGTTGTAGTGAGCGAAAAATTCCTCAAGAGCTATTAAAAATAAGCTTTCGAAAAGATCATAGTGCCCCAAATTCTTATGTGTTAGATGAAATAGAAAATAATATCATTCAAGAAGATGTCTTACAACCAAACACAAAAGAAGATTATTCCCTTCGTATTTGGGCAATGAATAGTAACTTTATTGTAGATAAAACTAGTCATTATCATGCTAGCATTCAAGTTGTAGAAGAATAGGAGAAAATAATGCTAAAGAATAATAAAGGGTTTGCTATTACTACCATCTTATATGCCTTAGTTTTAATGCTTTCACTTATTTTATTTTTATTAATCGGGTTACAAAGCTTTGGTAAAAAAGCAAATGATGATCTAGTAAAAACAGTAACCAAAGAATTAAATCAATGTTTAGAAGATGAAAGTTGCTAATTTTAATATTATAAAAATCAAAAAGCAAGGGAATAGAAAAGCCAAATAAAAATGCCAAGTTGTTTTGGTATTTTTTCTAAAGTTTTTTTAGCAAAAACAGTTGACAAGTGCTAACAATAAGCATACAATGTTATTAGCACTTGAAAAGAAACAGTGCTAGGAGGTAGTTTGAATGCTGACAAATCGCCAAAGTAAGATTTTAAAATTAATTGTAGAAAATTATGTAAAGCAAGCGAAACCTGTAAGTAGTAATCAAATTTGTAAAACGTTAAAATGCTCTAGTGCCACCATTCGAAGTGAAATGGCTTCATTAGAAGAAGAAGGTTTACTAGAAAAAACCCATACCTCAAGTGGTAGAGTTCCAAGTGAGGAAGGATATCGTTATTATGTTGATTATCTATTAGAACCAAAGAAAATGAATGGAGAAGATATGTTAAAACTACAAATCATTTTCCATAATCAAACTTTGGAATTATCAGATTGTATTGCTAAAAGCTTACAAGTAATTTCTGATATGACCTCTTATACTGCAGTTGTCTTAGGAAAAGCAAGCCATGATAATCTTTTAAAAGAAATAAACGTTGTTCCACTTGCTAGTAATCAGATGATTGTTATCGTTGTAACAGATAAAGGTAAAGTAGAACATAAAACAATTACCTTGGATAATGTCAGTATGGATGATGTAAAAAAGACCGTTGATTTAATCAATCATCTAATTGTTGGAACACCAATTGATGAAGTGAGCACAAAACTAGAATTTGAAGTAAAACCAATCATCGGTCAATATGTCAGTCAACACGAAAAGCTATATAATGCGATATATCATGTGTTTAGCGATTTTGCAAGCCCTGATATTAACGTTGTTGGCAAAACAAAATTCTTAGAACAACCAGAATTTAGTAACATCGATAAAATAAAACATTTATTTAATAAATTAGAAGGAAATGATTTAGTTCAAGAAATAAAACAAGATGACTCCAATAACATTGAAGTCTACATCGGAAAAGAAAATAATATCGATGAAGATGTAACCATCATCAAGACAAACTTTAAAACCAATAGTGAAGAAGGAACAATAGCAATCATCGGCCCAAAACGAATGGAATACGAAAGGGTAATGAATTTGCTAGAATTTATGAAAGAAAACATTGAAAGGTAGGATAGAATGGAAGAAAAAGAAATGAATACAACATGTTCTTGCGAAAACAAATCACAAGATGCAACATGTCATTGTCAAGAACAACAATCACATGAATGTTGCCAAAAAGAACATACTAAAAACCATAAACATAAAGATAAAAAAGAAGTAGATGCTCTAAAGCAACAAATAACAACACTAACAGAAGCAAATCAAACATTACAACAAAAAGTGCAATATGCACAAGCAGAACTAATCAATTATAGAAAACGAAAAGAAGAAGAAACAACACAGCGTTTGAAATATGCTAATCAAGATTTAATTAGTGAAATGATTCCATTACTTGATAACTTTGAACGTGCTATTAAGTTAGATGATAATGATCTAACAGATGAATTATCTAAGTTCTTGCAAGGATTTAAAATGATGTATGCTAGTTTGCAAGATATCTTACAAAAATTCGGTGTAGAAGAAATCAATTGTTTACATCAACCATTTGATCCTACAACAATGCAAGCACTAATGATGGATAGTGATCCAAAGTTTCAAGATGAAGAAGTACTTGATGTCATGTTAAAAGGCTATCGTTTAAAAGATAGAGTGATTCGGGCAGCTTCTGTTAAAGTAAATAAAATAGAAAATACTACAAATAATAATGAAAAAGGAGAGGATAATCATGAGTAAAATTATAGGTATTGATTTAGGTACTACAAATAGTTGTGTATCTGTATTAGAGGCTGGGGAACCTAAAGTAATCCCTAATCCAGAAGGTGGAAGAACAACCCCTAGTGTTGTAGCTTTCAAAAATGGAGAAAGAATTGTCGGAGATGCCGCAAAGCGTCAAGCAATTACCAATCCAAATACTGTATCATCAATCAAAAGATTAATGGGTACTGATAAAAAAGTAGAAGCAGAAGGTAAAAAATATACTCCAGAAGAAATATCTGCTATGATCTTATCTTACTTAAAAGATTATGCTGAAAGTTATTTAGGAGAAAAAGTAACACAAGCAGTTATTACTGTTCCAGCATACTTCAACGATGCTCAACGTCAAGCAACGAAAAATGCTGGTAAAATTGCTGGATTAACAGTAGAAAGAATTATCAATGAACCAACAGCAGCAGCATTAGCTTATGGACTTGATAAACAAGATAAATCTCAAACCATTTTAGTATACGATTTAGGTGGTGGAACATTCGATGTTTCTATCTTGGAATTAGGCGATGGTGTATTCGAAGTTAAATCAACTGCTGGTAACAACCGTTTAGGTGGAGATGATTTCGATCAAAAAATTATCGATTACTTAGTAGAAAACTTCAAGAAAGAAAACGGTGTAGATTTAACCAAAGATAAAATGGCTATGCAACGTCTAAAAGAAATTGCTGAAAAAGCAAAGAAAGACTTATCAGGAATGAGTCAAACTCAAATTTCAGCACCATTTATTTCACAAGGATCAGATGGACCACTTCACTTAGATACAACACTTACAAGAGCTAAATTTGAAGAATTAATTCATGATCTTGTTATGTCTACACTTGAACCAGTTCGTAAAGCTTTAAAAGATGCATCAGTTAAAGCAAGCGATCTAGACAAAGTTATCTTCGTTGGTGGATCTACACGTATTCCATTAGTATATGAAACAATCAAAAAAGAATTAGGAAAAGAACCATCACGTGAAGTAAACCCAGATGAAGTAGTTGCTATGGGAGCTGCTATTCAAGGTGGTGTATTAACAGGTGATGTTAATGATATCGTTTTACTTGATGTTACACCATTATCACTAGGTATTGAAACATTAGGTGGCGTTATGACAGTACTAATTCCACGTAATACAACCATACCAACTTCAAAAAGCGAAGTATTCTCAACTGCTGCAGATAATCAACCAGCCGTAGATGTTCATGTTTTACAAGGTGAAAGATCAATGGCAGCTGATAACAAAACATTAGGACGCTTCCAATTAGGAAACATTCCAGCAGCACCACGTGGTGTACCACAAATCGAAGTAAAATTTGATATCGATGCCAATGGTATTGTTAATGTAACTGCCAAAGATTTAGGTACAAACAAAGAACAATCTATTACCATTACATCAAGTACCAACTTATCTGATGAAGAAATCGAAAAAATGCGTAAAGAAGCTGAAGAAAACAAAGAAGCTGATAAAAAACGTAAAGAAGAAGCAGATCTTAAAAATGAAGCTGAACAATTAGTCTTCCAAACAGAAAAATCATTAACAGATCTAAAAGATAAAGTTGATGCTAAAGAAAAAGAAGAAGTCGAAGCATTAATCAAAGAAACAAAAGAAGCATTAGAAAAAAATGATATCGAAGAAATTAAAACCAAAAAAGAAGCTTTACAAGAAAAAGCAATGGCTTTAGCAACTAAAGTATATGAACAAGCTCAAAAAGAAAATAGTAACAACCAAGAACAAACAACAAAAGATACAAAAGATGACGTAAAAGATGCTGACTTTGAAGAAAAATAAAACAAAAGGAGGTAGTCTTTAAAAAAGGCTACCTCTTACACTAATAAGGGAGAATATATGGATAAAATCTTAACAAGAGATGAAATAAAAGAAGAAGATAAATGGGATGTTGATATGCTTTATCAAACTAAAGAAGAATTTGATAAAGATTATCAGCGAATACAAAACATGATAAATGAATTAGCAAATTACAAAGATACATTCTTAAAAACAAAAGAAAATTTTAAGCAAATGTTGTTGCTAAATGAAAAAACAAGTCGTCTATTAGAAAAATTATATACTTATGCTAACCTAAAAAGTAATGAAAATATGGATAATCCAATGTATCAAGAATTAATAGGAAAAGCAAGTACGTTATACCAAGACTATCAAGAAAAATTAGCTTACTTCGAACCTATGCTATTAAAAGAAAAAGAAGATACTATCAAAGATTATCTACAACAAGAAGAAATTAAACAATATACCCATACCATCTTAGATACCATGCGCTACAAAGGTCATAGCATGAGTGAAGAAGAACAAAAAGTACTATCTGCCTTTTTAAAAACATTAGAATCAGGTAGTAACGCTGCCAGTTATTTAATGGATGCAGATATGCGTTTTGGTAATATTATAGACGAAAATGGAAAAGAAGTAGAATTAACAGAAAGTAATTATGGTATTTATTTACGTAGTAAAAATAGAGAAGTAAGAAAAGCAGCATTCATGAGAATGCAAGAAGTATTTGGAAGTTATAAAAATACACTAACAGCAACGTTATCCGGTGTTGTGTATGAATCTGCAACAAGTGCTAGATGGAATCATTTTGCTTCCTCTTTAGAAGCGACACTTTATGCAAATGATATACCAGTAAAACTATATGATAATCTAATTACTTGTGTCCATGAACATTTACCGCTTTTATATCAATATTTTGATCTAAAAAAACAAGCTTTAGATTTAGATGAATTTCATCTATATGATGGTTATGTTAACACAGTAGATACCATTCATACAAAATACCCATTTGAAAAAGGAAAAGAACTTGTATTAGAAGCTTTATCTGTATTAGGAGAAGAATATATAGAAATCTTAAAGAAAGCCTTCGAAGAAAACTGGATAGATAAATATCCAAATCGAGGAAAAACCGGTGGAGCCTATTCTTCAGGATGCTATGATACAAAACCATATGTTTTACTAAATTACACTAACACATATGATGATGTATCTACCTTAGCACATGAATTAGGACATTCAATGCATAGCTATTTTTCAGTTCATAACAATGACTATGCAAACTATTCATATCCCTTATTTTTAGCAGAAATTGCTTCCACAGTTAATGAATTATTATTTTCATATTACATGGAACAACATACAGATGATAAAAAAGAAAAACAAGCAATTTTAAATGAAAGATTAGATATGTTTAAAGCAACTGTCTTTCGTCAGACAATGTTTGCAGAATTTGAACAACACATGCATCATATGGCAGATAAACAAGCAATTCTAACAGCCGAACAACTAAGCAATGACTACTACGAACTAAATAAACTTTATTTCGGTAAAAACGTTGTAGTAGATGATGTCATTCGCTATGAATGGTTAAGAATTCCACATTTTTATCGACCATTTTATGTGTATCAATATGCAACAGGTCTTTCCATTGCTGCCTATATTGCCAAAAATATTCTAGAACAACAAGAAGGATTCAAAGAAAAATATCTTACCTTCTTAAAAGCAGGAGGAAGTAACTATCCACTTGAAACCTTAAAAATCATCGATGTTGATCTAACTGATACAAAAGTATTTGAAGAAGCAATGGAAATGTTTAAAAATACAATGGAAGAATATCAAAAAGTAAGTAATAGATAGGAAGTGAAACTATGGCAACAAAAAGAGATTATTATGAAGTATTAGGAGTTGATAAATCAGCAAGTCAAGACGAAATTAAAAGTGCTTTTCGAAAACTTGCTAAGAAATATCACCCTGATTTAAATAAAGAAGCTGATGCTGCCGAAAAATTCAAAGAAGTACAAGAAGCCTATTCTGTTTTATCTGATGAATCAAAAAGAAAACAATATGATCAATTTGGTCATGCAGCCTTTAGCGGAGCTGGAGCCGGAGCTTCTAATGGCTATGGTGGATTCAATGGTGCAGGATTTGGTTTTGATGCTAGTGATTTAGGAGACATCTTTGAAGATTTATTTGGAGGTGGCTTTGGTTTTGGAGGTAGTACTAGCCGTGGCAGTTCATCAAGAGCACGCCGAGGTAATGACGTTTTAATGGAAGTTGACTTAAGCTTTATGGAAGCTGCTTTCGGTTGTGAAAAAGATTTTGATCTAGATGTTGTAGAAGAATGTGATAACTGTAACGGTAAGGGTGGTTTTGGAGAAAAAACTTGTCAAACCTGTCATGGAAGTGGTACTATTACTTCTCAACAAAGAACCATACTAGGATCCTTCATGACAAAATCTCCATGTCCAGATTGTAATGGCAAAGGAAAAACTTTCGATAGAACTTGTTCAGAATGCAAAGGAAAAGGTAGAAAGAAAGCAAGAAAAACCATTACTGTCAATATACCAAGTGGTATTGATACGCAAGAACGTTTACGAGTACCAGGAAAAGGTCAAGCAGGCGAAAATGGCGGACCAAACGGTGATTTATACTTAGAATTCAAAGTTGGAACCCATCGTTTTTACAAACGAGACGGAAATGATATTTATCTAGATGTACCAATTACAATCGTTGAAGCTACCCTAGGAGCCAAAAAAGAAATACCAACACTATATGGTAATGTAACATTGACAATACCAGCAGGTACTGACAGTCAAACCAAACAGAGAATTCGTGGTAAAGGAATTAAAAACGAAACAACAAAAAGAACCGGCGATATGTATGTTGTATTCCAAGTACAAACACCAAAGAAATTAACAAGAGATCAGAAAAAACTATTTGAAGCCTTAAAAGACACCAATTTTAAAGATAGTGAAATTACAAAATTTGATGATTTTACCGCTCAACAAAAATAGATTAGCACTTTTCTAATCTATTTTCTTTTCTGCCAAGAATGATGGGCTATATTTTTCAAGAAATTTGTGGTAAAATAAAAAAATAAATGGAAAAAGGGATGATGATATGCGTAAATTAACTGATGATGGCTTAATTTTTATTGACAAGCAAGGACAAATAACACGATATGAACGAACAGCAGGAATTCAACATAATGATCTTTTACATCAATATCAAAAAATAAAACATTATGATGAAGTAGATAGAACAGATATTGCTAAAAATAAACAAGAAATTCTATTTTATATCTATAACAAAGATCAAGCAGCAGCCTTCTTACCTAAAACACTAACAGATGAACAACTGTATTCTTTAGAATTACTACAAGAAGGAATGGATAGCTTGCAATTATTAGAAGTAAGAAAGTATAAAGAACAAGATTATCAAGATTTTATATTAACAGGAGATGATATTGCAGATCAGTTTTCAAATGAAGTGATCCAGTCTTATTTTACAAAATCATCAAAAAGGAAGGCGAAATAATATATGGTAGAACTATTTGAAAAATTACATATTAAACCAAAAGATTTAACCCTTTACAACATTGCTTTTTCTCATTCATCTTATGCGAACGAACACAAAGCCAAAAAAGATTATGAACGCTTAGAATTTTTAGGAGATGCAGTGGTTGATTTAGTAGTAGCAGATTACTTATACAACAACTATAGTGAAACAGAAGGAGAAATGACAAAAGTAAGAGCAAGTTATGTTTGCGAAAATGCCCTTTATACTTACTCAACGCAATTAGGCTTAAATCAATACATTAGAGTAGGGCATGGAGAAGAACATAGTGGTGGTAAATTCAAAAAAGCAATCGTTGCTGATATTTTTGAAGCTCTAATGGGAGCCATTTACTTAGATTTAGGATATGCAACAGTAAGAAATGTCATCTTAAAAATTGTCATTCCCTACATTGAAGATCCAACTATCTCTTTCTTTGAAGATTATAAATCAGCTCTTCAAGAAGCAGTGCAAACAACCAAAAAAAGCTTATTTTATGAACTAATAGAAGAAAGTGGACCACCACATAATAAAACATTTACCATGCAAGTAAAAATTGACAATATCATCTATGGGAAAGGAACTGGCAATAGTAAAAAAGAAGCTGAGCAGGAAGCTGCCAAAAACGCTTTAGAAAAACTAGCCTCTTAAGACATATTATGGAAAATAAAATATATGAATTAATAGAAGATGAAATAATGGAAAGAGAATCAGAAGCATATCAAAATCGTTTAGAATATGTTAAAGGACTTATTTATTATATGCAATCTTATAAAGACGTCTTTAAAAATGAATATTTTCAACAAGAAACAAAGGCTTTAACAAACCATTATCAGGTCTTAACACCATTATTACAATCAACAGAAGAAGCATTGTTTTACTTACAAATGCACGAAGACGATAGAAAAATAAGCTTATTATTAGCAGATCTAACCATGGTTGATACTGTTTTAACTTATCAAAGCATCTATCATGAAGCGCTAGATATGCAAGTAATTGCAATCAGTGAGCAAGATAAATCAAATATTCAAATGTATCATAAAACATTACTAGATTATTCTGACATTTTAAATACCAATACAAAAGGATATCAAAAACGTCTTGGAGTTTACTTGCCAAAAAAAGAAAATTAACGTATAATGATGACGCATTATAAAACCAAAGAAAGGAGATTATATGAGCAAAATTAAAATATTTAGTTTAGGTGGCTTAAATGAAAACGGAAAAAACATGTATGTTGTAACCGTTGATAAGAATATTTATGTATTTGATGCCGGTCTAAAATATGATAACGAAAAAAACTTAGGAATTGACTATATCATTCCAAATTATGATTATTTATTAAAACATAGAAAACAAATTAAAGGAATCTTTTTAACTCATGGACATGAAGGAAATATTGGTGCAGTACCAGATATTTTACAAGCAATGCCAGAAATACCTGTATACGGAACTAAATTAACCTTAGAGTTATTACGCCTTGATTTATCAAAAGAACAAGCGCAAAAAGCAAAATTAATAGAAATTAAACCACATGTCAAAGTATCTTTAGGAAAAGAAAGTGTTTTTCCAATTGCAATGACACACTCTATTCCAGATGCTGTTTGTTACGTTTTATACACTAAAGATGGTGCTATCGTTTATACTGGAGACTTTACCTTTGATCACAGTATGAAAGAACCATATAAAACAGATATTGGTAAATTAGCCTATGTTGGAAAACAAGGGGTATTATGTTTATTATGTGAATCAATGTATGCTGAAAGAGAAGGGTATACAAGCCCTAACCATCGTGTACAAGATTTTATTAGAAGTGTTCTTGCTAAAAATGAAAACAGAATCATCGCAACGATCTTTCCCGCACATTTTTATAGAATTCAAGAAATCTTTGATGAGGTAAGTAAAACGCATCGTAAAATTGTAATCATGGGTAAAAGCTTACAAAACACAATTTCTTATGCAATTAACAATCATTATTTAACAGTTAATAAAAATATTATTGGTGATTTAAGTAATCTAGAAGATAAAGATGTTGTTGTTTTTATTTCTGATGAAAAAGAAAAACCTTTTGCAAATCTAGAACGTATTACAAAAGGTTATGATCGTTATATCAAACTAAAACCAACAGATACCATATTCATTACAGAACCATCTTATCCAGGAATAGAAAAACGTCTTGCAACTATCATGGATGAAATTGCTATGCTTGGAGTAAACACAATAAGCTTATCTAGTAAAAAGCATTTATTGCATCACGCTTCTAAAGAAGACCTAAGTTTATTAATCAATTTAATGCAACCAAAATATTATTTTCCAGTCAAAGGAGAATATCGTCAACAATATGCTAATGCTGAAACAGCAGAAAGCGTAGGTATTCCAAAAGATCATATCTTATTAAAACAAAATGGCGACGTTGCATACTTTGAAAATGGCAACTTAGTAGAAACAAATGAACACATCGAAACAGATGAAATCTTAGTAGATGGTAAAAACCAAGGCGATATTGGTGATTTAGTCTTAAAAGATCGTGAAATGTTAGGAGAAAACGGAATTGTTATTTTAAGTTGCACGCTAGATAGAGAAACCAAAAAAATCTTAGCAGGACCAGAAGTATTAACAAGAGGTTTCATTTATGTTAAAGATAATTTAGATTTAGTTGATGAAATTAAACGTTTATCAAAAGAAACCATTGAAGCAAATATCGAAGAAGGAACAAAAAGAGTAGATTATGCGAAAATTAAAAATGATGTAAGAGATATTCTTGGAAAATATTTTTATAAAGTAATGGATTCTAAACCAATGATTATTACAGTTATTCAAGAAGTATAAAGTATGGCTGAACAAGGTAAACAAAATACATTGTTCAGTTTTTCTTTCCTATTAATAATTAAAATGAATTGAAAAACATCATCATTCATGTTATGATCTATCTAGAAAGATAGAATAGGTAGGTGTTTGATATGATGGTATTTTCTTCTATTAACCAAAAGTTAACCTGGGGGGGGGGTACTTTAATCAAGCAATCTATCTATTTTTCTTTTACCACAAAAAAATGATCAGGATATAAATGTATTCTGGTCTTTTTCGTGTCTAAAAAATCAAATAAAGGAGTAAGAACAAATGGAAAAATTAAAAAAGAATAAAGAGAAAATCTTTATGATAGTAGCAGTAATTGTTTTATTTATTGCAGTCGTTGGTGTCAGTTATGCAGCATTTAGTTATACTAGAACAGGTGAAAAGTTGAACGCTATTACAACAGGTGCCATCAGAATGAGTTATGAAGAAAGTAGTAATGTTATCTCTATTGATAAAGCATTACCGACTACTGATGCCACTGGAAAGGTACGTCTAAAAGAAGGTGAATACTTTGATTTCACATTATCTACAACCATTCAGGGAACAACCAATGTTAACTGGGAGATTGCAGCACAAGATGTGACAACTGGTAGTAAAAAGATTGATGGTAAATATATCAAACTATATCTAACAGAAGTAGATAGTGCAGGAACAGAAACAGAAGTAATGGCACCAACAGCTTATAGTGCTGATACTAGTGCAAATGGTTATACCGGAAGACCTGCCAACATGATGAGTTTAGCAATAGGCTCAACCTCTACAACTTTTAACAAAAAATACCGTTTAAGGATGTATGTAGATGAATCATATAACCCACAAGGAGATGGAGGAAACTTGGTATTTTCCGTTAAAGTAAATGCTTATGGTAAGACAGGAGAAGCAATGTCAAATGGTACTAAAGTAGCAACACAACTACTAAAAGGAGTAGGAAAAAATGGTGCAATAAATACCTCTGATTCAGAACAAACATTTATCACTGGAACTAATCCAAATAACTATATTTGGTATAGTGGGAAATTATGGAGGGCAGTATCCGTTGATCCAAGTGATAATAGTGTAAAATTAGTAACACAATGGAATATATCATCAATACCATACAACGCATCAGGAAATACAGCCTTTGAAGGAAGTTATATGCAACAATGGTTAAATGATACAACGAGAGATGGCTTCTTAGGAAATTTAAGAGAACCAGAAAAATTCATTAAAACAGATAGTGTTTGGAATGCAACATTAACAACTGCAACGACAAAACCAGCCAAAACAACCATGGTAACAAGTGCTGTAGGTTTATTAAATATGTATGAATATACAATGAGTTATAAAGGTACAACATATTCAAATGGTTATTTAAATAATGGTCTATATTGGTGGATATTAACACCATATAACACGTTTAGCGTCCGTTTTGTGAGCTACAATGGCACTGCGGACAACAGCGATGTTACGGATTCGAACGGTGGGCGCCCCGCAATTAATCTAAAATCTAGTGTAGAAATCGTATCAGGTTCTGGAACAGCAAGTGATCCATATCGTCTAAAAGGAGATAATGATACACCAACATCTGGCACCAAACTAGCAACAAGATATAGTGGAGAATACATTCGATTTGGAACTAGAGATAATAACCTTTATCAAATTGTCAGTCATGAAACAGAAGAGATGACGAAAATAGTAAGTGCTATACCTTTAAAAGAAAATGGGAGCTATAAAACAATATCATTTAATGATGGTTCATCATCAACAGCGATAAAAGATTTTTCAAATAATATGTATAGAAAAATGAGTAATCATGAAAATTACGTAGTAGTAGAATCAATTATAGATGATGATCCGATTTATTCTAACAGTAATACCATAGGAAGTTTCTTGAATAGAGCATATCTAACAAATAGTAGCTATCTAACAACTGATCAAGTAAATATGATAGAAGATAATGTAACATGGTATTTGGGAGCAGTAGGAACTGAGACGAGTTATAATTATAAACTAGCAAAATATGTAAGTGAAGCAAGTACAAATTTAACTTCAAATACAGCAACAGCAAAAGTCGGATTATTAAGATATGGAGAATTAAATTCTGGACAGTTTGATAGATACGAAAATAATACAAGTTATTGGACATTAACACCATTTGTTTCGTTGGGACTTCATGATATAAATAACTATGGCAGTTCAATAAATGTTAAACCGACTAAATCAGATAAGGAAGGAATACGTCCAACATTTAACTTAGCTTCTAATGTTGTGATCACGTCTGGTGATGGCACGAAAGATAATCCTTTTGAAGTAGCACTCCAGTAACAAAAAGATAGGGTAACTCCCTGTTTTTTTTGTTTCTAAATCCACCCACTATAGAATAAGATACAAGTAGAGGTGGAATATGCTAAAAAAGATACTACAAATCCTTTTTGTTTTGTTATTAGTAATATTTAGTTTTTACTATACGGATAAAGCAATTGTTTTATTAGAACAAAAAGATCCCATCATGAAACAACTAAAGGAAATAGAGGCCACTTACTATGAAGCAGCACAAGATGCAACTATCAATAATCAATATATAACGCCAGGTTATAATGGTAAGAAAATAGATTTAGAAAAAAGCTTTCAAAAGATGAAACAATATGGTGCTTATAATGATACTCTTTTAGTGTTTGAAGAAACAAAACCAACCATTTCCATCGATGAATACTATGATCATTATATTTCTTCTGGTAACGGTTTTACCAATAATATAGCACTTGTTTTTAAAGTCAAACCACAAGATGATATAACCACTATCAAAAATATTTTAGATGAAAACAATGTAAGAGGTACCTTTTTTATTGATGGTTTATTCTTAGATGAACACACTCAACAAGTGATGGATTTAGTAAAAGATTTTCATGAAGTAGAATTATTAAGCTACGACAATACTTATAACGAACAACTATTTACAGCATCCCTATCAAAACTTCAAACACTTACCAATACGAAACCAAACTATTGTTATGCTGAATATGATCAAAAAGAAGTCCTAGAATTATGTCAGAAAAATAATTTGCATACCATCATTCCTACTGCCATCATTACTGCTAATCCATATAAAAAAGTAAAACAAAATCTAAAAAGTGGTAAAATTATCAGCCTTACACCAACTACCGCTACTATCAAAGAATTACCAGTCGTCATCCATTACATCAAACAAAAAGGCTACACCCTAGATACTCTAGATAATCTCTTGAATGAAGGGAGAAGTTTCGAAAAATAATTTGACAAATCATAATTTTGTAGTACAATGTAAGACATAGAGAAAAATGTTTGAGCAAGGACAAGATAAAAGGAATCATTTTAAATTAGAGACTTCATGGTAGGTGAAAATGAAGAAAATATCCTTTTGTTACTACCTTAGTAAATTGAATTAGTAAAAGTAATTCCGGTGTTGAGCCGTTATCTAGAAATGAAGGTAAACAAGGGATGGTACCGTGTTCATGCACTCCTGTTGATGATAAATCAATGGGAGTTTTTAATTGGGGGAGGAAATACAATTATGAGCAAAAAAAGAATACAAAAAAGTAAAAAAGATTGTCTATCCATTTATCGTTTTATGGATAATTGGTTAGACGTCAAAAAACCAATCTGGAATAAAATGCACCACAAAGAAATGAAAACCTATCTTTTAATAAAAGGGTATCATTTACCAAAAAATGCTTCCATGCACTTTGCCGAAAAACAAGATCATCTAGAAAATGATTATCTCTATGTACGAGATGCTGCCGGAACGATCGCTTGCTATCACAATCCTCAAAGCTTTCATCCAAATCAGCTATTACAAGAATTACAAACCGTCAGTCAAGAAGAACTACAAAGAAGAAGACAAACAATCTTACAACAAATGGCGACACAAGAAATAATAGAACCACAAACCGAAAAAGTAAAAACAAAGAAAAAAGTACAAGGAGGAAACTAAAATGAAAAATATTAAAGAAGATAAAGAACTAATGCCCCTAAATCATAGTTGTGCCCATTTACTAGCAGAGGCTGTAAAAAGTTTATATCCAAATGCCAAATTCTGGGTAGGACCAGTAATAGAAGAGGGATTTTATTATGACATAGATTTAGGTGATGAAACACTAACCGATGAAGACTTACCTAAAATCGAAAAAGAAATGAAGAAAATTGCCAAAGGAAATAAAAAAATTGTTCGTCATGAATTAACAAAAGATGAAGCTTTAGAAATGTTTAAAAATGATCCATATAAAGTAGATCTTATCAATGAATTTCCAGCTGATGAAGTAATTACTTGCTATACCCAAGGTGAATTTACTGATCTATGTCGTGGACCACATGTTGAATCAACCAAAGAATTAAGACATTTTAAATTACTAAAATGTAGTGGTGCTTACTATAAAGGCGATTCTAAAAATAAAATGTTGCAAAGAATTTATGGTGTATGCTACAAAAACGAAGAAGATCTAGAATCTCATTTAAAAGAACTAGAAGAAGCCAAAGAAAGAGATCATAGAAAACTAGGCAAAGACTTAGGAATCTTTATGTTATCTGATTTAGTAGGAAGAGGTCTGCCTTTATGGCTACCTAATGGTTATACCTTATGGAGAACAATTCAAAACTATATCACTGAAAAAGAAGTAGCTCATGGCTACAAACACGTTCATACACCAGATCTTGGTAGTGTGGAACTATATAAAACATCAGGACATTGGGATCATTATAAAGACGATATGTTCCCAGCAATGGAATTAGATGAAGAAGCATATGTTTTACGTCCAATGAACTGTCCGCATCATATGGTGATTTATGGTAATCAGCTTCATTCTTATCGTGATTTACCAATTCGAATAGCTGAAATAGCAAATGACTTTAGATATGAAGCAGCAGGAGCTGTAAAAGGTATTGAAAGAGCAAGATCATTTACGCAAAATGACTCTCATATTTTCTGTACACCAGAACAAATTGAAAAAGAATTTAAAGGTGTGTTAGACTTAATTATCGAAGTATATAAAGATTTTAATATCGATATTACAAAACACAAATTCAGATTATCTTTAAGAGATAAAAATGATAAAGAAAAATACTTTGATGATGATGAAATGTGGAACAATGCTGAAGGTGCTTTAAGAAAAGTATTAACAGATCTAAAAGTAGACTTTATCGAAGCTGAAGGAGAAGCAGCTTTCTATGGACCAAAACTTGATATTTTAATTAAACCAGCTGTTGGTAATGAAGTAGCTATTCCAACCATCCAATTAGATTTCTTATTACCAAGAAGATTTAACTTAACGTATATCAACGAACAAGGGGAAAAGAAAACACCAGTTGTTATCCATCGTGCGATATTAGGTTCCCTTGATAGATTTATTGCTTTCTTACTAGAAGAAACCAAAGGTAATTTACCGCTATGGCTAGCACCAATTGGTGTAGAAGTTATTCCAGTATCTAGTGAACATCACTTAGAATATGCTAAAGAAGTATATGAAGCTTTAAAACAACATGGCATTAGAGTAGAACTAGATGATCGAAACGAAAAACTAGGATATCGTCTAAGAGAAGCACAAACTAAAAAAATAAGATACAATGTTATCTTAGGAGAACAAGAACAACAAAACCATACCATTAGTTATCGCCTTCATGGAAAACAAGAAACAAATACCGTTTCTTTAGAAGAATTTATAAATCTTCTACAAGAAGAAATTGCTTCTAAGAAAAACTAACAAAAAAAGAACTTCAAAATCAATTTCTTGAAGTTCTTTTCTTTTAATTTGTGGTTTCACTACCGTGATATAATTCTTCTTTTAAACTATCTAAGTTTTGATTCATTAAAGTAGTATAATCACTTTTCGTTTTTCTTTGTTCATCACTAATAACTGCAAAAGAATTAAAATAAGCATACTTTAAAGTATTTGGATAAGTATTGATCATATTTTGAACATTTTTCGTAACTGCTTGATTCTTATAAGTAAATATTTTAGTAATAGAACCATTTTCAATCAAATCTTGAATCTCTGCTAGTTCTTTTGCGCTAGTATCATCATTTAATAAATACACTGTAAGACCATATTTTTCTAAGAATTTATAAGTTTTATCACTTGCTACAATTGTTTTATAAGGGGCATTTTCAATCGCTAAGCGAATATCAACATCTAGTTTAGAAATATCTACTTTTAATGCTTCATAATTAGTATCAATTTCTTCTTTTAAATAAGTATTTTCAATATATTCACGTAATCCGATGCGAACATTTTGACTCATCATCAACATAAAAGAAGGATCAGCCCAAAGCTCATTCGTACCAGTTTCATTTTCTAACACATAAGAACTATCAATAATCTTTAAGTTATTATTATAATCTAAAAGTTCTACGGCAAGTTCTCTATCTCTTTCAATCAAGCCGGTATAAACAAATAAATCTTTTTTCGCTACATCTTTTTTCTGCTTTTTCGTTAACTGATAACTATCTACATTAATACCATCTGGATAAATAGATGAAATAGTAGCATGTTTTCCATATAATCTAGTAATAATATATTCATTTGGATAATTACTAGTTGCAATAGAAATATCTTCCATATCATCTTTTTTACAACCACAACAAAGAAATAGTAAACCACTAAGTAGACTAACTTTTGCAATTTTTTTCCACATTATTTTCATTTCCTGCCTCTTTTCTTATCACCGGATCATAACCAAATCTAGCACCAGGGTGGCATCGTAAAATTCGCTTGATACCAAGAAATATACCCTTGATGACTCCAAATGTTTCAATCGCTTCTATCATATAATCAGAACAAGTTGGATAAAAATGACAAGAAGCATGAAAACTACCCGGTATTTTCTGATATAGATGAATACATGCAATACATAATTTTTTCATCCTATCACCATCATCATTGTACTATAAATCGGTAAAATTGGCAATTAGTAAATCATAGAAAGGAAACCTATCCAATTAAAATATGACTCATCAACATGAAAAGAAAACCAATGACAAGAAATAGAAAAATAAATAACTTATTGCGATAACAAAGCGCTTCCTTCAATAACTCATAAATAGCAATATGGATCATAATACCAGCAATAAAACCAAATAAAATGCTCATGATAAAAGGACTCATGATATCTTTTAAAAACAAAAAAGCAACAATTGCTCCTAATGGTTCAGATAAACCAGAAATAAGCGTATAAGAAAACGCTTTCTTTTTAGAACCAGTAGCAAAAAAAACAGGAATAGAAATAGAAATTCCCTCTGGAATATTATGTAGAGCAATTGCTAAAGATAATGATAGACCAAGACTTTTATTTTGATTGGTTGATAAAAAAGTAGCAATTCCTTCCGGAATATTATGACAGATAATTGCTAACATAGAAACAAGTCCGATATGATATAATTTTTGATTTTCTACCTTAATATTACTAGGAAAAAAAGTATCGATCAACATCGAAAAGATAACACCAACGCTAAAGAAAATAAAAAGAAATAAAATAGCAGGAATCGGTTTAAAAATAGTAGTTAAAATAGAAAGAGATTCTGGAATTAAATCTGTAATAGAAACACAAATCATCACTCCCGCAGCAAAAGCTAAAGCACCATTGATCAAACGTTCTTTGTTTTTAATCTTCCAAAAAATAGGAACACTACCAACTAACGTAGAAATACCAGCTAAAAAAGATAATAAAAAAGCATAACTAGTTGTTTGTATAACGATCACCTCATATCAACGTATGATAAAAGAAAAGCATTTATACACTTTCTAGCTTTCAAAAGAGGAAAAAATACGTTATAATAAGTGATATTCAAATGGAAAAAGGGGAAAAGAAGATGGATTATCAAAAATTTTTACAAATTATTGAACAAGAAAAACAGCACTCACCCAAAAGAAAATTATTGCTTCAAGCTTGTTGTGCCCCTTGTTCAACAGCAGTATTAGAACAATTAAATGACATATTTGCAATTACAATTCTTTTTTATAATCCCAATATCACAATAGAACAAGAATACCAAAAAAGAAAAGAAGAGTTAAAACGCTTCTTAAAGGAAAACTATCCAATGATTCAATTACTTGATTGTGATTATGATAAAGAAAGCTATTTGCAAGCCATAAAAGGCCATGAACAAGAAAAAGAAGGAAGCCTGCGTTGCTATTTATGTTATCAATTACGTCTAGAAAAAACAGCCATTCTTGCTAAAACCTATCACTATGATTATTTTGGAACAACACTATCCATCAGTCCTTATAAGAAAAGTACTTGGTTAAATGAAATTGGTAAAAACCTAGAAGAAAAATATCAAATTCACTATTTATATGCTGATTTCAAAAAGAAAAATGGCTATCGAAGAAGCATAGAACTATCTTCTAAATACCATTTATATCGACAAGATTATTGCGGATGTATTTATTCTAAAATAGAAAGAGAACAAATTAAAGCAAAGAAAGATCAAAATCAGGAATAAAAGATTCATCTTGCGTACCATCTTCTTGCACATAAGCTTTTTTAACCCCTAAATGAATAGCATGTTGTATCACATCTTCATATTCTTCTTTACTGACAGTTTGATTTAAATAAGTGTAAATATCTTGATGAACTACTGGAGTATATTGATTCATAATGCTAAGATAAATATCATTTTGATACTTTTGATGTAAGTAGTAAATAACCTTTTTCATATCATTTGCTTTCGTTGGTAGTAATAAACAACGAACAATGACACCTTTTCTCATCATTCCATCTTTCGTAAACTTATTTTTTCCAACTTGTCGTTGCATTTCTTCTAAAGCCTGGCTTGCCACTTCAAAATAATTTTTACAACCAGATAAATCTTCCCCTAACTGATTATCAAAATACTTAAAATCGGTTAAATAAATATCAATATAACCATTTAACATTCGAAGGGTATCTACACTTTCATAACCACTTGTATTATACACAATAGGGATCTTTAATCCTTTTTTCTTTGCAATTGTTAAAGCTTCAATAATACTTGGAATAAAATGAGTAGGGGTAACTAAGTTGATGTTATGGGCCTTTTTTTCTTGCAATTCTAACATCAATTCACTTAAACGCTCCACACTGATCTCCTTACCTAAATGACCAAGAGAGATCTTTTGATTTTGACAGTAACAGCAAGCTAAATTACATCCACTAAAAAAAATTGTACCACTACCATTTTCTCCAGAAATAGATGGTTCTTCAAAAAAGTGTAGAGCACTCCTAGCAACTTTCACCTTGCTAGATTCTTTGCACCAACCAACTGCTTTCTCACGATTAATGGAACAATTTCTAGGACATAAACAACATTTTTCATACGACAACTTCATATACAACACCACTATTATCATACTATGAACAAAATAAAGTGTAAAGAAAAGAAAAAAAGTTTAAAAAAAATTTAAAGATAGTATATAATAAAATGTAAGAAAGAAGTGAATTTTATGAAATATTATTGCATTGGAATAAAAGGGACAGGAATGGCAACACTAGCATCTATGCTTTATGATATGGGAAATGAAGTATCTGGATATGATGATGCTAAAGATTACAAATTTACCGAAAAAGGATTACAAGAACGTGGTATCAAAATCTTTTATGATTCTACGCATCCACTAGATAAAGATACCATCGTCACTGCATCTAAAGCCTTTAGTGAAGATCATAAAGAAATGAAACGTGTAAAAGAATTAGGATTAACCTTTCAAAAGTATAATGAAGTCGTAGGAGCGATCACCAAAGAATTTGATACAATATCTGTTTGTGGAACACATGGTAAAACAACTACTACCTCACTTTTAAAGCATTTATTAGAACAAACGATTGGATGCAATTATTTTATCGGCTCTGGCGAAGGACATATTGATAAAAAAAATCGCTTATTAGTGATTGAATCAGATGAATTTAATCGTCATTTTCTAGCATATCATCCAAAAGTAGCAATCATTACTTGCGTTGAATTAGAACACACAGAAATCTATAAAGATTTACAAGACACCATCACTACTTTTGAAACATTTTCCAATAAAGCAAAACTAGTAATTGCAAACGGCGACGATCAAAATATTCGCCAAATTAAATTTACAAATGACGTACTTTTCTATGGGGAAAATAAAGAAAATGATTATATCATCCAAAATATTGATCTTGCAACCGATGGATCTCACTTTGATTTATATGAAAAAGAACAAAAAATAGGTCATTTCTTCGTACCATTATATGGTCATCATATGGTCATGAATACAGCAGCAGCTATCATTGCAGCACTTAAAGAAGGATTAGATGTTGAAACCATCCAAAATCTTTTAAAAACATTCCATAATGCTGCTAGAAGATTTGCAGAAGAAAAAGTAAAAGACACTATCATCATTGATGATTATGCACATCATCCAACAGAAATTAAAGTAACCCTACAAGCCGTACGTCAAAAATATCCAGACAAAAAACTAACCGTTGTCTTCCGACCTAATACATATTCAAGAACAGCAGCATTTACCAAAGAATTTGCAGATAGCCTAAAAATTGCTGATAAAGCATATGTCACTCCAATTTTATGCGATAGAGAAAATCCAAAAGACTATCCACCAGTATCATCAGAAGACATTGTAAAATTAGTAAATGGTTGTGAATTGATTGATGAAAATTCCATTTCTAAACTAGAAAGTGCCAAAGGTGGTGTCATCTGTTTCATGGGATGTGCTACCGTAGCACACTTAATCGAAAACTTTAAAAAAATCTGCTAAGCATCCTTGCCGAAGCTAAAAAAAGATAATATTTTTGTAACTATAAGATAAAGAAGTGTGTTTGTATGATATCAAAAGCTAATCTAAAGAAACTTTCCTCAACCCACTATATATCTTCTTTTATCACTTAGATCAGAATACAATGTATTTTGGTCTTTTTTGCATGAAATAATCCTGATTTAGAAATATAATTTAATGAAAGAATTTAAAGATTGCTATTAAATAAATATGTTTTGATATATACCTATATTTGTTAAAGAAATAAAAGTAAGAAAGAAAGATGATGAGGTTATGATAGAAAGTGTTGTACTTTAGTCAAAAGTTGTAACAAATTAAAAAGTCCGGTTGATAGTAAAAAAAGTCCGGTTATAGGCGGAGTTTTAGCTTATTATTCGTAAAAAAGTCCGATTTTATATGGAAATTTAATTGATTTAACATATATTGACAAAAAAACAAAAAAATTAATGTATAATAAATAATAACAATGGAGGTGTTATATGCAATTAAAAGATTATGAAAAAGTAGAAAATACTAATGTAGAATTTAAAGAAAAAGTAGAATATAATAAATCTAAGAGTTGGCTTAAATCAGTTTCCGCATTTGCTAATTCAAATGGTGGAATATTGTTATTTGGTGTAAGAGATGTGGATAGAGAACCAGTTGGATTAGATAATATAGTTAAAGATTCAGAAAAAGTATCTGAATTAATAAATGATAAAATCACTCCACTTCCACGATATGAATTAAAAACTTTTAAAGAAAATAATAAAGATTTTATGGAAGTAAAAGTAGGAGATGGACCCAGAACTCCATATTATTACAACGGCGAAGGAAGAAAAGAAGCTTTTGTTAGAGCTGGAAATCAATCGATATCAGCTCCTAAACATATATTGGATGGATTGATTTTAAAGGGGCAGAATACAACGTTTGATGAATTACCTAGTAAGTATGATGTTTCTGATGTGAGTTTTACTTTATTAAATGCATCACTAAAAAACGAAACAGGAAAAGAGTTAAATAAAGATAAAGATTATATATCACTAGAATTAATAACGAAAGATAAGAAAGTTACAAATGCGGGTTTACTTTTATCAGATCAAGGTTTATTGATTCAATCAAGAATATTCTGTACCAGGTGGAAAGGTCTAGTTAAAGGTTCTATTGATGGAGATGCCATTGATGATAAAGAATATACTGGTAGTATTATTTCACTTTTAGAAAATGCTGAAGTGTTTATTAAAAATCACTCTAGAATGGGTTGGGAAATTAAAGGTATGAAAAGAATAGAAACAGAAGACTATCCAGTTAGAGCAATCCGCGAAGCTATTGTTAATGCTATTATTCATAGGGATTATCAAATAGTTGGCTCTGAGATCCATATAGATATATATGATAACAGATTAGAAATAACATCGCCCGGTGGAATGATTGATGGTAGTTTTGTTCAGAATTTAGATATAACTAAAATTTCATCAATGAGAAGGAATAGAGTTATTTCAGATATATTTAATAGATTACATTTTATGGAGCGTAGGGGAAGTGGATTAACTAGAATAGTTGAATCATATAACGATTATGATGTTAAACCAACATTTAATTCTGATGTTTCATCATTTAAAGTAATTTTTCCAAATAAAAATTATATTAAAAAAAATCTGGTAGATAGTAAAAAAAGTTCGGTTATGAGTGGAAATGTTGTCAGTGATGAAGATTATTTCTTAATTAAATTGCATAAAAATCTTCCAATGAATGTAACGAAAAGTACTCATGATAAAATCCAAAAATTGTTTGATAAATTTAGTTATCAATATGACTTCAAATGGGAAGATGTTGCTGAAATATTCAATGTAAAAAAATCTAGAGCATCAGAAATAGTTGCTTTATTATTAGATTCAAATTTGATTGAGCCTTCTGATCCAACTAAATATAAATTTAAAAAATAAATATATTAAATAACGTAACAATTTACATTATTTTTTTGAAATCAAAAAACTTTTAAAAAATCTGCTAATCATTCTTGCTAAGGTTAAAAAAAGATGATATTCTTATAATTAGAAAATATAGGTGGTGTTTGATATGATGGTACTTTCTTATATTAACCAAAAGTTAACTTGGGGGGGGGATACTTTAATCAAATAATCTATCTATTTTTCTTTTACCACCTAAAAAAGATCAGAATATAAATGTATTCTGGTCTTTTTGGTGTTTCAAAATAGAAAAGGAGTAGGATATGAAAAAATTAAAAGAGAATAAGGAAAAAATCTTTATGATAGTAGCAGTAATTGTTTTATTTATTGCAGTGATTGGGATCAGTTATGCAGCTTTTTCTTATACTAGAACAGGTGAGAAACTGAATGCCATAACAACAGGTGTCATTAGAATGAGTTATGAAGAAAGTAGTAATGTGATATCAATTGATAAAGCCTTACCAACTACCGATGCAACTGGTAAAGTAAGATTAAAAGATGGTGAATATTTTGATTTTACATTATCTACCACCATTCAAGGATCAACCAATGTCAATTGGGAAATAGCAGCACAAGATGTCACAACTGGTAGTAAAAAGATTGATGGTAAATATATTAAATTGTATTTAACAGAAGTAGATAGTGCAGGAACCGAAACAGAAATAATGGCACCAGCAACTTATAGTGCTGATAGCAGTGCAAATGACTATACAGGAAGACCAGCTAATGTAATGAGTTTAGCAATGGGATCAACTTCTACAACTTTTAATAAGAAATATCGTTTAAGAATGTATGTAGATGAATCATATAACCCACAAGGAGATGGTGGCAATCTAGTATTTTCTATTAAAGTAAATGCTTATGGTAAAACAGGAGAAGCAATGTCAATTGGTACTCAAGTAGCAACACAACTACTAAAAGGAGTAGGAACCAACGGAAAAATAGATACTTCTGATTCAGAACAAACCTTTATCACCGGAACTGATCCTGATAATTATATTTGGTATAGTGGGAAATTATGGAGAGCAGTATCAATTGACCCATCCGATAACAGTGTCAAACTAGTAACACAGTGGAACATATCAACAATACCATATAATGAAGAAGAAAATGCAGTCTTTGAAAAAAGCTATATGCAACAATGGTTAAATGACACAACAGTAGATGGATTTCTAGGAAATTTAAGAGAACCAGAAAAATTTATCAAAACAGATAGTGTTTGGAATACCACACAAACAACTGCAACGACAAAACCATCTAAAACAACCATGGTAACAAGTGCGGTAGGTTTGTTAAATATATATGAATATACAATGAGTTATAAAGGGCCAACATCTTCAGATGGATATTTAGATAATGAACTTAATTGGTGGACATTAACACCATATAATACATCTAATGTTTGCAATGTGTACAGTGGTGGTATTATTGCAAACGACGATGCTGTCACACTCTCGAGCGGTGTTCGCCCTACGATTAATCTAAAATCTAATGTGGAAATCGTATCAGGTACTGGAACAACGAGTGATCCATATCGCTTAAAAGGAGATAATGATACACCAGCATCAGGAACAAAGCTAGCAACAAGATATAGTGGAGAGTACATTAAATTCGGTACAGGAGAAAATAATTTATACCAAATTGTTAGCCACGAAACAGAAGGAATGACAAAAATAACAAGTGCTATACCTTTGAAAGAAAATGAAAACTATAAAGAAATTACTTTTGATAGCAATGAAAATGGAAACTATTCAAGTAATAATACAATAGGAATATTCTTGAATGGAGAATATCTAACGAGTAACAGTTATTTAACAACTGATCAAGTAAATATGATAGAAAATAATACAACATGGTATTTGGGAGCAATGGGAGAAGGATCGAGTTATAAATTAACAAAATATGCAAGTGCAACAAGTACTAATTTAACATCTAATACAACAACAGCCAAAGTTGGGTTATTAAGATTAGGAGAATTGAATTCTGGGCAATTTGATATGTATAGTAATAATGCGTATTATTGGACATTAACACCAACTTATGATTATGATGACCAAGTAACTTACGAAATTACTGATGCTGGAATGGCCGAAGCTGGTTTTGCATTTGATGGTACTCTAACCAATTCAATTGGTATTCGTCCAACATTTAATCTAAAATCTGACGTTGTGATCACAAGTGGTGATGGTACCAAAGAAAATCCATTTGAAGTGAAATTAGCTAGCTAGTTTTAATCTAAGAATTTCAATGCTAAATCAACTTACAAAAAGTTCAAGATACCTGTGTCTTGGCTTTTTCTTTGCTTGAAATTAAAAAACTATTGATAAACCACCTTGGAATCCGTTATAATAAATGGCACTGAAGCAAAAGCAGTTTATTGGGGTTGATGGAGTAAAGGAGAGAGCATGATGAAGAAGCTTGCTTTAATAAAAGTGTATTTAAAATATTTAACAAGAATGGTGTATATTTTATTGATTGGTACAATGTTTTTTTCGATCGGAAAACAAACAAATGCTTTTTTAACATTGGTAGATAGTATTTTAGAAGGGGAAGAAGTAATGACGTTTGAATCTTCTAACAACGCTGTGACTTCCATTGCATACGAAACACAAGAGGCAAAAATTGTTTTTCCGGTTCAAAATTGTAATTACTACATCAGTAACCCTTATAACGGTAGTGCTCATCCGGCGATTGATATTGCTGGTTGTCCTTACAATACACCAATTTATGCAGCTCGTGCTGGCGTTGTGGTGACTGCTTCAACTCGTCATGATAATGGTTTATACGTTGTTGTTAAACATCCGGATGGAACACACAGTATGTATGCCCATCTTGCTAGTATCAATGTAAGTGTTGGTCAAACAGTAGCTGCTGGTACACAAGTAGGAGGAATGGGAAGAACTGGTTATGCAACAGGGATTCATTTAGACTTTTCCTTATGGAAGGGCTATCCTCATCAAAGTGCCTCTTTTAGCCCTTGGCAATGGTATTAAGTTGACAAATTGTGTCAACTTATTTTTTTATTGTCAATTATAGTCAAGTAATAACCAAGATAGGCAAAAGCCATGGTATAATATGTAATGGAGGGATGTTATGTTTCAAGATTTAAATCCTTATATTTTTAGAGGATATGATATTAGAGGAGTTGTTCCCAAAGATATTAATCAAAATACAGCTTACCTAATTGGGAAAGGGTTTGGTAGTAAACTTGTACAGTTACAAAAAGATAAATGTGTTGTCGGTTATGATAATCGTCTTTCTTCACCAATGCTTCATGAAGCTTTAGTAAAAGGAATTACAGAGTGTGGAATTGACGTATATGATTTGCACCTAACAACAACACCAATGTATTATTTTGCCTGTCTTTATCTAAAAATTGATAGTGGTGTTATGATAACAGCAAGCCATAATCCAAAAGATGAAAATGGTTTTAAATATGCTTTATCTAACTATCAAAATGCAAAAGGACAAGAAGTGCAAGATTTTTACCACTTTATTATGAAAGGAGACTTTGCTACTCCAGAAGCCTTAGGGAAAACGCATGATATCAACGTTAAACAAGCGTATTTCGAAGCGATCGATAAAGCACTTTCCTTTGGCGATAGAAGAGTCAAAGTTGTCCTAGACCCAGGAAATGGTACGACATCTATTTTAGCAAAAGACTTATATAGTCGTTATCCAATAGATATTATCATGATAAATGATGAAAGTGATGGTACCTTTCCAAACCACCATCCAGATCCAAGCATTGAATCTAATCTAGAACAATTAAAGAAAAAAGTTTTAGAAGAACAAGCAGATGTTGGTCTTGCTTTTGATGGAGATGGGGATAGAGTAGGTGTTGTTTCTAATAAAGGGATTTTTATTCCCATCGATTATTATATGATCATCATTATTCGCGATATTTTTGCTAAAGTTAGTAAAAAAGAGTTCTTATTTGATGTGAAATGTAGTAAATCAGTAGAGGATGAAATAAAAAAACTTGGTGGCATCCCTTATTGCTACCGAACTGGTAACTCTTACACAAGAGCAAAAACGCAAGAGTTAGATTTACCATTTGGAGGCGAATTATCTGGACATCTTTATTTCCGTGATCACTTCCTAGGCTTTGATAGTGGTCTTTACGCCGGATTAAGATTAGTAGAAATTTTATCCAAAACAGATAAAGATATAGATGCACTACTAGAAGGTATTACCCATTATGAAGCAACACCTGAAATAAAATACCCAAGTGATGATGCAATCAAACAACAAGTCATTGCTAAAATCAAAGAATATGCCATTGAAAAAGGTTACAAGATAAATGATATTGATGGAGTGCGTGTTACTTTTGCCGATGGTTGGGCAGGCGTTCGAATGAGCAATACTGGTCCGAATATCACTGGCCGTTATGAAGCGACAACGAAAGAAAGATTACAAGAGATAAAAAAGGAGTTTGAAACCCTAATCACCAAGTATAATCACAGATAGAAAGGAGGGCATTACTTGCTTACAATACAGAAAATTCCTAATCCTAGTAATAATAAAATGGGCATTTGTTATGAAATAAAAAATCAAATTCAAACCAAGCATGGATTACAAATTGTGATCATGGACTGGTATCAAGGTGAAAATGAAACATTACATATTACTTTTGTACATCCAGCTGAAATGATAGATTTTAATGTCGCAAAACAAAAAGATGAATTGACCTATGAAACAACAAGAACATTATACAGCATGTTACAATTTACAAGGACACTTTATGAATCAGATAACCAGTTTGATTCTAAAGATTTTAAAATTAATAGTGATATAAAAACAGATACAACCCCTAATACGATGTTACTAACACGTAATAAGGGTGGTTTTACCTATAATTTTACTGAATTTTCTACCATTCAAAGCGGTTTTACCGAAATTGTCTTAGCAAAAAACAGTCAAGAAAATAGTAAATATTACTTCTGTTTTAATACCGCTTTAGTAGAATTAGATAAACGATATAAACAAAAAAAGGAAAAAGAAAAAGTATTTGTGAAAAAATATGTTAAATAGAAACGATAAAATAAACTAAAAGCAGCATATAATTATAAAAAAGAAAGGAAAAATGTTATGAAAGTAATCATTACAGCCGGAGGTACAGGTGGCCATATTTACCCAGCTCTTGCGATTGTTAACAAGATCAAAGAGCAAGAGCCAAATAGTAAGTTTTTATACATTGGTACAACCGATAGAATGGAAGCAACCATTGTTCCAAAGGCCAATATTCCCTTTGTTGGTATAAAAATGAAAGGATTAGATAGAGCACATCCTTTAGCAAATATTTCGCGTCTTAAAATGTATGTGCAAGCCTTTAAACAAGCAAAGAAAGAAATTAAGGCTTTTGATCCAGATATAGTCATTGGTGTTGGTGGCTACATTAGTGCCCCTGTTGTCTATGCTGCTAAAAAATTAGGCTATAAGACCATGATTCATGAACAAAATTCTATTAGTGGTCTTTCGAATAAATTTCTAAGCCATTATGCTGATAGGATCTTAGTATCTTTCAAAGAAACAATGGCTATATATCCCAAAAATAAAGTGGTATATACTGGGAATCCAAGAAGTGAAGAAATTGTCTATATTCCACCAGCTGATAAGAAAAAGTTAGGTTTAGATCCAAAGAAAAAGCTAGTCATTATTGTCATGGGATCATTAGGTTCGATGACGATTAATAAAAAATTACAACAAATGGTGAGTGCGTTTCAAAATAAACCCTATGAAGTAGTTTTAATCACTGGTGAAAATTATTATGAACAGTATCAACAACTAACAATACCCAAAAACGTCAAAGTATTACCATTTTATAACGATTTAATCAAATTAATGAAAAAAGCCGATCTGATTGTAACAAGAAGTGGTGCTTCTACCATTGCTGAAATAACTGCTATTGGACTACCTGCCATTATGGTTCCAAGTCCATATGTGACGCATAATCATCAAATGAAAAACGCCATTGCCTTACAAAAAGATGGCGCTTGTGAAATCATCAGTGAAGAAAACTTTTCAAAAGAAACGCTTCTTCCTTGTATTGACAACCTCTTACAAGATAGTAAAAAATATCAAACGATGCAACAAGCTTTGTTACAACGTGGAATAAAAGATAGCGCAACAAGAATTTATCAAGAAGCCAAGAAATTAGTAAATCAGTAAAGGAATAAGAAACATGCAAGAATTTTTAAAAGAAGTAGAAAAGCAAGAAATAGGAAAGATTGTAAAAGATGAATTTTTAAGTAAATATACAACTTATAAAGTAGGTGGCGTAGCAACAGCAATCATTTATCCAACAAGTGTTAAAAAACTAGTAACATTATGCAAATTAATTCGTAAATATAATATAAAATATATGGTATTAGGAAATGGTAGTAACACATTATTTAGTGATAGGCGTTATGATGGTGTAATTATTAAGTTAGACGCTTTAGATAGCATTGAATTTAAAGAAAACAAAGTAATAGTAAGTGCCGGAGCATCTCTTATGAAAACAGCTGCTATGGCTGCTCGAAAAGGGTTGACAGGATTAGAGTTTGCAAGTGGTATTCCAGGAACGATTGGTGGTGCTATTTACATGAATGCTGGTGCTTACAAAAGTGATATGGGTTATATTACGCAAAGTGTCACAGTATTAACCAAAGATTTAACTATCATCAATCTTACCAATAAAGAAATGGATTTTCATTATCGCAGTTCTTATCTTCAAACGCATAAAGATACCATTGTATTAGAAGCAATTTTAAAATTAGAATATGGAAATCGCAAAGACATTGAACAAGTCAACAAAGATAGAAAAGAGCGCCGCCTTTTAAGTCAACCCCTAGAATATCCAAGTGCTGGAAGTGTCTTTCGTAATCCAGAAGGCAACTTTGCCGGTAAGATGATCGAAGATCTAGGCCTAAAAGGATTAACTAAAGGTGGAGCAATGATAAGTGAAAAACATGCCAATTTCATTATCAATAAAAATCAAGCCAGTGCCAAAGATATTCATGATTTAATTCTCTTTGTCCAAGAAGCCGTTAAAGAACATTATGGAGTAGAATTAAAAGTAGAACAAGAATTTATCAATTGGGAGTAGAAAGTATGCCAAAAATAGTCAAAAAGAAAAAGTTAAAATTTATTCCTTTTTTTCTTTTAATTTTATGCATTGCTGGAATCATTTTCTCTGTTGAATTATTTTTAGATACCAAAATCAAAAATATTGTCATAACGGGAAATGAAATTTTAAGTGATCAACAAATATTAGAACTAGCAAACTTAACCAACTATCCAAGTTTTTACAAAAATACTAATACTAAAATAGAAAAAGCTATTGAAAAAAATCCTTTTGTAAAAAAAGTAACCGTTAAAAAAAGCTTTTATCATGTCTTGACCATCAAGATTAAAGAGTATCAAATTCTGTTCAAAAAAGAACAAGATGGAAAAGTAGTTTTAGAAAACAAGCAAGAACTAGCAACTGAACAACCGATAAAAGAAGCACTTCCAAGATTAATCAACTATGTTCCTAATACGAAATATGATGCTTTTATCAAAGGAATGAAACAAGTAAATCCTGAAATCAAACAAAAAATAAGCGAGATTTCTTATTTACCAAATGATTATGATAAAGATAGATTTTTACTTTATATGGATGATGGAAATAGCGTTTATCTGACACTGACAAAATTTAAAATGATCAATTATTACAATGAAGTTTTACCCCAATTAGATGGTAAAAAAGGAATCTTGTATTTAGATTCTGGTAATCATTTTCAAATTATGCAACAATAAAAGGAGTATTCAAAAATGCTTGAAAAGGTAAAACAGTTGTTACGTTATCATTACAAAGAAATTCTTTTTTTCACTTGCTTATTAGAATTTCTTGCATTAGCAGAAGATGTATTTTTTAAAGAGATCATGAAAGGGGATATCATTGGTTATGCTTTTATTAGTAAATATTTAATGAGCCCTTTTGTAACACCAATTATGAAAGCAATCACTTTTCTAGGGAATGCTACTTTTCTTATTCCACTTACTTTAATAATATGCATTGTCATTAAAAACAAAAAAATAAGTTGGTTGATCGCTCTAAACCTCATTATCATTACCATTCTTAATCAGACTTTAAAATTCTTATTACAACGACCTCGTCCTATTGAGTTTCAAATTATTCAAGAAAAAGGCTACAGTTTTCCATCTGGGCATTCTATGGTGAGTATGGCGTTTTATGGGTTCCTTATCTATTTAATTTATCATTTCATAAAAAACAAAACCATTAAAGTTTCTTTCATAACACTATTAGGCTTTTGCATCATTATGGTTGGTATTAGTAGGATTTATTTAGGCGTCCATTATACAAGTGATGTCATTGCTGGTTTTTGTTTATCAATAGCTTACTTAATCGTCTATACTAGTTTTGCTTCTAGCATACTATTTCCAAAAGAAAAAGGAAGAAGAAAATGAAAAAATTAATGAAAAGTTTTTACTATGCCTTTACTGGCATTCATACTGGGCTTAAAAGCGAAAGAAATATGAAAATTCATGTTACTATTGCATGCTTTGTGACCGCTTTAGGAATTATCGTAAAATTAAAATGGTGGGAATTTATTATTTGTCTTCTTTGCTTTGCCATGGTCATTGGTGCAGAGCTATTTAACACTGCTATTGAAATAACAGTAGATCTAGTAACCAAAGAACAAAACGAATTAGCAAAGAAAGCCAAAGATATTGCAGCAGGAGCAGTCTTAACATTTGCTATCTTTGCAGCTATCATTGGTTTCATCTTATTTATTCCTAAAATAATAGCCTTATTTTAACTAAAAAAACTTCCCAATTGTTGAGAAGCTTTTTTTAATCTCTTATTCTTATTAAAGAAAGGATAATAAAATAAGAACTGTATTATGAATAGCATGCATTGTAATTGAAGTAAAAATATTATCTGTTTTAACATAAGCAACAGCAAAAGAAGCTCCTAATGCACCATAAGATAAAACATATAAATATTCATACCAACTACTAGCACTACCAATAATATGCATAAGACCAAAGACAACACCAGAAACGATACAAAATAAAACTTGATTAGGAATAATATCTTTGATAGCTTTGCGGAATGTCATTTCTTCTACAATTGGTGCTAAAATACCAGCTGTAATAATCATCAGAATTGGTGAAGTATCTACTAAAGTACGAACTGCAATTTCATTTGTAGAATTTTGAACTGGAGTTAACATACTAATCAAAACATTAATCACCACCATCGCTACAAGTCCTAAAAACCAAAAGCGAAGACCAGTATCAAAATAAGAAGTTTTATGTTCTTTAAAATCTTGCCATTTTTGCATTAATTCTTTGCGATATAACAAAAATAATAACAAAACCAACAAAGCATTTAAAAATAAATTTACAACAACCACATCTTGATTAGACGCTTTTTCTACATCAATGTGAAACAAAAGAATCGGAATCACTTGAAAATATTGTCGTAAATAAAATAATAAAAATACAACTACTGCCTTAAAAATGGAAACTTTTCTATCTTTATCCATCCTTATATCACCTTCCAATTACTATACTACCATAGAATGTTTTGACAAACAAGAAAAGATCTTGTATAATGTAAAAAGAAAGAAAGGAGTGGGAACCATAAAGCCCACTCTTTCATTTTTAAAAAAGGAGGAAGTAAATGAAAGAGCAAATAATAAAATTAATCGAAGAACCAATTCGCCCTTTGAATCTCTTTGTATCAGATATTTATGAAACAAAAGAAGAAGGCTTAAAAACATTGAACATCGAACTAGATAGTAACAACATAATAGACGTAGAAACCATCACAGAAGCAACAAAATTAATTAATCCCATCTTAGATGCAACCGATCTATTAAAAGAAATTGATGTATTAGATATCCATTCAAAAAGTAAAGGAGAAGAAGAAAATGAACGGTAAAGAATTTTTAAAAGCAGTAGATAATATCGTTGCAGAAAAAAATATCGATAAACAAATCGTTTATGATGCCATGCAACAAGCCTTAACTTCTGCTTACAAAAAAAATACAAACTCTAAAAATAATAATGTAAAAGTATTAATCAATGAAGAAACAGGAGATATCAAAGTATTTTCCTATTTAACAGTTGTACCAGATGACAAAATGACAAAAGAAGAATATGAAGATTATCTATTCGAACAATATGGGGATGAAGACGAAGAAGAAGAGGACAAATTAGAAGAAGAATTAGAAGAAGCAGATCAAGAAAAAATAAGTTTCTTCAATAAAGAATGTGAAATCAAATTAAGTGATGCAAGAAAAATTAATAAAAGTCTAAACATCGGTGATACCATTGATACAGAAGTAACACCACATGACTTTGGACGCGTTGCAGCAGCTACTGCCAAACAAGTCGTCGTTCAAAAAATTCGTGAAGCAGAACGCAATAGTATCATGGAAGAATTTGGTGATAAACAAGATGAAATGTTAATTGGAACCGTTGCTCTAGAAGATACGGATAACTATTTTATTGATCTTGGAAGAACAAACGGAATCTTGCCAAAAAAAGACATCATCCCAGGTGAAAAAATAGAAATGGGTAGTCAAATTAAAGTTTATGTGACAAAAGTAGATAATAATGGACGTAATTTATTAATTTTATTAAGTCGAAGCCATTATGGTTTTGTAAAACGTTTATTTGAACTTGAAATACCAGAATTAAGTGATGGCAGTATTCTATTATACGGTGTTGCAAGAGAACCAGGAGTAAGAAGCAAAGTTGCCGTTTATTCAGAAAATTCAAAAATCGATCCAATTGGTGCTTGTATTGGGGAAAAAGGAAGCCGTATCGCTAGAATTATTGAAGAATTACATGGCGAAAAAATTGATATTGTCAAATATGATAAAGATCCAGCTATCTTCATTGCTAACGCTCTAAGTCCAGCCAAAGAAGTAACAGTAGCTATTACAGATGCTAAAAAACAAGAAGCCTTAGTCATCGCTGATGGTGAAAACTTCTCTTTAGCAATCGGTAAAAAAGGTTTAAACGCACGCCTTGCTTCTCGCCTAACACATTATCGCATCGATATTAAAACAAGTGAACAAGCCAAAGAAGTAGGAATCAACTTAAAAGCAGAATAGGAGACGTTACATGAAATTAAAAAAAATACCCTTACGTACTTGCGTTGTTAGCGGTGAGAAATTAGAAAAACGTCAATTATTAAGAATTGTCAAAAATAAAGACAACGAAGTAAAAGTAGATGAAACAGGAAAAATGAACGGACGCGGTGCATATATTAAAAAAGATATGGCAATTTTAGAACAAGCAATCGCTAAAAACACTCTAGGAAGAAAACTAGAATGTCAAATACCACCAGAAATTTACGATGAAATAAAAGAAATTATCAACAAACAATAAAAATAAGAAAGAGGTGAATGATATGAACATCAAAGAATACGCACAAGATATAGGAGTAAGTGTAGAAAAGATTCTAAAACACATGGAACGATTAGCCATGCCAGTCGATGATTTAGATAGAATTTTAAGTGATGAAGAAGTCATTTTACTAGATAATTCCATTCAAGATGAAGAAGACTATGTTCAAGATGAACAACAATTAGAATTAGAAAATGATTTTGAACTAGAGGAAAAAGCTGAACAAATAGCAATGGATGCTAAATTTAAAGATGAAACAAGCAAAGTCACAAAAGTAAAATCTAAGCAAGCAAAGCAACAAGATGCTAAAACAAATTTTGCAGCTGATCGTAAGAAAATCTACAAGCATCGTCAAAAACTACAAAGTAACGAAGCAATCATTCAAGATGATGTCTTATTATATAAAGACAATATGACTGTAGGAGAAGTAGCATCTGCACTACAAGTAAGTACAGGAGAACTTATAAAAAAATTAATGGGACTTGGAATGATGGTAACCCTTAACCAACCATTAAAATTCGAAGATGTTGAAATATTAGCTTTAGATTATAACAAAACAGTAAAAAAAGAAGAAGCTGTAGATATATCTAATTTTGAAAACTATGAAATTGAAGATAAGCAAGAAGATTTAGTAGAAAGGCCACCAGTTGTAACCATTATGGGACATGTTGATCATGGAAAAACAACATTACTAGATTACTTAAGGAAAAGTAGTGTAGCTCAAGGAGAAGCTGGAGGAATTACCCAAGCCATTGGAGCTTATCAAGTAAAATGTCATGATAAAATGATAACCTTTATCGACACACCAGGACATGCAGCATTTACAGAAATGCGAGCAAGAGGAGCAGCTGTTACCGATATTGTCATTATCATTGTTGCAGCAGATGATGGCGTTATGCCTCAAACCAAAGAAGCCATCGATCATGCCAAAGCAGCAGGTGTTCCAATTATTGTTGCAATCAATAAAATTGATAAACCAGAAGCCAATGTAGAACGTGTACTAACCGGCCTTGCTGAAGCTTCCCTAACCCCAGAAGAATGGGGAGGCGACACCATCGTTAATCGCATTTCAGCAGTTACAGGAGAAGGCGTTGAAGAACTATTAGAAAACATCTTATTAGTAGCAGAAATGCAAGAATTAAAAGCCAATCCTTCACGTTATGCCACCGGAGCTGTGTTAGAAAGCCAAATGGATAAACATGTCGGAAGTATTGTTACATTATTAATTCAAAATGGAACACTTCGCTTAGGGGATCCAATTGTTGTTGGTACTTCTTACGGCAAAGTTAGAACTTTGAAAAATGATATGGGTCAAAACATCGTTAAAGCAACACCATCTATGCCAGTAGAAATTACCGGATTATCTTCCATTCCAAGTGCTGGTGATAAGTTTATGGCGTTTGAAACAGAAAAACAAGCCAAAGCAATCGCCTTAGAAAGAGCAACAAGAGCCAAAGAAGCCGATACGAATCGCACTGGAATGAGTTTAGAAGATCTATTCGGTCAAATTCATGATGGTTTAAAAGAAATTAATGTTGTATTAAAAACAGACGTTAACGGAAGCCTAGAAGCAGTGAAAAAATCATTAGAAAAAATAAATGTTGAAGGTATTAAAATCAACGTCATAAGAGCAGGCGTTGGTGCTATTACAGAAAGTGATGTTGTTCTAGCCCAAGCTTCCAATGCCATCATCATCGGCTTTAACGTTCGTGGCAATAACAAAGTAAATGATATCGCTAAAGAATATAATGTAGAAATTAGATTATATGATATTATTTATAAAGTAGTAGAAGACATGGAAAACGCCATGAAAGGAATGCTAGAACCAATCTATGAAGAAAAAGTATTAGGAAGTCTAGAAGTAAGACAACTATTCAAATTCTCAAAAGTTGGTATGATAGCAGGATGCCACGTTTTAAATGGAAATGTCAAAGCAAATAATAAAGCAAGAGTCATTCGTGATGGTATCGTTATTTATAACGGAGCTATCAAAAGCCTACAACACGAAAAAGATCAAGTCAAAGAAGTCAAAAAAGATATGGATTGTGGTATAACCCTTGAAAACTTTCAAGACTATAAAGAAAATGACATCATTGAAGTCTATGAACTAGTAGAAATTAAAAGATAAATAAAACACTTGTCTTAATCAAATAGAAGTTAAGATAAGTGTTTTTTCTGTCAAATAAAGAAAAGAAATAGCTATTTTAAACGAACTATGCTATTCTTATTATAAGAATAAAATAAGGAAGATGAGAAAAAAATGAATGATTTTACAATTTTATCAGCAGAGCAAATATTTGACATTGATAAATTAGATATTTTAAAAAAACGAGGGATAAAAGCAGCAGTAACAGACTTTACAATTCTTTCAGGTACTTTTATTGTCAGTTTAGAAGACATGAAAGAAGGCTTTAAATACGATTATGTCGATGGCGCTAATAAAACATTAGC
>CAKPFD010000006.1 GCA_934149515.1 uncultured Bacilli bacterium
GTTTCGCTTCCATCTGTATTTAATTCTGTTAAGTATAACTTGATATTTGAACCATCAATCTTTTTACTACCAGTTGTCACATCTTCTGCTGCTATTTCCCAATTGACATTGGTTGTTCCTTGAATAGTTGTAGATAATGTAAAATCAAAGTATTCACCTTCTTTTAGACGTACCTTTCCAGTGGCATCGGTAGTTGGTAAGGCTTTATCAATAGAGATAACATTACTACTTTCTTCATAACTCATTTTGATAACACCTGTTGTAATTGCATTTAATTTTTCACCTGTTCTTGTGTAAGAAAAAGCTGCATAACTGACACCAACGACTGCTGCAAATAATGCGATAATTGTTACTGCTATGAATATTTTTTGTTTATTCGCTTTTATTTTTTTCATGATTTGATCTATCTTCATGTTTTATTACTCCCTTTCTAGTTTTTACATAATACTAAACACAAGATAATATTATCTTGTTTATTCTACAATGATATTTCTATTGTCTTAGATAAACTACCCCCCCCAGGTTAATTTTGAGTTAATACTAATCAACTCATAGGGATTACTATTAATTGCAATTTTGGCTAGACAAGTTTTTATTATATTCTTCATACTCATCCCTACTTTCTTCTACCTTATGAATATATCATATCAAAAACAATAAAAATAAACAAGAAGCAAAAGTTACTGATAGTGTAAAAAGATTTTTGAAAATAAAAAAATGAAGCAATAAAAATTTTAATGATATTACTGATTTATTCAATATATTTAATTCATCATTTTATGTTTCATTTATGCTGCACACCAATAATTCCTTGAATAAAATTATTATTAAAACTTTAGAATTAGCTATTCCACAAATTGATAATTTGTTTCTAAATTTACAATATAGAAAAAATAATTTCTATAAATTTAAAGCTAACAACAGAAGCTTTACAACTATATTTGGTGATATTGAATTCACAAGATATTACTATTCTGACAAAGACAAGAAAAATGGTTTCTACTAATACAAATTTAACTTCTAATAAAACTTCTTTTATTTTAAGTAATTACATTACAGCAATTATTTATCTAATAATATTTATAAAACATGAAATATGAAAAAAGCCAACGATTTCTCGCTAGCTTCATAAATTTAATTATCACTTATTTGTGTCTACACACACCATTTGACAATCAACCATTCTTTTTAGAACATACCATTTTATCAACAATCCAACTGATATGATCAATATATCAGCCACTGCATTAATGTTTTCCTTTGATTCCTTTTAAACCTTTAACGCCACCTTCTGCAAAGCCTTCTAGAATATTACTTTCAAAAGAGTGTGTTTTATTTTGACGATGTTTATAATCTTTAATACCGATGTTAATCATATCATCTAATAATTCTGTATAATCTTTACCCATTGGATCCCATAAATAGAATGCTAAGCTTCCTGGAATGGAATTAATTTCATTAAGATATACTTTCTTAGCTTTTGTATCGATCAACATATCAATTCTAGCATCTCCACTACTTCCTAAGGCTTTAAATGCTTTAACAGCTAACTCTTGTACTTCTTGTTCCATTTTCTTTGTTAAATCAGCTGGTATTTTACGATTTGCAGAAGCCATTCCTTTTGATCCTTTTCTAGGAGCAGATTTTAAACCAAATTTTCCTTTGACTTTACTATTTCCTAAATATTTATCTTCATAAGTTAAGAATTGATGTGCTGCTAGAACTTCTTCAATCACACTTGTTTGTTGTTGCGTATAATTACCTAAAACAGAAATATTTACTTCCATTAAGTTTTGAACCATTTCTTCTACAATGATCTTACTATCATATTGCATTGCTTCTTCTATTGCTTTTCCTAATTCCTCTTCGTTACTAGCAGTAGAAATACCAACACTACTTCCAGTTGTTGCAGGTTTTATAATAACTGGATAAGATAATTTTCCTACTTGTTGCATAATGGCTTCTTGATCTTGTTTGTAATCACTATCATAAAACCATGTATAATTTGGTATTGGCAATTGATTAGCTTTAAAGATATCACGCATATAAACTTTATCTTGTCCTACGGCTGCTGCATATACATTTGGTCCAACATAAGGAATACCAATAGTTTGTAAATATCCTTGTAAAGCACCATCTTCTACATTAGTACCATGCACAATTGGAAAGGCAATATCAATATCCGTAACAATCTTTTTAAATAATCCTTTACTTTGTAAAACAAAGGCTCCATCTTTATAGTATAAAACAACATTCGTTGCATACTTCTTAATAAGATTCATATCTTGATAGCTTTCTACATCACGTAACATTGCTCCTGTATACCATTGTCTATCTTTTGTAATATAGATAGGAATAATTTCATATTTTTCCTGATCCATTTTATTCATTGCTTGAACAGCTGAAATAATGCTTACTTCATGTTCAACACTTTCTCCCCCAAAAATAACACCTACTTTAATTTTCATATATAACACTATCCTTCCTATTTTTCATTATAAGTATCTGGTAAATCATTTTCAAATAAAGCATAGACTTGTTGTTTCCCACATAATCCTCGTATAAAGGTATAAGCATCTACGACATTATTATAGATAATGACTTTATCCATATCATAGCCTTCTTTTATCAAGCCTTCTTTAATTGGTAATGTCTTTTTTTCTCCTATTAGGATGACATAATCTGCTTTAGAATATTTTGCAATTTGTTTACCAAATTTTTCATTTAATTCTTTTTCTTTGGCTCCTAATTCTATCATACCTGGTGTAACGATAACTTTTATTCCTGGCATCATTGCTAATACTTTAACGGCATTTTCCGCTCCTACTGGATTAGAGTTATAAGCATCATCGATTTGATAAAAGCTTCCAAGACGTTTTAATTGTAATCTATGTTCTACTGGTTGAACAGTTCTTACTGCTTGTTGTAGTTGTGAAATAGAAATACCAAATTCTCTTCCTAAAGCAAGTGCTGCTAAAATATTATAAACGTTATGGTTACCTAATAATTTTGTTTCAAATAAATATTTCTTTGGATCTCCTTTAAAGGTAACATTAAATTTAGTTCCCTCTCCGGTAACTTCAATATCGCTTGCATAAATATCTACATCAAGATGATCAATTCCAATCCATAAGATTTTACATTTATTTTGTAATTGATAACTTGTTTGTTTTGGGTCATCTTTATTTAAAACACCAACACCATCTAATGGCAAAGATTCAATTAATTCAAATTTTGTCTTTTGAATCATCTCTTCACTACCAAATGTTTCAAGATGTGCTGTTCCAATTCTTGTTAAGATACCATATTTAGGTTTAACAAAGTCACATAATTCTTTGATTTCTCCTTTGCGATAAGCTCCCATTTCAGCAATGAAAACATCATCGAATTTATCTAGATATTGATTGACTGTCATCATTAAACCATAAGGTGTATTTAAATTCTTTGGTGTTGGTAATGTAACATATTTAACATTTAAAATATCTGCCAAAATATTTTTACTACTAGTTTTTCCATAACTTCCAGTAATACCGATAACTTTTAAGTTAGTAAAGCTTTTTAGTTTTTGTTCTGCTTTATGATGATAATAATGGTAAACCAAACGTTCTACAGTATGTTTATTAATACAATTAGCTAGTAATAAAACAATACCATTAAAGTAACATAACATAGCATAAATGAACACTAAAAAGGAAGATATCATTTCTTCTTGTGCATATAGAAAGAAGAAAAGAATTGGTAAAAAGTAAAGAATACAAATAGTAATTAGTAACCGTTTCACTCTTGCTGTAATAACTAAAGGTTTTTTGACTGGTTCTTTCTTTACTTTTTCATGATAAAGATAAGCATAACATAAATAAGTTAAGATTAAGAAAACGTTAAATATAGAAGAAAGTACTTTTTGCGTTGATAAGAAACTATCAGCTATTGCTACAATAATTAATAAAATTAACTCTGCTGTAAAAAAGTTTTCTTCATGATTCATATACCAACGAAAATAACGATTGTTTTCATTATAAAGATTTTGTTGTAATAAATGTAAACTTTTCTTGGTCTTAAATGCTAATAAGATAGTAATAGTAAGTAATAATATAATTTTTATAAACATAACTTATCCCTCCAAAAAACGAAATAAAATTTGTATCACTTGTGCTAGATTTTCTAAATAAGCATAATGGGTACCAGGAAGTACAATCAAAGCTCCATCTTTTAATAATTTTTCTAATAGTTTTGCTTCTTCGATTGGTGCTTCTGTATCCATCTGTCCCCAAATAAGTAAAGTTGGTACTTTGATGTTTTTAGCACAGTCACTTAAGTCTTCATTGACAGTATTGACTAAGGTTTGACGCATAATAGGACTTGCTGCTTTATAATCACGAGATCCAATATAGTTTTTAGCTTTTTCAGCTAAAGCATTCATACCTGGTAATTTTTTGATGGATTTTAGTATTTTTTCTTTTGGTGTTAAGCCTTGTTTGGTTCGAACACAAGGTGCCCCAAATAAAACGACTTTACTAACGTCATAGCAAGAGGCATAACTAATTGCAATTCTTCCTCCAAAAGAGTGTCCAATGACTACGGGTTTTATAATGTGTAGTTTTTCTACTAATTCTCTTAGCATAGAAGTATAGTCTTGTATCGTCCAAGCTTTATCTGGTTCCTTACTTTCTCCAAATCCAGGAAAGTCAATGATCGTCACACGATATTTACTAGAAAGTGGATCACCAAGTGGTGCCATCATGGCAATATTTTGACCCCAACCATGTAATAAAATCACATCTTCTCCCTTACCATACTGTATGTAATGAACGGTTGTGTTGTGTACGTTTATCAAGATTCATCCTCCTTTTTATCAAGTATAGCATAAAAGCAAAAAAAGTGTTACAAACTGTACACTTTTTTATAGAAATTGACAAAATATTTTATCGTTTTTTGTAAAAAACTCCAGCGTAATGTCTTCCTTTTTTAGTTGTATCACCATGATAAGCGGCAAAGTTAGAATAGTAATTTGGATTGGTGATGGTATCGGCTGGATTGTATAAAATTTGATAAAAGTGATATGTCTTTAATTGTGCTTGAATTGCTTTTCTTAAATCGATACGATATTTATTCCCTTCTTGTTGTATGGCAGAAGTTCTTTCCCAAAAGTCATGATCTTGAATAAATTTTGGATAAGAATTATACACCCAATTATCAGAAGCACAAGCACTAACATAAACAAAAATATTTTCTTCTTTACTATCATAATCTTCTTTTAGTGCTTCTAATGTCATTTGTGGTAATTTAGAATCGACAAAACTAGCAGAACAATGAGCAGTAGCACTCACTCCATTTTTTAAATCGGACATAATAACAACCGCACAATCTGCAACTGGGTAACCAACAACAACATTTGGTGTTTTATCTGTCACAATTAAAATATCTGCTGGTATTTCTAAATTCCAGCCATCTTTTTCCTGGGCGATCATTTCTTTGGATAACTCTTGGTGTGATCCATTTCTTTGCTGTGTTGGCATATAAAACTTATTTTCATCAAAGCCATAAAAAGCAGCAGCTTTCTTTCTATTTTCTAAAAATAAATGTTCACATTCTTCTTTCGTTAGTTCATATTCTTTCGTAAAAAAATCTTTTTCTGCATTCATATTACCAAATCGTTTACCAGTTTCAATGATCTGTAAATGTATCATATTAATTCCCCTTTTTAAAACTTATGAAGAGAAATTAAATACCATACATAAAAGTTGTCTAGCAAAACACACTAGACAACTAAATCGTTTTATTTATCTTTTAAATCACATTCCCCCCCCGGGGGGATGAAACTGCTAATTATCACAAAATTCCAGCATTTTCCTACCGTGATTTTCACATTTTTCCAGAATATCATTCTAAAATAAACTCAATTGGTTAGAATCTGGTAAATGGTTAATAATTCCCATCATGATCATTTTATCAATTAATGTCTTAGATACTTTGCCACGTTTTTGTAAATCTTCTTTACTAATAAATGGTTGTTTATTACGTTCTTCAATAATCGTTTTTGCAACGGTATCACCAAGACCATCAATTGTTGAAAATGGTGGTATCAAAGCATTTTCTTTTTCATCATCAATGATAAAGCGTGTTGCATCACTTTTTTCAAGTGATATTGGACTGAAAGTAATACCTCTTGCTGTTGCTTCCATGGCTACATGTAAAGAATCAATAATATTAACCTCTTTATTCGTTGCTTCATATCCTTTTGATAATAAATCATCATATCTAGCACGAATGGCTTGATATCCTTTGATCATTGTTTCAATATCAAAATCACTAACACGAATAGAAAAATAAGCAGCATAATAATTTTGTGGTTGATAAACTTTAAACCAAGCAATTCGAAGTGCACTCATAACATAGGCACACGCATGTGCTTTCGGAAACATGTATTTAATTTTATGACAAGATTCAATATACCACTCTGGAATAGATGCAGCTTCCATTTTTTCACGCCACATCTTCCAAGTTTCCGGATCTTTACTAGCTTTTCCTTTACGCACAAACTCCATTATTTTAAATGAGTCTTTGGGAGCCATTCCCCAGTTCATTAAATTAACCATAATATCATCACGACATCCGATAACATCTTTAAAAGGAACGATATTATTTTTGATTAATTCACTAGCATTTCCAGCCCAGACATCAGTACCATGTGATAAACCTGATATTTTAACAAGTTCTGCAAAGGTACTAGGTTTTGTTTCTACTAACATTTGAATAACAAAACGCGTACCAAGTTCTGGCAAGCCAAGTGTTCCTGTCGGACATAATATGTCTTCTTCTTTAACGCCTAATGCTAAAGGAGAGGATAAGATAGAAAATATTTTTTTATCATCCATTGGTAATGTTGTAATATCAATTCCAGATAAATCTTGTAACATTCTTAATACGGTCGGATCATCATGACCTAGTATATCAAGTTTTAACACATCTTGATCAATAGCATGGTAGTCAAAGTGAGTCGTTCGCCATAAAGAAGTATTATCATCTGCTGGATATTGGAACGGTGTAAAATCAAAGACATCCATATAACCAGGAATAACAACAATACCACCAGGATGTTGACCAGTGGTTCTTTTAACACCTGTACACCCCAAAGCAAGTCGTTCTATTTCAGCATTTCTCTTACCTTCAATACCATGTTCTTCAAAATAGCCTTTCACAAATCCAAAGGCTGTTTTTTCTGCTACCGTACCAATCGTACCAGCTCGATAAACATTATCAACACCAAACAATACTTTCGTATATTCATGTGCTTTCCATTGATATTCCCCAGAGAAGTTCAAATCAATATCTGGAACTTTATCAGCATTAAAACCAAGAAAAGTAGCAAATGGCATATCTTGTCCTTCTTTTCCTAAAGGTTGACCACACTTTGGACAAATTTTATCTGGTAAATCATATCCTGAAGAATAATCTTTTCCATAGACTTGCCCATCTTCACTAATAAATTCACTATATTTACAATCTTTATTATGACATAAGTAATGTGCTGGTAATGGATTAACCTCTGTAATTCCCATCATTGTCGCGACAAAGCTAGAACCAACAGAACCACGTGATCCAACGATATAACCATCATCATTAGAATGTTTAACAAGTTTTTGAGCAATCAGATAAATAACATCAAAGCCTCCACCAATGACACCACCTAATTTCTTTGGTAATGTTTTTTCTATTTCTTCATCACTAATAGCACTCTCACTAAGTTTTAAATAGGAACGAATCTCATCCTTCACAGCATCAAAACCTTTTAACAATACTTCATGTAAACGATGAAATAATTCTTTCTTGAAAACATCTTCACTTACATTTTCTAACTTTAATTTTCCTTCTATCGCTTCATAAATACCATCACCATATAATTCTTTACTAATACGTTCTTCAATATTAAAAGGAAGTGGATCACCATACCAATCACTTGCTCTTGTAAAGACAAGATCGGTAACGGTTTCAATACTATGATCAATTTTTGGTGAAAATGGAATACCACCAGTATCGATAATCACTTCAATATCTTCCGTCATATCTAAAATTTTATTTGGGTTTTCTACGATGATTTCATTTTGTAAATCTTTATCCAAGAAAAAGAAATCTTGAAACATTTCATTCGTTGTTCGAAAATGATTAGAAGGGATCTCCGTAATATTGTTTCTAGCAAGGGGATGTCTTCCTCCACCTGGTACTTTTTGATTAACTATGATTTCTCGATAGATTTTATCTTCTCTAGTTAGGTGATGAACATCTCCTGTTGCCACAATGATCTTACCGGCTTCTTTGGTAGTTCGAATAATTTTCTCTAAATGGGCATAGAGTTCTTTTTCGTTTAAGAAATCACCAGTTTGAATCAAATGTTGATAACATTCTGGTGGTTGGACTTCTACATAATCATAAAAGCGAATAATGTTAGATAGTTCTTCTTCTGATTTGCTTTTTGCTTGTTGAAACACTTCACTTTCATAGCAACCACTACCAATTAATAATCCTTCTCTATATTGGTTAACAACACTTCTTGGAATCCTTGGCATTTTATATAAATAGGTTGTATTGGCATAACTAATCAATTTAAATAAGTTTTTAAGTCCCTTTTTATTTCGTGCCAAAATATTAATATGATGCGTATTACCATATTTATACATTTCATCTGTAGCAACAATTTGAGAAAGTTGTTCCATCGTTTCAATGTTACGATTATCTAATTTTTCTAACATTTTATATAATACTAACGCCGTTCCTTCCGCATCATAATCCCCACGATGGTGGGCAGATTCATCCCATGGGACATTATAACGTTTCACAAGGGCAGAAAGACCATGACGAGAATAGTTATTATCAAGCGTTCTGGATAATTCAAGAGTATCAATCACTGGATTTTTAAATTCTCCTAAATGATATTTTTGATAAGCCATTTCCAAAAAAGATACATCAAACTTCGCATTATGTGCAACCATTGGTAAATCACCAAACCACTCAATAAAGCGTTTGACAGCATTTTCTTCAGTATCTTTTCCCTCTAACATACTATCTGTAATATTCGTAACAGCCGTTATCTTTGCAGGAAGTGGACGGGAAGGATTAATCAATTCATCATAACGCTCTAAAATCTCTCCACGACGCATTTTGACAGCACCAATTTCAATAATGGAATCCAAACCACCAGCATTAAATCCAGTCGTTTCAAAGTCAAAAACAACATACGTTTCATCTAATAGTACATGATCATTGGGACGAATAACAATATCTACTTCATCATCTACCATCACAAGCTCGGTTCCATAAATTGCTCGAAAAGGTTCTTGCCCTTCTTTTAAAGAACGATTATAATCCCGTACAAAATTATAAACATGGGGAAACGCTTGACCACCATTATGATCTGTAATTGCAATACCACGATGTCCAAACGCAATAGCTTGTTTCAATAAGGAAATTTCATTGACAACCCCATCCATCTGACTCATCATCGTATGCGCATGTAATTCAACTCGTTTTGAGCTAACTGTATCTTCTAAAACATTTTTAGGTTTCTCTAATGGCATAATATCTCTAGCATTTAATACCAATTCTTTAGAGAAAGTATCATTTTTTACATAACCGCTAATCAAAAACCACTTACCAATTTTTAAAGCTTTACATAATCGTTGATACTCTTCATCTTCTCTTGCAAATACTTTACAGTAAATACTATCTGTTTCATCTGTTATTTTCAAAGTAATAATTTTAAAGGAAGTCTTACTAGATTCAAAATAATCAGCCCCAAAAACATATCCTTCAACCACAACATGATTATCTTCTCCTGCTATCATACTCATTTTAATTGGAGTATCTTTAATTGTCTTACCAATAATACAATTTTCATCTGGTGCAATAGGTTTCTTTCTTTCATATGGTTTTTTCTCTTCTTTAATAACTTCTTTTGGTTTTGGTAAAACTGTTTCACTAACTTGTTCTAATTCTAAAGAAATTTCTTTTTGAATCGAATTATCTTCTTCTAAAGTAATCGGAATATAAGCATCATACCCAATCTTATGATAAAAGTCATTGACTTCTTTTTGAATTTTTTCTAATCTTACCTGCTCTAGTTTATGATTAGCTTTTAAGACAAGTTGATTATCTTTAATTACAAGGCTATCTTCAAAGACGGTTGTAATATGAATTTTATCTTCTTGTTGCAACTTTTGTAATAAAAATGAATAAAAGGAAAGTAAAGTTTCTAGCGATGGTTGTAATACATCATAATGAAAAGTTACTTCTTTGGCCAATTGATGTTTATTTTCTTCTATTTCTTGAATCACTTCAGGTGGTAAAAAAGAAGGTATAGAAAGTAAAACTAACCAATCCCCTTTTACGCGATGAATAATAATTTTTTCTAAATGAGCTTGTTCAAAATAAGGATAGTATTCATCTTGCAAATTAATTTTTTCTAACAAACGTTTTACTTTTTCTTCCATGTCTTTACCTCCTAGTATTAAATAATTTCTAATTCACTAATTTTAACAATATGTCGTTGATTCTTCACACAAAAATCAATAAAGGAACACAAATCAAGTCCTGCTAATTGCCGTTCATATGTATATTTATCAACATCAAACAAAATCTTATCTCGCTTCATATAAGAAGAAAAATCTTCTTTAGCAACACCTAAATACATCAACCAATAAGGGTAAATTTGTCGTTTTAAAAAACGTAAAGATTCATCACCTGTCAAATAAACACTTCTATTAAAAATACGCGTTGCAAGCTCATTATCAACAGCAAGTTCAATGACTGCTTGAACAATTTCTTGATAGTCTTGTTGATATAAAATCAATTCTTTTTGAACAACATGACTTAAAATAGAAATGATCGCTTGTAAATAATTACCAATATCTTCTTGTCTTCCCCAAGTCATTGTATTTACTTTTCTTGTTTTTACAACTTTCATATCCATTACTTCAAAATTCGGATTAATAACTAATATATGATATAGTTTAATATCAAAACGTAATATATTCTTAAAATCTTTGATAATTCGTTTTTTATATTCATCCCAAGTAGTTAATAAACAACTACGATAAGCTTCTGTTTCTTGATAAATTTTTTGATAGCTAGGAGAAGCTTTTATCATATCAAATATAGTATCATCATCTGGAATATAATTTTTTGGATCTTTTAAAATTTTAATTTCTTCTTTTTCTAATCGATGATAACTATGACGATAATTTTTCCACAAATTTTGTTTTAATTGTTGAATATCTTTTGTAATAGAGGGTAAGAACAAAAGATTCCACATCAATATATAATCATTTAAGACAAAATTTAAATTCATCTATTATCACGCTCCAAACTCTTTTTCTATATATAATATATCATAAACCACAACAAGATAGGGGGAAAAAATAAAATTTAAGTGAAAAAGAAAAAATCTAAGCAAGTTAGATCTTCTTTTTAAAAATTCATAACAACATAATAAACACCAATTCCTACGGCTACAATTAATAACAAGGAAAAAATAATTCGCAAGAAGATAACATAAAATGGTGTTTTACTATCTTCTAGTTCATCTTCATCATCAAAGTCTTGATCACTTAAATCTAAAGATCTAGTATAGAAAGATTCATCAATATTTTTTACTAGATCATGCTTTTCTTCAGCTGAAGTTCCTTCTTTTGGTTCTATCTTAGAAGTTTCTTTTGTTTCTTGTATTGGTTCTACAGTTTCTTCTTCACTCGTTGTTGCCATTAAGTCACTTAACAAACTAGATTCCATTTTCTCATCTATTTCATCTTTTAGTTCTTTAGAAGTAATAGTATCAATTAAATCTTGTAATTCTTCTTCATTATCAACCACTGGTTTTGCTTTTTTTTCTTTTTCCTCTTTAAATTTTGCTAGTTCTTCTTCGCTACTTTCTAGTATGTTATATTTCTCGTTATGTAATTTTCTTTTTTGTTCTAATTCGTCTTTATCTCGTGATTTTTTTGCTTCTTCTAAGACACGATTAATATCATACGTTTTCGGATTTTGTCGATATAAAAAATCAAATTCATCTAATTCTTTTTGTTCTTGTTTTTTTTCATGAAATAAAGGATAATCTTTCATTTGATGATATCCTTCTCTTGTTCGATAGTTTCTTTTCGCAGTGCTTAAGTCGATCGCTTCTATTTTAGGAATATCTGTGAAAGTTGTATATTTCTCGAAAGTTCCAGTATCTTGATATAATTCTTGATTACGTTTTGTTCTCGTAATTGGTCTATTGGTTTCTTCAAAACTTTCATATTTTTGCATCCTACTCATACGCTTCACCTACTTATTATAATCATCATAACATAAAGATGTTAAAATTTAAAGTGGTCAACCAAAGAAAAATACGTTATAATGTCTAAAGGAGGCAACAAAAGATGAAAGTAAAAGTAAATCAAGATGCTTGCATTGGTTGTGGTGCATGTGCTGCTATTTGTCCTGACCATTTTGAATTAAATGATGAAGGCTTAAGCGTTGTAACTGAAGAAACCATCACAAAAGAAAAAGAAGACGATGTTCGTGATGCTGTTGATTCTTGCCCAACTGGTGCTATTGAAATCACTGAAGAGTAAAAAAATGTTATTCAAAACGAATAGCATTTTTTATTTAAGAGCAAAAACTTTAGCAACCTCTTTTGGATTTAAAGCCCGGTATTGACCACTTTTTAACCCATCACAAGTAAAGAAAGCCACCCGTTGTCTTGTTAGTTTGCTAACATGGAAACCAACTGCTTCAAACATTTTTTTAACTTGATGGTGTTTACCTTCATGAATCGTCATTTCTACAAAACAAGTAGAATGTTTTGGATCGACTTTTCTTAATTTTATTCTTGCTGCTTTTACTTTTTGGTTATCAATTATAACACCTTTTTCTAAAGCATGAATAGCATCTGCTTTAATAATACCTTCTAATTTTGCAAGATATACTTTTTCTATTTTAGCAGATGGATGCATCAAAATATTAGCAAAATCACCATCATTAGTTAATAACAAAACTCCAGTTGTATCAAAATCAAGACGACCTACCGGATAAATTCTTTCCGTACAAGGAATCAAATCAACCACTGTTTTACGATTTTTATCATCACTAGCACTCGTAATCACACCACGTGGCTTATTTAATAGATAATATACTTTTCTTTCTTTAGCAATAAGAACATTATCGACTTCAATTTTATCATTAGAACTAACTTTATAACCAAGTTCATGAATAACATCACCATTTACTTTTACTCTACCATCTAAAATCAGTGCTTCTGCTTTTCTTCTTGAAGTAATACCAGCTTGAGCAATGATCTTTTGTAATCTTTCCAACTAACTTCACCTCCCGCTTATTTTACCATAAAAAAGTAGCAAGCACAAATGTTTTAATCTTAATAGTTTGTAATAGTTACTTTATTGACATAACCATTAGAATCATAACTTAATAACACTTCATATTGAGAAGTAGCATCAAATTGTTTTTTTAATGTCATAATTTCTTCTGCTTTAGAAGTAATGGTTGTACCGTAAACAACTGTAATTGAATGATCCGTATACTTTTGAATATTTGTTATTACATAATCTAAAAGTTTTACAACATCAGAACCATCTTGCGTTCCAGTATAATCTTCTATATAAAAATTAAAATTACTAGCTTGTATTTTATTATATCCTTCATTAACACCATCAATGCTTTTATTGATAATATTCGTTGTTGCACCTTTTATATTGTTATCATCAACCTCTGCCTTTATTTTTAAAAACTGACTAAAAACAAAAATTACACCAACAAGTACCATGATAAAAATAATACCAACAAAAATCAAATAACCAATACCAAGTCCTTTAGCAATTTTTAACCCTTTTCTTCCCGCATTTTTCATTTTTTCTTGATTATCTTTATCAGATACATAATTTTTTGCACCTTGATAGGCATTATGTAAATCGTTTTTGATTTCACCATTTAAAGTATTATCAACATGTTTTTCATCTTCTGGTACATACTTTTCATCAACACCTACGTATTGTCCATTATCTTTCATTTTGTTTTCCTCCTAATTAGTAACAACAGCAGTTCCAGTTGTTACTACCATTATCATTATTTCACTTCTTTCTCCAACCGTAATAGATTCAACATCAACGCTTACTCCAACAAGTGCATTTGCACCAATCTTTTTAGCTCGTTCCATCATTTCACGAATAGCATCCGCTCTTGCAGCAACTAATTCTTCTTCATATTCACTTGCCCTACCACCAATAACATTAGTAATTCCAGCAGTAAAATCTTTCACAAAATCAGTTCCAACAATAACCTCACCAAACACAATTCCTCTATATTCTTTAATCGTTATACCATCTAAAGATGATGTAGTAGATAATAGCATCAATCCCTCACCTCATTTCATATTAGTTAATCTATCGATATATTGACTTCATTTGATTTAGTACTATAAACATATACAGCATCTTCATCCTTTACAGCTTTTATTGCTGAATAATAATCTTTATCAAACGTTTTTGCATAAATTTTCATATTTTGTTGTACTGGAATGTTTACTTTACCACGCGATGAAGAAATAACATCTAACAATGTATCTTCTCCATTATCATTTACTTGATAAATATTAAATTGATATTCCCCACCAGTAAGATGACTAACTAAATATTGACCTGCATTGGCAATACTAACTTCTACCTGTCCATCTTTTACTTCAGATACTACAATTTCTGGTGTACGAACAAGTGTTAGAACATCTGATAAACTACTATATATTTTTTTACCAGCCTGATTTGTAGCATAAAACTTTGCAGCATAATATCCAGTACCATCTTCTGGCATAATAGCAGTAGAATCTGAATGCTCCAACTTTTCAATCAAGAACATATCAGGTGCTAAATCACTCCAAAAAGACATTTGATAAATATCAGCACCGAAATCATTCTGCATATAATCATTTTGAACAGCTGAAAAATTATTTATTTTTAAAAGTTCCCCATTCTGTTGATGCCATTCAAACGTTAAACCACTCTGATCACCATTTAAAATAGGAGTTGCTAACTCTCTAGTATCAAGAACAAATTTCTGCAATCTTGCTTTAGATCTTTTAAACTCATGAAAAATACCTGTCTCATCATAATAACCTAACACTGCCGTTAAAGTATCCACACTTCCTTTTTTGGTCCGATAAATAAATTCATTATCTGTGATTTTTTGTACACCAAGCGCACTATCTTTTGTCTCACCATTATAAATAACATAACCAAAACGTTCTGGACTTACTTTTAACACATAAGCTTTCGGCATAGTAACTTTTAATTTGTAGTAAACATAATCCCCTTCTTCTTTTAAATAATCTGGATTAGAAAGATCATTTTCAATAGAAGTATAAAAGTCATATTTACCAACAAAAAGATTTTTAGAATTATAATAACTATATACTTTTTTACCATTACCATCTAAAACATAAGAACGTGCACTAATCATATAAAGATAGTTAGGATTAACCTCAAATGATAATTGTCCCAAATGATACTGCTTACCAATTTGCAATGAGAATTGTTTGTTTACAGTATCAATAGTAGCATCGGGATAAGATTCTAAAACTGTATAAGTTTTTGATAAACTAGTATCTGCTTTTAAATCATATTTTAACCTTTCCACATCCTGTCCATTATAACTAAGTTGAACCTCCACTTCTACTCCATCCACATGATCCATTGGATTTTCTACATCATCCACAAAAATATTTAAATCATACTTTAATAAACTAGAATTATCAACAATAGCAACCGGACCATTATTTAAAGAGAAAAAAGGCGTTTTAGGGCTAGACACAGTTGTATTATCTTCCTCTAATTGCAAATTAGTATAATTGATAGTAAATGAACTAGGAGGTGTAATCTCTTCTCCTGTTAAACCATTGATCCACTTAGAAGATGCACTTTTATAATAAATAATCATATTACTTAAATCACTTGATTCAATTGTTTTAGAAGCAAGCATAATTAAATTTGTCGTCAATTTGCCTTCATACCCAGTTGCTTTATTCACATTTCTTGTAAAAACATGCGAACCAATCACATAAGAAGAAGGCTCAATATTATCTGCTGATACTGTTTTAGCATACACATCATGATAAGAAAAACTTACAACAGACAATACAAACAAAAATATTAAAAACTTTATAGTCTGCAACTTTTTCATTTTAAATTCCTTTCTACTACTGAATATTTGCTACAACCGTAACACCATTTGTTAATGTAACTGTAACAAATTGTATCCCATCAATTTCAAACTTATTAACAACCATATTATTACCAGTACAAAGTACAACACCATTGAAAGAAATAGATGTTACAGTAATTGCTACGCCATCTTCATAAACTGTTAATAATCTATCTGGTGAGTACTGATCAACACTGGTCACTTTCACTGTGTAATTTTTTTGATTCCACTTTGCCACAAGGGTTATGTTATTAGTAACTGGCAAATTAAAATCATAGAGATTTCCATTTAAAAGCCAACCACCAAAAGTATAACCAGCTCTAACTGGATCACTTGGTCTTGCTATTTTTCCACCTTCACTTACAGTTTGTGAAGAAACATTGGTTCCACCATTTGAATTAAATGAAATAGTATAATTTTTCTTCGCAATTTCATTCCATTTCGCAACTAATATCATATTACTAGTAACAGGTGAATTAAAATCATATTCACTACTGCCTAACATCCATGAAACAAAAGTATAACCAGCTCTTGTTGGTGTAGCAGGTCTTGTTACTTTGCCACCTTCTTGAATGCTCTGATCACTAACTGCTGATCCACCATTTGAACGAAAAGACACCGTATATTTTTTGATAGTTGAAATAGTAGATGAACTAGTATTAGAAGAGGAATTATTATTCGTTGGTTTTTCTGTCGTTGTATTTTTATCTTCTTCCTTTACCTTTTCCCATTTGGCTTTTAGTTGAATATTTTCTAAAATGCTTGTTTCAAAATCAAAAATAGTATTATTCAAAAACCATCCTCCAAAAGTATAACCTTCTTTCACTGGATACATCGGCATACTAGCTTTACTATTTTTTTTGATAATTTGATTAGAAATTGTCGTTCCACCATCTGAATCAAAAGAAACAACCACCATTTCATCTTTATTATCTACTTTCACCCATTTTGCTGTTAATGTAAAACTTGACGTAACAGGTGTAGAAAAATTATAAGTTTTTCCCTGGTATGTCCATTCTTCAAACAAATAACCAGACTTTTTAGGATCCATTGGTTTGCTTACTTTTTCATTCTTTTTAATCGTTTGAGAAGCCACTTTCGTTCCACCGTTTGTAACAAAAGATACCTCAAACGCTGCTGGTTTTAGTATACAAAAAAACATGATAATCAAAAGTATAACAATCAAAGATACCATTATACTAATAATCATGAGTCTTTTTTTCTTATCCATCTTTTCCTCCTTTTTATTTTTTTAAAACAGAAAGTAACTTCACTTCTATCTACAAAGCCAAAAAAAGATATAAAGCAATATTTTACTCTCTTATCAAGAGTATAGCATAGCTTGTCGAAAAATGACACTATTTGTAGAACATTTTTCTATTATAAATATATAATTAAAATCTATTATAAATGACAAAATATATATAGGTGGTGATATTAAATGAATTTTAGCCCGGCTGATGACCGCTATATATATGAATTAGTGAGTAAAAATATTAAATACTATCGCTTACATAATAATAGTAAATACAGTAAGTATGGTAAAATAACACAAGAAAAACTAGCAGAACTTTGTGATTTAAGTCATAGTTTAATCAGTAATATTGAATCAGCTAAAGTCCAACAATCATTTAGTTTAGCCGTTCTTTATAGAATATCAAAAGTATTAGAAATTGATATTAGCAAGTTATTTGAACAACGCGATGAAAACGGACATCTATCAAAATAAAGGAATCAAACCATTTTAGGTCGATTCCTTTTTATTTTATATTAATAATTATTTGTGAATATCTTGAACTTCAGGTTTTATGTCAAGCTTTTTAGATAATTCATCAGACACATTGCTCATTTTTGTTAAAAATATATATCTTCCAAGTTGTTGTTCATAAGCTAAACCATTCTCACCCATTACATATTTATGATATACTCCGTTAGTTTTATCTGTCACAAGTGAATTAAACATATTTACCATAAGTTCTTTGTATTCAGGATCTTGCATTTCCAATTCATAAAATTTATTAACTGCATCCCTTTGATGATTAACTTGTTCTTGTAAACTAGCTGAATTATTAATAGTGCCATGTTGTTTTAATAAATTGTTTATTTTATCCAAATTAGGCAATACAAGGTTCATTGTTTTTGAAACTTCCCCTTTCTTAGATAAATCCAAACCATAAATCAAAATGGCATCATGCATAGCAAGCATTTCATCAATTGCAGAATATTTTATTTCTCTTGTTTCTGAATTACTCATTTTTTCTCCTCCTAAAATCAAAATATCATAAAATGCATTATATATATATATATATATATTTGACACTTTTTTGACATCATTTTACATCTAAATTTTAAGGCAAAAAAAGAACTCTTCTAATGAATAGAGCTCTATTTTTACTATTGCATTTCTACTAAAGACAACTTTTTATCCTCATGAATAAAGATAAGGGTTGCTTCATTTTGATAATCATTATCTTTTGTATATGTCCACTTGACCTTTACTTGATAAGCAGCATCATCGGTTTGATTTAATGCTTTAAAACTGGTAGTAGTAACATCTTCTATTGTTACCTTATCAACCGTTGGTAAATCCTGTTTACGACTATGATATATATCATTTTGAACATATTTATAAATTGTATCTTCTGCTTTTAATAAGAAATTATCAAGTGCAGCACTATGTACAAACTGTGTTCCACCAACATCTGTATTTGCTACTTTGTCACTAAGAGAATAAAAGTCTAAAACAAACATCTGTGCAATCTTAGAAACATATTTTTCTTCATCGACTGGTTCTTCTTTTAAAATTTCAGCAAGTTCTTTAAATTCCTTTTGATAAGCTTTACTTTTATTTGATTTTAAGATATAACCATACCCTTTTATTTCATTAATAACTTTTGCTTTTGTCGTTGTTTTTTTAGGTGCAAATTGCAAATATAGTAAACTACCAACTCCTAAAACAATCAAAAGGATAGCAACGATTAAAATTCTTTTTACACTTTTTTTAAGTCTCATACAAACATTCCTTTCTTCTACTTCGTTTGATATGTCATTACTTCACCCTTTTTAGGATTCAATAAATCAAACACAATAATATTATTAGATACATCTAAAAGTTTTTCCGTATAAGTACTATTTTTTTGAATATAATCATCGCTGATAACTTCATCTTTTAAAGACATGTACTCACCTTTTTGACTATTATAATAAACTTTACTTGTTAACCAGTTACCATTTGGGAACACCACAATATTATCATCACCTTGCTCGAAAATATCATGACCTAAAGCGTAACGATCATAAAATCCTAGCATATTTCCAAGGGTTGGTAATACATCATACATTCCCATAATAGAATCTACTTGTCCTTGTACAACTTGATCTTTAGACCAGATAAGAAGTGGTACTTTTCGATTTAATTCATAATGATAATTATTAAATTCTTGATAGGTTGAATTATTTTTATCTTTGACACTATCCGTTGTTGTATCATAGTTGAGCATTTTAACATAGTCACTACGTGGTAATCTTGCATCATGATCTCCATAAAGAACAACAACCGTGTTATCTAATAAACCTTCTTCATCTAACTTGGTAAAGAATTCTCCTAAAGCAGCATCAGCATAATGAACAGATTTAAAATAATTTCCAAGTTTTGTTCCTTCTAGATAAGGATGAGATACTTCTTTGGTTGTGCCACCTTCTAATGTAACAGTTTCTTTAATATCAACATCAAATTCACCATATTTATCTGTTTCTGAAAAAGGTGTATGATTGGTAAGACTTATCAACAAACCATAATATTTTTCGTGATCGTTTTTAATTGTTTTTAACTTTTCAATTGATTGAGCAAAGAATGATTTATCAGATAAACCAAGACCAATTAAATTATCACTATTGACTTCATATGTTTCTTTACTATAAAACTTATTGTATCCTAATGATTCATGCATAGTTCGTCTATTCCAGAAATCTGCATTATTAGCATGCATACTAAAGGTATAATAACCTTTTTCTTTCATCATTTTTGGAATACTTTGATAATAGCGATCAAAATAACTAACAAATGCAGTACCGTTTTGAGTCGGCATCAAACTAGTTGTAAAAGTAAGTTCTGTATCACTACTTGTTCCAACACTAACTTGTGAATAAAAATTAGAAAAGAATAAACCTTCTTTAATTAAACGATTTAAATTTGGTGTTACTTCTTGTCCATTAAAGGTACGATTTAATGCAACATCTTGTAAACTTTCTGCATGAATGACAATAACATTTCTACCTTCTAAAATATTGGTATATTTATTGGTATAATCTTGTGTTTCAGATTTATCTTTAAAATACTCTTCAAACTCTTTTTTTGCTTTATCATATCCAAACATTGCACTAATTTTTGGTTGTACACTTTTTACTAAGTCATTTCCTTGATATAAATAAATACCAAATCGCATAACGATATATTCACGATTCCATTGCTTTATAAAACGTCCCACTTCTAAACCAGATAAAGAAATGATAAAAGCAATCATAATAATGGCACCACCAGCAAACGTATGTGTCCATTTTGTTTTTCTTACTGGTTTTGTATATTTTTGATATTTACCTTTTTTAACCAAGTAATGATAATAGAAAATAAAAGCAAATAAAGGAATTAAATAAAACAAATCTTTTAATTGTAAAACATTTTCTACAACAGCATCACCAACTGGTGCTATGAATTGTGTTAATGATAACATCGAAAAGCTTGCAAAAGAAGTATAAAATGTATAATAAATAGAATTGATCATACAACAAGCAGTAAAAATAATCGCCCATACTAATAAATAGGTATAGCGTTTTTTATTTTTAAATAGATAGGAAAATGATCCAATCATCACAACAATAGCAACATCAGACATAATTGGTTTAATTGCTAAGTAATTTTCAAATGTATGCATGGTAAAAAAACGTAAGCAAGTTGAATTAAGGACACACATACAAACAAATACAACAAACAAACTATTATTTTTAAAATAGTTTTGTATTACTTTTTCTTCTTTCATTCGTTTGACTTGTTGAACAAGTTGAGTTTTCTTTTTCTTTATTTTGTCTTTCATATCAGGCACCAACCTCATTTCTTTCTTATTATAGCACTTGTCTTATCTTTTTTCAAATTAGATAGATGAATGGAATGTTTATGGCAAAAAGAAAGGATTAGTTGCCATACCCAAAAGAAAAGAAATAGACACTGGCTAAGATGTACGATGGAAAATAATGTTTGAGAAGAATAGATAGCTTCTGGTGATGTAAAGGAAATATTTTGTTGATAACAAATCGTGCTAAATATAGTAAATAAGAAAATAATAAACAATAAAATGATTAAGTTTCCTCTTTTATGCCAAGTAGTAAGTGGTAATTGAACACTAACAACTAAACTGATAAAGCAACAAATAACACTAGCAAAATAGAAAATAATATTTGGAAAATAAAAACACTGCATCGCTACTTTCACAATCTCAAATAATACTTGATGAATATCTTGTTGAAATAAAAAATAAATAAAACATAAGATAAATAATAATAAACCACAAATCAAATAAGGTATTTTTTTATTTTGAATAGTTTGATTAAAGTGAAAGAACAAATAAATAACAAGAAAAACAATCAATAATTCTATTGTTAAAAAGGAAGAAAAAATACATTGCAAAACTGTCATTATCTGTTTTGGAAAAGAAAGTTCCATGACTACTACCATCTCCTTATGCTTTTTGTTCAAATATATAAATACTTTGATGAGAATCATCATTTCTAGTACAAGTAATTAAGGTTAATGTTTTTTTATGATAATCTCGATAAATTGCTACCTTCCCTGTTTTTTCAACAGTATAGGTTTTTACTAATTGATAATGATATGTATTCGCTTGATAACTAACGATCGCTTCATCTCCTAGTTTTAATTGGTATAAAGAATCAAAAAAGGAAATTGCCGCATCACCAGAGTGTGCCATTAAAATAAAGTTACCATCTATAACATCAGGATAATCTGCTTCTTTAGCAATTTGAATATTATAATTAATATTATTATATATAGAATCTTTTTCGACAAAACCTCGTTTTAAGGAGATTGCTGGAATTTCTAACTGTCCAATATATAAAAACGTTGTATCTTCTTTCATAGATGAATCTGTTGAAGAATCGGAAGGAAGTGTTGTAACATCTTGATTCATATAAATATTATCTTGGTTAATTTGATAACGATAAATTGCTAAACGCATATCATTAAAAACTTGTTTTTTTACTTTTTCTAGCGGTGGAAAAAGCAAAATAGCAAAACCAATAACGAAAACGCAAATACCAGTGACTAGAAGTTTTTTCTTTGTATTATTTCTTTTTTTCATGATGAGGTTTTACCGCCAAAAGAATGAAAATAGCACCAAGTACAACACTTATTCCACCAATACAATAAATAATAACAGCATTCAAAGAAGTATTTGGAACAGCAATTTCTTTAGTATTCGTTACTTTTACTTCTGTTTTCGTATCTTTTTCTACTGTAAAAGGATAATCTTGATTTTCAACACTATAATTATCTGGTACAATTGTTTCTTTCAAAGTATAATTACCAGTTGGTAAAACAAGTTCATAAGGTTGATTCGTTGTCGTAAATTTAGCAACTTGATTCCCTTTAGAATTCATCACTACAAAAGTAGCACCGGCTAATGCTTTATCTGTTTGAGCATCAACCTTGTAGATAGCAACACTACCAGTTTCAAGATTATAATCAACTTGAATTCTTCCTGTTAATGTTTCTTTATCAACACTTCCTAAAACCAATTGTGAATAAGGACCTGGTTCAGAGTAACTAGAGCGATACAAATAACCATTCAAATGACGAATATTAGCAACAACGGTAACATCTAAACTAATCTGATTATTTTTAATTTTATCCATTGCAACACGTAAACGAAATGGTTCATTCGCCATAAACGTATCTTTTTTTATTTGACCAGTACTATCTACAATTTCTACATCACTAGAATCAACTTTTACTTGATAAGTAGCAAACTGATTCAAAGAAGAAACTGTAATATCATTTGTTTCTAAATAATTTCCAATAATATGATATGTAATATCTTCTTCTTTTGGAAGTGTCACAGTAGCAGTCGCTGGTTCTTGATAAGATAGTGCTTTCGTTACAATGTCTGTAATCATACTACCAAAATCTTCATCATTAGCAATGGTTTGTTTATCTGAAACAGATAAATTGTTAACAAGATAGCGATCATCTTCAGCAACCTCACTACAAGAAACAATATCACCATCTATTGTATCGCAATAATCTATATCATTGCTATAACCATTTTTTAAATCTAAATACCACCATACCGCAAGTTGTGTTAAATAATAATTCAAATTAGCATTATTCGTTTTAAAATCATTATTTTCTAAAATATATAAAAGTCCAGAATAATTTTCTAAAACAGAATTTTGCTTAGAATAGATATCACTTGAATCAGCCATTAATCGTCTTCTTGAAACACGATAAGCCTGATCTAAATCACCAGAATCACTAGTTCCTGCATAAATATTGACATCGATATCACCTATTTGTTTCAATGTAGTTCCTGTGTTTTTTAAAGAAAAGGTCTCTGGTAACGTTTCATTTTGTATTAAAGCATAAGAAGTATTCGTAGAAAAACTAGATTCAAAAGCAACGACAAACAAAATAACAAAACTAGAAATAACAGCTATTCTTTTCACCATATGAAATGCTTTATCAAATTGTTGAATCATTTCTTGTTGTTCTTTTGATAATTTCTTTTTCATGATTTTCACCCTACTTTCTAATACCAAGTATAACAAAAGCAACTTATTTTTTCAATTATTTTGTCAAAAGAAAAGGTGCTATTTCCAATGAATAGACACCTATTGATTATTTCTTTTTAGACTGTGGTTTCAAAGCAACAACAATCAATAAAACTCCAACAGCAATAATGATACCACCAATAGTATAAATCATTGGCATATTAAGAGAAGTATTTGGAACAGCTATTTCTTTGGTATTTGTTACTTTTACTTCTGTTTTTGTATCTTTCTCAACGCTGAATTCATAATTAGCTTGTTCGATATTGTAATTATCTGGAACGATTGTTTCTGTTAAAGTGTAATTACCCGTTGGTAATGTTATATCATAAGGTTGATTTGTTGTTGTAAACTTAGCAACTTGACTTCCTTTAGAATCAGTAATCACAAAAGTAGCTCCTGCTAATGCTTTATCGGTTTGTGCATCTACTTTATGAATGGTAACAGATCCAGTTTCTAACTGATAATCTAGATGTACTGTATCTGTTATTGTTTGTTTTGTAGCAGAACCCAAAATAAAGTTATTAAATCTTACTGCTGGTTCTGGTGACGTTGGATAATAAAATGCACCATTTAAATGACGAAATATACCAGTCACCGTAGCAGACAAATTTATTTGTTGATTTTCTAATTTACTCAATAAAATACGTAAACGAAATGGTTCATTCGCTGCAAAAGATTCTTTTTTGACCTGACCAGTACTATCTACAACTTCAAGATCACTAGAATCAAGCTTTACTTGATAAGAAACTAAACCACTATCATCAGAAGAAACCTTGATATCATTCGTTTCTAAATAATCACCAGTAATATGGTAAGTGATATCTTGTGCACTCGGAATATTTAATAGTGTTGCTGATGGCAACTGATACGCTACTGCTTTAGTAACTAAATCAACAATATCACTACCAAAGGATGTATTCTCTGTAATCATTTTCTTTTCAAGTGCAGATAAACGATTATCAAAACGATATTTACCAGAATCATCATATCTTTCATCTACCGTTGCTTCTTGATCAATAACATCTGTTCTTGCACCAGCACCATCATCAGAAACTACTGTTACATAATTTTTATCATTTGCATAACCATCAATGATATCTTCATACCACCAAATAGCAAGTTGCGTTAAATAATAATTTACTTTAGCATTATTTGTTTTAAAATCATTCTGATCTAAAATATAAAGAATACCAGGATAGCGATTAAAATCAGTGGAAGTTTGTTGATATTTGCTATTATTTATCGCAACAGCTTCTCTATCCATTGCATAAGTGCTATCCATATCTCCATTGTCACTAACCGCTTGATATTGTTTGACGAAAATGGTTTCAATTTCTTCTAAATAAGCATCTGACTCCTCCAAAGAAAATGTTTCCGGTAATGTTTTTTCCTCTAATAATGCATAAGATGGATTTGGTATCAAAGTACTAATACTAATCACAAGAACAATAATAAAACTACAAATCACACTCATCTTTTTAATTTGTTTCATCGCTTCTTCATATTGTACCATCATCTGTTGATCTTTACTTTTCTTCTTCATAACTATACCCTACCTTTATCTAGAGTATAACAAAGTAAATCTTTAAATTCAATCGATTTCAAAAATTTTTAATACATCAATAGCAAAGATAGGACGATTAGTATATAAAATTGCTAACACTTCATCCTTTTCTACTTTATCACCAACTTGCTTTTGCAAAACAACACCAGCATCATAATCTATTTCATCATCTTTCTTAACTCTTGCAGCACCAAGTTGTAAAGCAAGTTTTGCAATTTCTAAAGCATGAATTTGATGGATGGTACCTTTTTTTTGTGATCGTAAATAATAAGCTGATGCCTGAAGTGCTAATTTATCAACCTCACCATGTTGATAAGATACAAATTCTAAAAACTTTTGATAAGCTTTCATAGAAGTAACTGCATTAGAAGCCATTTCTTTTGCTTCTTCTAATGAAATGTTTTTAGCTTGATGAATCATTGTACTAGCAAGTAAAAGACATTCTTCTAATAAAGGACCTTTTTCTTCATTTTTTAATACAGAAATAGCCTCTAACACTTCCACTTTATTTCCTACTGCAAATCCTAACGGTGCATCCATAGAAGAAATAATACATTGTACATCTTTTCCATAATGATTTCCAATTTTCTTTAATAAATCACAAAGTTGTAACACTTGTTTTTTATCTTGTAACAATGCACCTTCTCCTTGTTTGACATCAATTAAAATATGAGAAGAACCACTTGCAATTTTTTTACTCATGATACTAATAGCAATTAAGGCAACAGATGACACCGTATCACTAACATCTCTTAAAGCATAAACCTTTTTATCTAATGGTGTTAAATTAGCAGTTTGACTTGTCACCACTAATGCAATATCTTTGGCCTGTTGTTTGATAGCATCAAAAGATAAATCTACCTGCATAGAAGGAATGGACAAAAGTTTATCAATCGTACCTCCTGTATATCCAAGACCACGTCCACTTGCTTTAATAACACCAACTCCACAACTTGCTACAATGGGACCAACAATTAGCGTAGTTTTATCACCCACACCACCTGTAGAATGTTTATCAGCAACTGGTAGATTCATAAAGCTAAGATCAATCTCTTCACCACTTTTAATAAAAATATCAACACTATCAAATACCTCTTGATCACTCATTCCTTGAATACAAACTGCCATTAAGAAAGCACTCATCTGATAATCAGGTACTTCATCTTTTAAATAACCATTAAAAATAGTAGCTAATTCATCTTTCGTAAGTTCTTTTCCCAATCGTTTTTTATCTATAATATCTAGTATCATTCTTCCCACTCCCTTATTATTTTATCGTTTCTTTTAATAACTTGAAAAATGCTTCTTGATCTTCTAATAACAATGTATATAGTTTTTCATCTTGTCTTATCTTTTTTAATAATGCAACTTCTTCATTACAAACATACATCTTTCTATTTTTATTTTTCTTCACAGCAACTAACTTATCTTGTCCTAATAATTCATCCAAACCAACTTGAAATACTTCACAAAGATCTAATAAAGTATCGAGTGTCGGTGTTCTATTACCATTTTCATAACAACAAATACTTACCTTTGTCACATGAATTCTATCTCCTAATTCTTGTTGCGTCAAATCATGTTGTAATCGTATTTTTTTTAATCTTTTTCCAAATAACATATCTATCACCTCTACTATAATAGTATAAAGGTTGAAATACGTTTTGTCTATAATTAACAAGAAAGTAACTATTAAGAAGTTATTTCTTCATTATCTTTTTCTTCTACTACTTCTTTTTCTAGTTCTTTTTTCGTATTAGAAGATAAAAACGTCAATCGTTCTGCTACCACTTCTAACACATAACGATTTCCATCTGGGGTTTCACAAAGCCTAGACTGCAATCTTCCTCTAACGCCAATAACATCCCCTTTATGACAATAACTAGACGCTATTTTTGCTTTTTCTTCCCACAAAATACATGGAATAAAATCTGTTTCATAAACACCTTCCATATTTTTAAAAGATCTTGGAATTGCTAAACAAATCCTTCCCATCTGTCGCCCATTAGCTGTTTGATATACTTCAATATCACGAGCAAGTCTTCCTACTAAAATTAAATTATTTAACATTACATTTCCTCCTTTGTTTGCCTAAGAATGTAACATAACAAAAAAAAGAAAGCAAAAGACCGATTTACAAAAATCAGTCAATTTTTGCTTTCAAAATAATAAATTAAAGCTAAGAAAAACTCTCAAAGTGAAAGAAAAAACAATAGAATTTACAAATTTCTTTTTAACAATTGATTTAATTCAACGGCATATTCCATTGGTAATTCTTCCTTAAAAGCATCAATAAAACCTAAAATAATAAGTTCTTCTGCTTTTTCTTTAGAAATTCCCTTACTCATTAAATAAAATAAATTTTCATCACTAATCTTAGAAACTGTTGCTTCATGTTCAATAACACCATTATCCACTTCACAAATATTAGTAGGAATCGTATCACTTTTACTTTTTTCATCTAAGATAAGGCTATCACATTTCACCATGCTAGAAGCAAAACTAGCACTAGGAGCAATTCGTACTTTTCCACGATAAGTAGCATTACCACCACTTCTTGCAATACTTTTAGAAATAATTTTACTCGTTGTATGAGGACCCAAATGAATCATTCTAGCACCTGTATCTTGTTGTTGATCATGTGTTGCAACACTAATCGTAATACAAGTTCCAGAAGATCTAGCACCTTTTAATATACAGCTAGGATACTTCATCGTTACACAACTACCAATATTACCATCTATCCATTCCATGGTACCATCTTCTTCAACAAGTGCACGTTTGGTAACAAGGTTATACACATTCGTCGCCCAGTTTTGAATCGTTGTATAGCGACATTTACTTCCCTTTCCAACATAAATTTCTACAACCGCAGCATGCAAAGAAGCATCACTATAACTAGGAGCAGTACAACCTTCTATATAATGTAATTCACTATCATCATCTACAATGATTAACGTTCTTTCAAACTGCCCCATACTTTTACTATTAATACGGAAATAACTCTGTAAAGGTCTATCTAATTTTGTATGAGGTGGAATATAAATAAAACTACCACCACTAAATACACTACTATTTAATGCTGCATAACGATTTTCCTGAAAAGAGACAATTTTACCAAAATATTTCCTAGCAATAGAAGGATATTTCTTCAAAGCTATTTCAATCGATGTAAAAATAACATGTTTCTTCTCTAATTCTTCCAACATGTTATGATAAATAACTTCACTCTCATACTGAATTCCCATTCCACCAAGATGTTGTTCTGCTTCTTTGACACCAAGAGATTCTAGTTCATTTCGAACTGGTTTTAACATCTGATTCCAATCATCTACCATCTTTTCATCTTGAGATTTATAATAAGTAATCGTATTTAAATCAAGAGAAAAACTAGGTCCAAATGGTAGTTGCTCCCTCATACTAGTAAAAGCCTCAAAAGCTTTCGTTCGATAATCTAAAACCCAATCATCTTCTTTTTTATATTGAGAAATCTTTACAATATTTTCTTTTGATAATCCTTTTATATCCATTAAGACACCTCTTTTAAAGAAGTTAATTGACTAAAAATTTTATCAATTGTATCTTTTGGTAACAAAGCACATTTTTTACGATTGGGTTGTAGATAAATTTGATCATACGCAAGTAATTCTTCTAATATATTTTTATCATAAGGTTCTTCATTGATCATAGCTGTATAGTTTTCTAATATTTTTTTCACTTCATCGATTGTTTTACCAATTAATTTTCGCATAAAAATAGAGGTTGCAGAAGTAGAAATAGCACAAGCTTCTCCATCAAAATTAGCATCTATTATTTTTCCATTTTCTATTTTTAGTTGAATATCAATATTATCAATACAAGATTCATTGTTGGTATTTGCCATGTAATAGGTATCATCTTCTTTTAAACCTTTATGATATGGGTGTTGATAATTATCAATAATAATTTCTCTACTTAATTCTTTGTCCATTTCTTTCTCATCCCCTACAATACTATTTTATATAATTCATCACTTTTCTTTAGTACTTTAATCAATTCATCAATTTCTTCTTTTGTATTATAAAAGTAAAAACTAATACGACAAGTATTTTTTATATTAATTTCATCTTTTAATACTTTTGCACAGTGATTACCAGCTCGAACACAAATATGATAATGATCAAGATAAATTGCACTATCTTGACTGAAAACGCCTTGAATGTTAAACGCTAAGATACCGCTTTTGCTTGTTTTGTTATATAGGATAATATGATCAAGTGTTTCTAATTGTTCTAACAAATATGTCTTTAATTCTTTTTCATAAGCTGCTATTTTTTCCATTCCTATTTTTTCTAAATATAAAACAGCATGCTTCAAACCAATAACTTCTGCAATCGGTGGTGTTCCGGCTTCTAATCTTGTCGGAATACTTTTATACTCTACTTCTCCTGTTTCTTCAAAGGATTGATTCATTCCCCCACCAAAACTAAGTGGTCGCATCGCTTCTAAATATTTTTCTTTCGCATATAGCACTCCAACACCAGTTGGTCCTAGCATTTTATGAGATGAAAAAGCAAGAAAATCGATATTGTCTTTTTGAACATCAGTTACATCATGAGCAACACTTTGTGCACCATCTACTACAAATAATATATTATTTTCTTGACACAACTTACCAATCTCATGAATCGGACGAATATCACCGACGACATTTGTAATCGCAGCAATGGAAATAACTTTTGTATTATCATGAATACAAGCAGAAACTGTATCAATAGATAATTCATGATTTTCATCAAGTGGTATAAAATGTACTTGAATATTTTTTCTTTTAGCAAGTTCCAACCAAGGAATAACATTAGAAGCATGTTCAGCTTTTGTTAATAACACTTCATCCCCATCATTTAAATAATCTTCCATAAAACCAAAAACAATTTTATTTAATCCATCCGTTGCTCCTGCTGTAAAAACAATTTCTTTGGCACTTTTGGCATGAATAAATCTTGCAACCACATCTCTTGTTTGTTCATATTCATCACTTGCTTTTAAAGAAATTTGATAATCTCCTCGATGAATATTTGCACCATATTGATAATAATATTCATTCATCGCTTCAACGACTTGTTTTGGTTTTAAAGATGTTGCACCATTATCAAAATAAATAACTCCTGTATCTAAAATAGGAAAATCATCTCTATTCACCATTATTCACCTCCTAATTAAAAATCTTAAACATCAATGCCTGTATTTTCTCTTGATAAGCCTTATGATTACTCTTTTGATAGAAAAAGTATGTTAATAACAATCGCTCTATCACATCAATGGATAAACCTTTTGTTTGTAAATAAAAGATAAGTTCATCTTTAAAAGGTCCAATATATGCTGCATGATTTGCAATAACATCATATTCTTCTATAAATAAATTAGGTTCTATTTTACCTTTTGCTTGACCAAGTGTCACAATTTGACTAACTTGATTACAAGTACAAGAAGAAATTCCTTTCGGTACAACACCATTCACTTGAAATTCTAAATTACCATTTTGATAACTAATCCCATGACAACTAACCATACTTTGACTATGTTTTCCATCATGATAAACATTAATCTTGCAAGTAGTATTAGTATCTGTCATCGTATTAAAATAGGCTTCTAGGTTTGCTTTTTCACTCAAATGAACACAACAATTAAATTCCTGATTAAAACTAATCACATGTAAAATCAAAGATGCAGAACATTCTATATCAAGACAAATGTTTTTCTCAATAGAAAGATAAATTTCACTAGCACTTGCAATAGATAAAAATGTATCTTCCTTTAAAGATAGAAATGTATCTTTTGTATCTTGTTGTAATGGATTATCTATTACTAGTTTATTCATGCTTGCCCCTTCTCACTTACTTCATTTACCCCATGATAGCCTTCTTTTTCAATCTCTTTTGCTAAAGTCATATCACCAGTTTTAACAATTGTACCATTCATCATTTGATGAACATAATCAGGATGAATCAAATCTAAAATACGACTATAATGAGTAATAATCAACACACTAGTATCAGGATAAGTTTGTAAATAATCATTCAAATTTTGACAAACAACTTTCAAACTATCTACATCAAGACCACTATCTAACTCATCTAAAAGAATAAATGATGGTTTTAACATTTTTAATTGCAACACTTCATTTTTCTTTTTCTCACCACCAGAAAAACCTTGATTAACAAAACGATGCATCATATCAGCAGGCATTTTCAAATTGGTCATTTCTTGCTTCATTTCTTGAATAAATTGATATAAATTAACTGGTTCTTCTTTTCTTGCATTTAATGCCATCTTAATGCATTCACTATTTCTAACTCCATCTATAACAACAGGATCTTGCATTAATAAAAAAATACCCAATCTTGCTATTTCATCTGTTGATAATTTTTCTAAATCAGTCCCTTGATAAGTCATACTACCAGATAACACTTCATAATCTTTATGATGTAATAATACTTTTGATAAGGTACTTTTCCCAACACCATTTGGACCCATAATGGCATGAATCTCTCCAGGTTTGATCGTCAAAGAAAAATGATTCAATACCACTTTTTTAGAAGCTTTAATACTAGCTGTTATATCTTTTATTTCTAACATATTTATCACCTTTTTCTAACTATACATGATTCTTTGTAATTTTTTTGTCAAATAATCAACGAAAAATCACTCATAGTATAACACACAATTGCTTTATCGACAATGATTAGATTATAATAAGGTTGGTGAAGCAATATGATAAATCATAAAAAATTAATGTTAGAACAAGCCTTACTTATCATGGTAAGTGTTTTATCTTTTTATATCATCATAACAAACAAATTAGGAAATATATTTTTCTATCCTTCTGTTAAAGGAAAAATGAATACTTACTATCAACAAAACTATCAAGAATTAACAAAAGGAAATATTATTTATCACGCCAAAGACAGAATGTACACTATGAATGTATCTGATCCTAAAAATGAAAATCACGCCTTTCAAATTATCTATCATAAAAAAAAGATAACAGATACCTATCAACAAGACTATATAGAAGGAAATTCTTTTTTAAAATCACTAGAAAAGAAAATAAAGAAAGAATGGGATAACGTCTTCCAAGATACAGAATTAACTTCTTGTAAAATAACTTTTCAAAAATTAAATACCTACCAAAAACAAGAACAAAATTTATTATTAACCACCAAAAATCCCAAAGAAACAAAACTCTATCAAGTAACTTGTCCAAATCAAAATCAAAGCATGGTAAGAAAATTAGCAGAAGAAAATCATTTCTATTATCAAAATGTATCAAATCAATGATATAATGAAAACTAGGAGGAAAGAATATGGAAGAATGCTTATTTTGTAAAATTATTAACAAGCAAATACCAGCAAAAACAGTTTATGAAGATGAAAAAGTATTAGTATTTTTAGATATCAATCCTGTCTCAGATGGTCATTTGTTAATCATCCCTAAAAAGCATGTAAAAAATGTATTAGAATTACCAAAAGATCTTGCTGCTGATATGGTAGAAATTATTCAAACAAAGATTTATCCATTATTAAAAGATAAATTACAAATAGATGGAATGACAGTAATTCAAAATAATGAATATGGCCAAGAAGTTCCACATTACCACATTCATATCATTCCACGTTATCAAGAAGATGGTATCAAAACAGTAAGAAAACAACAGCTACTATCAATTGATGAAATTGAAAAAAAACTAACATCGTAAAACAAAGAAAGCCTCTATTCGTTGAGACTTTTTATGTTTTTAGTAAATGATAGGTTATCATTCGTTCTAATTCACCTTTTAAAATAGCAACAGCTCTTTGATTTTGATACCAACTGTTCTTTGGTAATAAGGTTGCATAACTAACAACCGGAAAAACTTCATATGCAAGCTGATGTTTTTTCATATAAGAAGAACAAGTTAAAATTGCTCGTGGCATATGATTGGCACTTGTTACTAACACAATAGAAGAATAAGAAGTCGTTTTTAAAATATGAAATGTTTCTTCAAAGTTTTGATAAGTGTTATGGGATTTTTGCTCTAACAAAATATCTTCTTCTCTAACTCCATGTGTAACCGCATAAATATAATATTTTTCAGCTTCCATCAACTGATCTTTTTCTAAATAATTATTACCACTAATCAAAATAGGAACTCGTTTTTGCTGATATAATTCAATGGCTTTTTGTATTCTATTAATAGAACTACTACAAAGGACAACAATCACATCAAAAGAAGCTGGTACAATATTATCATAAGAAAAGAAAATAGCTTGCAATCGATCAATTGTTGATTGTTCTAATGGATACTGACATTTTTCTATTAATTGTAACACTTCATCTTTTTCTAACTTCAAATATATCACCTATGATTATCATATCACTTTAAGAAAAAAGAATAAATAAAATCGCACAGAAAAATAACGATGAGTACCAAACTAACAAATTTTGGAACTTTTTTTAACAACTGATCCGTCCTTGGTTTTACAAGATATAAATAAATCATGCAAAACACACCCCACAATAGACTAACTTCTAAACAAATATATTTTCCAATATGAAATTTCATCTTAGAATAATCCCAATAACTCTTATGGAAAAAGGCTTCTATAATCATCCCACCAAGTTGTTCTAAAAGTGTTAAAACAACGACACAAGAAAGAAATAAACAAATAATTTTCACCCATCTTGGTTGTTTCAAACGATTAAAAATAAGTCTTGTCAACAACATAACAATAACAACACCAAAACCATAGATTGGCATCCACCAAAAGAAAAAAGGATTATGAGATAATCTTTGATGAAAAATAAGCTGTAAAATATTTTCATAACAATAACCTAAAATAGAAAACAAAAAGAAATTATTAATATATTCATACATGCAGTTCACCATTTTTAATATGTACTAAACAAATGTTTCTATACAAAAAAAGAACCAAACGGTTCTTTTACCAAGTAAGTGCTGATCCTAAAATAATAGCTAATAATATATATAATACAATAATGATGATATAGCTATTTCTAGGACGACATGAGCAACTAGAAGTCGTCACTGTTGAATTATTAGAACAAGACATAAAAACACCTCCTTTTATTTTTTTAGATATAGGCACCTATAATAATGACTAATAGAATAAATAATACTAATACAATAGCACTTGATGAATTACAATTACCCATAACTTAAATCCTCCTTTTTTCTAGTGTTCATCATATTTTATGGCAAAAGTAGAAATTGTGTGCCTGTTCTATGACAAAGTTCATAAATTTTAAAGCAATCAATTGCTTATTTTTTTAGATAATGGTATGATAAATATGCATTTCATAATAGGAGGAGGTAAAAAAAGTGCATAATAAAAAATTACTAGCAACAGTATCTGTACTAGTTCTTGGCTGTGCAGTACTAACAGGATGTGGAAAAACTTCTAAGGTGAAGGACAATAGTACCGTTATTAAATATGATGGTGGAAAGATCAGTGCTGACACCCTTTACCAAACATTAAAAGAAAAATATGGTATTAGTATTTTAGTAGATTTACTAGATCATGAGTTATTAGACAAAAAATACAAAGCAAATGATGAAGAGAAAACAACAATTGATAGTCAAATCAAACAAATGAAAGCACAATACAACAACAACGAAGAAACTTTTAAAGCAGCAATCAGTCAGTATTTAGGAGTAAAAGACGAACAAGAATTAAGAGACATGTTATCTTTAGAGTACAAAAGAAATCTTGCAGTTGAAGACTATATCAAAGATAATATTAAAGATGATGAAATCAACAAATATTATGATGAAGAAGTTGTTGGTGATATGAAAGTACGCCACATCTTAATTAAACCTGATACAACAAGTGATATGAGCCAAAGTGAAAAAGAAGAAGCTGAAAAGAAAGCGAAAAAAGAAGCTGAAGATATTATCAAACAACTAGATGAAGGTGCTGATTTTGAAACATTAGCAAAAGAAAAATCAGATGATACCGGTACTGCTAGTGATGGTGGATTAATTGATTATTTTAACAAAGATAGTAATATGGATGAAAACTTCACGGAAGCATCTATCGCTCTTAAAAAGGGAGAATATACAAAAGAACCTGTAAAATCAACTTATGGATACCATATTATTTTAAAAGTTGATCAAAAAGACAAAGCAAAATTAAAAGATATTAAATCAACCATTTTAGAAAAATTAACAGAAGAAAAACTAAATAATGATGCTACACTTCGCTATGAAACATTAATTGCCATAAGAGAAAAAGAAGGCGTAACATTTAAAGACGACGCTTTGAAAAAAGATTATGACAACTTGATGGATAAACTAATTGAAAATGCTAAAAACTCAAGTAGCAGTTCATAAGATCTGATTCAATCAGATCTTTTTTAATACTTATCATTAGTAAAACCTAATTGATACATCTTTTGCTGTAAACGATATTCTAATTCTTTCCCATCATACTTTTTAGAAAACTTTCGATAAAGCTTCTCATACTCTCGTTTAGCAACAGCACTTTCATTTTGAATTTCTAAATTTTTTAATGCCTTATTTACAACATTTTTATCAAATCCATCCTTCAATAATTCATATTGTAATTTTTGTACAAGATAACGCTTACTTTTAGATTGATTCGATAAACTTTTTCTCTTTACAATTTTTTCTACCTTTTCTTGTTGTTTTTCAAGATCATATAACTGCAAAGCCTGTTCGATAAGGAAACTATCAATTCTTTTCTGTTGTAAGTTAGTCTGAATCGAAAAAGGTCCATGTGAAGTCGTCAACATCTGAAAATGGACATAGCTCTTAGCATATTGTAAATCATCTAAATACCCTTGATGCAAAAGCTTAGATACCGCAAAAGAACAAAGCTCCTCATCATAACCCTTATTTTTTAATAAACATGTAAGTTCATACGTTGTCTTCATTTTCTTTTTCAATAAGGATAAAGCCTCATGATAGCACTGCCATTTTTTATTTTTTTCAAGACATTTATTTAAAAATTCACTAGATAAAGAAGACTTTAACAACAATTCATTTTCCAAAATAACTTCTTCATATAAACAAACTACCCTATCATCATCAAAAAAAATTGCATAACTACCATCTTTTTTTCTAACATATCGAATTACCTTCATAACTTTTCCTCCTTTAATATACCATTGCATTTTATTATAATTATCAAACTAATGTTCGTCAAGACTTTTTTAAAAAAGATATAACAGAATAAAACTATTATATCCTTTTATTATTTTTCAATAACTTTTAACTTACCCTCTAAAGTTTCCTCTAAAGCACGACCAATATTCTTCTGACATTTATATTCATTTTCTCTCATTTGAAATTGTTCTGTCTTTGCCATTTCCTTACTACGACGTGCAGCAATATGAACAAGCTCATACTTTGATTTTACAATATTTAAAAGTTTATCTATTGATGGATAAATCACACTATCACTCTCCTATTATTAGGATACAATTCTATAATCACAATTGCAAGCAATTAGACATGATTAGACAATTTTTATGAACGAAATTGACAGCAAGAACCTTGATCAACATTACTAACAACATTTTCTTCACAGCAAGAATACTCTGGACGATAGCAATGTTTATAAATATGATGATTAATAACTCTAGTACGAATTGGACAAACATGTCCTTGCACTTTTTTGTTATACCTTTTTATCAACAACTGTTTCTTGTATCATTTGCACTAATTTATAAATATAATCTGCTTTATTTTTTTTCTTATAAATATAAATATAGGATGGATGTTCTACTTTTTTAAATACAACAGGATAATTAACTGGATATTTCTTATAATATTTTTCTACAAAAGTAGCTACTTTTTCTCCCAATAGAAAAACAATTTTAGGGTGAAGATATTCAACTTCTTTTACCAAATTAGAAATACAAGCATTCATCTCTTCTGTTGTTGGATATCGTAATTTCTGCTTGTCATCTAATGGTAAGCATTTTACTAAATTTGTTTTATAATAAGAAACATTTGGTAACATTTGTTCTACTTCTTTAATGATTTTTCCACTATTTGTATTTTCTTCAAGTGGATAATTTTTATCTAGGTTTTCTACTTTTTTAGAAGACAAACCAACCCACATAACATCACATTTTTCTTTTTTATCTAATAATGGTAATTGATTGAGACATAATGGACATTTCCTACAACTTGCTATTTCCTTTAACATCTTCCTTCTCCCAACTTAATTGATTCGTTTTTATAACAAACATATTAATCACATCATCTAAACATTGACTAAAATTACCAGCCATAAAATTAAATTGTTTTCTTCCTTTAAGATTATCTAATTTATCATTATGAACATAAGAAATTTTTTGATGTAGCGACTGATAAAGTTCTGTCCCATGATATGGTCTAAATTGAAAAGCACTAGCTCTAAAATTACCAGTAGATGACAAAGAATAAGTATACAACTTTGAAGCTAAGGAATATGTATCTTGACACTGTTCAAAAGACTCTTCTGGAAATCCATACATGAAATATCCCTTAACATCAATACCACTATCTAAAAGTTTTGTTACAACCTGATATACTTCTTCTATCGTTCCCATTTTATGTATCCGATCTCTCATCTGTTCATTACCAGATTCTATTCCTATTTCTAATTCTTTACAGCCAGATGTTTTTAACACTTCAAATAAATCTTCAGCACCTTGCAATGATTTTACATGAGCCATCGCTCTCCATTCAAAAGGAAAAGAAGAAAAGATAGATACAGCTTTCAAAATACTATTTCTATTTTTTAAAAATAAATCATCTAAAATCCTTATGCTTTCTGTTGCAGGAAACATTTGTTAGATTTGTAATAATTCTTTTCTAATCGATGCTTCATCTCTTTCTCTTACCGGAACATCTTTATTTAAAGAACGAGCACCTCCGCAAAAAGCACAATTATACAAACACTCCCTAGAAGTCACAATTGCTTGTTCATTTTTTTGATATTTATTGATAATAAATCTGTCTTTAAAAAAGTTCCTATCTAATTCTAAAATAGAAATATCACGTGGTAGATAAACAGATTGAGAAGATACATCATACACTTTTTTATTAGCAATAGATAACACTGGTTGTTCTTTCATTTGATGATGAACAATATCACTTGTAATATATTCACCTTCTCCAATAACAATAGATAAATTATTAGTGGTTTGAAAATCAAGAATATCTTCTTTTAAAAATTTGGTACTTTTCCCTCCAATAATAAAATCTGTTTTTGTAGAGCAATTCTCAACAATTTTCTTTACCAATTCAAAATTGACAAAAAAAATATTAATTCCAACCGCATCAGGTTTTTCTTTTTGAATAATCTGTAATACTTCTTCAACCGTCAAATTATGATAAACACAATCGATCAATTGGACATCAATAGAATCTTTTTCTAACTGTGTAGCAATATATCCAAGACCCAAAGGAGGTAAAAAGTCTTCTTTATCTGCCACTTTTTTATTATAAATTGGAGAATTAAATAAGATTACTTTCATAAAAGTAAGCCTCCTTTTGATGAGCAAAATTATAACATATATATCTTATATTGTAAATCAACATGGAAAACGCGAAAAAATCATAAGTTTTTATTAAAAATGAAGTTTTAACAAAATTTTTTTATCCATAGTAATTTCAAGCCTTTCTATTAATATAACAAGTAATTTTCGAGAAAAAGAAGAAAATAACAGCATAGCATCTAATCTTTTTTTGATTTGCTCTTTCTTTTGTTGTATAGATAATTCTAAAGAAGTATTCATTTGATCATATTGTATTTTTTTCTCTTCTAATTCACTTAAAAGGTTAGTACGGAACTTCAAAAATTGTTCTAAAGACAAAAGACCATCTAATTTATCCATATAAATCATATCTAACTTTTCTTGTAAACGCTTTATTTTTTCTTGTAATAATAACAACTTATCCTGTTGATCATCTAATTTATCCAAAACCTCATCCATCACACGTTGAACTACCATTTCACTATTAAAAGAAGAAAAAAACACTTGTCGCAAACAAGAAAGAACATTCTTTTCTAACACATCATAATTATTAGAATGCATCTTACAACTTTTATCTTTTCTATACTGACTACAGATTGTATAACAACGTCCATCTTTTTTTCTTCTTGGTAAAACCATAATTCGTCCTTTACAATCACCACAATACAAAAGTCCATCGAGTAAATGATTCTCTTTCTTTTCCCATCTACCTTTATTTTTAGGAATTCTATCTTGTACTTTTTGATAAATATCTTTACGAATGATTGCTTCATGAGTATTTTCTACAATGATATAATCACAAGGGTTGGTAGCAACCACTTTTTTTATCTTGTAATTAATTTTTTTTCTTTTACTTTGTACCATATTTCCAATATATACTTGATTCGTTAAAATATCTTTAATCGTTTTTGGATACCATTGATGATAGCAAATAGTATAATGCTGTTTCCATTCAAAAGGATAATAACTAGCAGGTGTTTTCATATTTTTTTCGGTTAAATAAGAAGCAATTTGGTAAAAGGTAAAGCCTTGTAAACACAATTGATAAATTTTTTTTACCACAAGCGCTTGATCTTGCTGAATAATTAAATGGTTTTTATCCTTTGGATCTTTTTGATAACCAAACGGTGCCCTACTACCAACAAATTTTCCTTCCTTCATTTTTGCTTGTAAACTAGAACGTATCTTTTTAGAAATATCTTTAGCATACATATCATTCATAATCGCCTTAAAAGGTGCAATATCATTATTTGTTGAATCTAAATAAGTATCAACATTATCCGTAATAGCAATATAGCGAATTTGATGTTCTGGAAAATATTTTTCAAGTAAATGACCAATTCCAATATAATCTCTACCAAGTCTTGACATATCTTTAGTAAGAACTAAATTAATTTTTTTACTTTCTATATCAGCAAGTAATCGTTGAAAAGCCGGTCGATTAAAATTTGTTCCAGAATACCCATCATCAATATAAAAATCATAAAGTAATAATTGATTTTCTTTAATATATTGTAACAATAAACTCTTCTGATTGATAATACTTTCACTTTCATAGTTCTTATCGTCATCTTCTCTTGATAAACGAATATAAGCACCAACCAAATAAGAGGTATTAAGCATTCAAATACCCCAATTCATCTAACAATTGTTGAACTAAAAAATCTACAAGTAATGCTTCTAATGATTGTTTTCCTCTTTCAATTGTAATTTGATATTCTTGCATAAAAAAACACATCCCATTACAAATTATGCAATGAAAATGGTTTTTTTCTTAGTTTTCCTCAAAAGTTTTACTATTTTCAAAATTAGTAATAATAACTTCTTCTACTTTACCACGCTTCGAACCATTAGAATTAATATTTCTTTTAGCATGAATAACATGAATAAAATAATCTTGATAAAGTTCTTTTACTAAATTAGTATGATGATTGGAAAGCATAACATAACAACCTCTTTTATCTAGTTCTTTAAAAACTTTTGCTAAACGTTTTTGCTCATCTTTTGAAAAACCTTCCTCGGTATAACTATTAAATGTTGCTGTATCAGAATCATAAGGTGGATCAAAGTAAATGAAATCACCCTTCTTAGCAGTTGATACAGCTTGTTCAAAATCAGTATTTAAAATTTTAATATCATTCATCGTCAAATAATTACTAACGGTAATTAAGTTATTACCATCATATGTATTTACTTTTGTTTTCTTTCCAAAAGGAACATTAAATTCATTTTTTCGATTAACACGATACAATCCATTAAAACAAGCTTTATTTAAATAAATTGTTCTAGCAGCTTTGGTATAATCAGATAAGCGTTGATAAGCTGCTTTATTTTTATCTTTTGCTCGTATTTCATAAAAGAAAGTCTCCGAATGTTTCATTTCATATTGATTTAATACATGACACATTTTCTTAAATTTATCTTCATCACATAAACAACGATAAACATTCATAAGTTCCCAATTAGAATCATTAATAACAGCTTTTTTAGGAGAAAGTTCAAATAATAATGCTCCACCACCTACAAATGGTTCATAATAAGTATCAAATGTATCAGGAACATATTTCTTTAATTGATCAAGAATCTGTCTTTTTCCCCCTGCCCACTTTACAAACGGTTTACCTTTAAACATAGTTTCCCCCACACTTTCTATACAATATATAAATTTTATCATAAAATGCGAAAGAATTGTTGTAATTATTTAAAAAACTTTTAAGTATAAATAGTATCACATAAATACTCAAGCATGTGGTACTTGATGTATGATCGTTTTATGAATACATCTTTCTTGTACTGGTTCCATAATAGGTGCTGTCATTTCTTGTGCTTCCATCATCGTTGGTCCTTGATTCATACCAACATTAATATCAACATTCATATCTTGATCAATAAAATTACCATCACCCATGATAGTAGCATTTTGATCCATTGTAAAATCTTGATTATTATAAAACATACTTATTTCCTCCTCTACCATAAAATATGTACCAATGATAAAAGTTGTATCTATTATTAGCCTAAAACTTGTGCTATACTAACCAACAAAAAGGAAATAAGAAAATGAATTATAAAGAAATTATAACTAAAATTGAAAACGAAAAGGTAGAAAATATTCTTCTTCTGTTAGATGAATTAAAATTATCCGATAAGCAAGTAGCAAGAATTTTTCATTATTTAGAAATGCAACAAATTGATATCACGAAAGCTTACAGGAAAGACTATTCACTTCTTTACGAATTTTTATATCATACATCCAAAAAAGATAAAGCATACTTTCACCAACACTTAATTTATCCATTAGCTAAATTAAATATTGATAAAAACCTGCAAGAAATAATCAAGCACTTACAAATAAATACCAAGCACTTATCTTATCTTGAATCTGGTTCTTCTAATTTTGCTTTTGCTACAGAAAAATATGTTATAAAATTAGGAAATCGTCGTAAAACATTTGATTTTCCTACATTTTATCGTCTAAATCCTCTTATTGTTCAAAAACGATTTTTCTACCATGAACAACCACTATATTTTGAAATTAGTCCAAAGTGTCAAAAAATAACATTAACAGAGGAAGATATACACGCTATTAATGAAGATTTTCAACAAGCAAAGCTTATCTTAGGAGATCCAAATTATCAGCATAACTTCATGCTAGCTACCACAGATACATTACCTGATTTTCAAGAAATTGATGGAATCCATGAACCACTTTATCAAGAAGAAAGCAAAGCATACCAAAAAAAGAAGATCAAACTAGTTGATCTTGATTACATTTATCACCAAAATGATAAAGAAATTACCTATGCTCCAAGAATCTAAAAAGGCATTTTCATATTCCCATTTTGCATTTGTTTCATCATTTTTTTCATCTGTTCAAACTGGTTTAATAATTGATTTACCTCCTGAACAGATAACCCACAGCCTTTAGCTATTCTTGTTTTTCTTGATGCTTTAATAATCGCAGGGTTTTGTCTTTCTTCCACTGTCATCGACAAGATGATCGCTTCAATATGTGCCATTTGTTTAGGTGGGATTTTAACATTTGTTAAACCCATTTTTTTTGCCCCTGGAATTAGTTTTAATAAATTTTCAAGAGGTCCTAACTTTTTCATCTGTTTTAATGTTGATAGAAAGTCTTCCAAATCAAACTTTCCTTCTTGCATTCTCTTTGCTGTTTTTTCAGCTTCTTTTTCATCAATAGCAGCTTGTGCTTGTTCCACTAATGAAACAATATCACCCATTCCTAAAATTCTACCAGCCATTCGTTCTGGATCAAAAGTATCAATTCCATCCATCTTTTCACTAGTACCAATAAATTTAATTGGAACATTAGTCAAATGACGAACAGATAAAGCAACACCACCTCTCGTATCACCATCTAATTTTGTTAAAACAACACCAGTTAATGGTAATCTATCATGAAAACCTTGAATGACATGAATTGCATCTTGACCCATCATAGCATCAATAACTAATAAAGTTTCAAGCGGATGAACAGTCTTTTCAATATTTTCTAATTCTTCCATTAATGGTTCATCAATTTGCAAACGTCCGGCCGTATCAATTAATACATAATCATATTGATGTTCTTTCGCATAAGCAATGGCATGTTCACTAATAGAAACAGGATCTTCTTTTCCTTCACTATAAACTTCAATATTTAGTTGTTTTCCCAACTGTTGTAATTGAGAAATCGCAGCAGGGCGATAAACATCACAAGCAACCAACAATGGTTTTTTATGATATTTTTTTCGTAAATAATTAGCAAGTTTTGCAATCGTTGTTGTTTTACCAGATCCTTGCAATCCAACTAACATTAATACACAAGGAGCACCATCAAGTGCTAATGGAACTTGTTCGCCACCCAATAAAGAAACCAATTCATCTTTTACAATTTTAACAAATAAATCTCCTGGTTTAATACTTTTTTGAACTTCTTCCCCTAAAGCTTTCTGTTGCACATTAGCGGTAAATTCCTTAACAACCTTATAATTAACATCTGCTTCCAATAAAGCAAGACGAATTTCCTTCATCATATCAGAAATATTATCTTCTGTTATTTTTCCATAACCTTTCATTTTATGGATAGCATTTTGTAATCTATCTCCTAAGTTTTCAAACATTTTATCACCTTTTCTATATATCTATTATAACGAACAACCAAAGAAAAAAAAAGAATTTTTACGGTATTCTTTTATTTTGATGTTGGTATTTCTAAATTTTCCACTTTACCATAATCATAAAAGGTAAGTTGAATCTGACAAGTAACTGGTTGTTTATAAACAAAACTAGCATAAGGACTAATATCATAAATGATGGATGCAACATCTTGATTTGAATCTACTTCTACCTCAATTTGATTAGGTGTATCAGCAATGTCAATCACTTCTCCATCTAAGATTTTTGTAAGTGTTGGTGTACTGATTTGATAATGATAAATCGTATTAGCTTCACTATAGACCGTTTTTGAAATAAGCGTTGCTTGATTAAGGATAGATTGCATATATTTATAAATAGATAAATTAGCAAATAAATAAGGTTGTGTTGCCACTTGATATTTTCCTTGTTCTACCTCTTGTATGACAATACTACCATATAAAAAGTAATGAATTAATTGCTGATTATCACGAACAATCAAATCCGTCCTGGAAGAATTAGTCTTCCCTTCAAAAAGTTTTTCTTGACCATTCCATACTTCTTTTCGTGAAAAATAATAATTTCCCTGTTTAATTTTATCTAATTTATATTGAACAGAAACATTTTTAGAAGTGGTTGTTGCAGCATCTGTTTGTTTTTTAGAAACATTAGAACGTAAACTTACAATTAATAAAGCAAAGAAAATAGCATATGCACCTAAAAACAAAATAGATCGACTCTGTTGATTGTGAAATAAACTCTTTATAACTTTTAATATAGATCTCTTTTTTGGTTCTTCTTTTTTCATATTCCACCTATTTTAATACTTTTCCTAATAAGTCCTCTTTGTTAACACCATTTAAAAAATCTTTTACCAAGCATCTTTTCTTTCCAGCCAAAGCAATTTCTGTTAAAATAATCTCACCTTGATCTGCTACGACACAAATTCCATCTTTTTCAAAACCAACAATTGTACCAGCTTCTGTTTGAAAGTAATTACGATGACCGATTCTTACATCATATACTTTCATAATCGTACCATCTAATGTTGTATACGCACATGGAACAGGATATAGTCCTCTTACTAAGCGATCAATTTCCTCTTTAGAACGATGAAAATTAATTTTTTCTTCTTCTCTTGTAATATTATAACCATACGTTACTTCATCAACATTTTGTGGTATAGCTTTTATAGTTTGAGAAAACACATCAGGCAAAGTAGATAGTAACAATTCTTTCCCCATTTCACTCAAACGATGCTGTAAACTCTCTAGTGTATCAGAAGAAGTAATCGTCGTTTTAGCTTGTGTTAAAATATCTCCAGCATCCATCTTTTCACTCATATACATAATGGTAATACCAGTTTCTTGATAACCATCTATAATGGCATGATGAATAGGTGCTCCCCCTCTTAGTTTTGGTAAAAGAGAAGCATGAACATTAATACAACCATATCTTGGATATTCTAAAAGCTCTTTTGGAAGTATTTGTCCATAAGCACAAGTAACAATCATATCTGGTTTTAAATCTAAAATAGCTTGATAACTATCTTTTATATTGGTTGGTTGAAAAATAGGTATATTAAAAAATGCACTACAAGCTTTCACTGGTGTTGGTGTTAAAATTTGTTTTCTTCCAATTTTTTTATCCGGCTGACTAACCACTAAAATAACATGATACTTCTCAATTAATCCTTTTAATATTGGAACTGCAAATGAAGGCGTTCCCATAAATACAATTTTTTTCTCTTGATGATTCATCTTTTACCTCCCAAAATATTGTAACAAAATAAGTAATGTCATTCCAAGACTAATATTCAACAATCCAAACAAAGCAACAATAGAAGCATAACCATAACTAAAAGAAAAACGATATGGTAATATTTCTTCTTGCTCTTCTTCTACAATTTTTATTGATTGCTTTGGTACAATAAGTTTTACTTTCTTTTCCTTTTTCTTAATAAAAACATAATCAGGTAAGGCTGCAATTGTAAAGTCTTGGTTTGAAATCAATTGATAACAACGAATAACAGAATAACGACTATCAATAATTCTAGCAATAGAAATAGATAAAGCTTCTTTTTCTGATAAAGTATAAATTTCATCGATTTCTTTTAAATGATTCTTTTTTAATGAACTTCTTTTAATCATAGCAATACAAGGTGTTAAATTAGAAGCATCTGCCATATCCCATTGGCGTTGAAAAGCAGCTAAAACTTGTTGTTTTTCTCTAGGACTACAATGAATATGATCACAAATCTTCTCTAAGTTTTCAAAACACAACTCTTTATCCTTCAAATAATAAGCATCTTGGTAATATCCTTTTTTTTGATAGTATTTACTACTAGAACTAAGCATTGCTAAATAAGAAGGACAAGAAATAGCTGCATAATAACTAAGTGCCGGAGAATCTGTTAATGGAATATAAGATTTATTTTCTAAAGATTCATCTGGTATAAAATCTTGATATTGATGGTTTGAAAAAATATAATCTATCTTTTTCATATCCATAATAGGTGGTTGTAAGTAAGAAGGATGAATTCCTTTTTCTTGCAATTGTTCTTTTATTGAAGAAGGAAAGCTATAAAAGAAATAACCATTAACAATATAATTCTCATAAATATAGTGTAATATTTGTTTTTTATTTTCAGTACTTGTATCATTTTCTAAACCTAGTTGATAACAAACATGTTTTCCTAATAATTCATGCAAATAAATGACAAATTCCTGTAAAGAAGTTGTAGAAAATACTTTTCTTTTAATATCAGAAACTGCCTCTAGTAAAAAATCATCACTAGGAATAATCAGATCATATTTGATAAAAAAGTCAATCAAAGTAACCATTACGTATTGATTATACGCATATTTTTGTTCTTTTGTAGAAATATTTGAGACTTGATAGAATGTATGTTTATTTTCTAGTACTTGATGTAAAAGTTGTTTTAATTCTGGTAGTTGAAAAATATCCACTCCATCTCACCACCTTACTTTTCTTCATTATAGCAAAAAAAAAGAGCAATGACAAACTCTTTTCTTCTAGCAACAATAAACTTTTAAACAAACCCAATCTTCATACATTATCTCTATTAAAGAACAGTCTTCATTTTCTTAGATAAGATTATAATAATGTTGGCGTTTGCTCCTGATTAAAACTGAAATTTGGCATTGTTGCTGGTGCTGGTGGTGTTGTTTGTGTATTTGGCATAACAGTTGGTTGTTCGGTGGTATTTCCATTCCATTTTGTAACCACATCACAGTTACCACTACTAGGTTCTGGTGATGGCATTTCTAATCGTATAATCAATGGGATTTTAAATGCTCTACCAAACGCAAGACAAGTACCAGATTGTAAGCTTTTTTGTTTTTCCACAATTTCTACAGAAATATTTGGTACCATCTTTTTAATATAATCAACATCTGTTGGATGGTTAATTTTAAAGATTAAAAAGTTTGAACATTGAGAAATAACAGTATCAGATAATTCCACAGGTCGTTGAGAAATAAGTCCTAATAACAATCCATATTTTCTACCCTCTTTGGCAATTCTTTCAAAAATATTATAACCAAATAAGAATCTATCTGTATCATTTTGAATATAACGATGTGCTTCTTCTACAAAAATATGGAAAGGAATACTTGCCTTTTGTTTTAAACTTTTTGTAAATTCAAATAATAAACGTGAATAAATTTTTGTAATAGATTTAGCAAGTTCATCATCAATATCATCTAAGTTGATATTAACAATCTGATACTTAATTCCCCTTTGAACAAATAAAGATGACAAATAATTATCTAAAGAAATATATTGCCCAGTTGGAGATTGAAAATATTTTGCATTATCAGAAGTAATTAAAGAATGTAAACGCACTTTTAAAGTAATGGCATCGCCGTAAGTATTTTCATTTCGCAACCAACCTTCACTAATCAAAGTAAAATTCAACGCTTTTTCCAAGTCTTCTAACGTATAAAAACAATCTTTTTTAGGTTCATATCGATCATATTCTTCATGAATAAAACTAGATACATATTCTGTCAATAAAACACTTTCTGAAAATTGACCATGGGAATCAATCAAAAAACATTCTCTAAATTTGCGTGTATATCCAATTCCTTGTACTGGTGATTCTAATTGAAATTCATCTGTAGAACAACTAGCTAAAATAGAAAATATTTCATCTCGTTTATTAGGTGCTGTTTGATTGGTATAAAGAATCGTCATAATCGCTTTAGCAATCAAATGATTTTTATACTTTTTAACAGCATCTCCTGTTTCTGAAAACATTCTAGCTAATTTAATCATTCTCTCAATAATTGGTAATTGAGAATGTGTATTAACTTGCAATAATAATGCTAAATCAACTTCATTTAATAGATGAATTGGCAATTTTAACAACTCATTTCCATCCATTTCATTTGTTGTAATAAAACGATAATGATAATTCGGATCGATTTGATTTAAATCTTTAAAAGCATGATAATATTCTCCAGAAGAATCAAATAACAAAAAATTAGCTCGATAAGGAAATAACTGTTTATCCAAAAACATATTTTGAATAATTCTAGAAACTCCACAAGATTTACCACTGCCACTATTACCAAAAATAGCAAAATGATTACTAAAAAATGAACCAACATCAAAATAAACCTTTGTATCATTATAAAATGGACTCATTCCCATTAAGACGTAACCCGGTTGATGTTGTCCAACAATCATTGGAATTTCATTTTGTTCAATCACACGAATACTAGCACTCATCATTGGTTTTCTAAGAACACCACCAACTAATCTTCCATTGACAATCTCTCCTAAAAAACGAACCTTCAAAACACCATCTTTTATATCATCTACTTCTGCCAACACTTTTTTATCAGGATCTTCAAAAACAAGATGTAAATTCATAAAGTTATAACTTTCTAAGGCAGTAGTTGCTAATTTTACCTCTGCGCTTTGATCACTCATACAAATAATTTTTTCAAACATTATTCTTCTCCTATTTCTTCATCTAATATTTTTTGAATTTTTTCTTTAATAACATCATTATCTATTTGCTGTAGCAACTGTTCTAATTTTTTCATCTTCCTAGCAACATGCAAAATGGCTTCATAATGTTCTAATTTAGAAACAGCCATTTTAATTTGCTTATGAACAGCATTCCTACTGACATTTGCTTGCTGTGCAATTTCTGCTAATGATAAATTTAAAAAATAATAATCTTGAAAATAACGTTGTTGCTGTTCTGTTAACAATTTACCATATAAATCAAATAAAACCGTATAATAAACAACTTCTTCCATTTACATCACCAACTTTAAAATATAAAGAATCAAAATAAAAATTCCAATGCCTAAATAAAGAAGTGTCACGTTTTTTCGTTTGAAAACAAAAATATTATTTATACCCATAACAATAAGTGTCACTCCTAAAAGAAGTTGAAAATAAGATAATAATTGAAATTGAAAAAGTGTAACAACACCCAAAACAAGAAGTGCTATTGTTAAAAGAAATTGTAACCAAAGGAATAATGTAAGAAAGGAAAATCCTCCTTTCTTTTGGTTAATTGATACCTGCTTTACCTGCTTTTTATTCTTCATTTTCATCCTCCAAAAATCCTTTAAATAATCCATAAATATATTTTTCAATATCAAATTCTTGCAAATCTTCTGCACGTTCTCCAAAACCAACAAACTTTACAGGTACATGAACACTTTCTTTAATAGCAAGAACAATACCACCCTTTGCTGTTCCATCAAGTTTTGTTAACACAATGCCAGTTAGTGGTGTTATTTCTTTAAAAGCTTTCGCTTGAGCAATACCATTTTGACCAGTTGATGCATCAATCACAAGTAATGTTTCATGTGGTGCCCCTGGTAAAATCTTACCAATAACACGATTCATTTTTTCTAACTCTCTCATCAAATAATCTTTATTCTGTAAACGACCTGCTGTATCAATCAAAATAATATCAACATTTTCCTCTAATCCTTTTTCAATTCCTTCATAAATGACACTAGAAGGATCTGCTCCTTCTTCTTTTCCATAGAAAGAAACACCAACTTTTTCACTCCATTGATGAAGTTGTTCACAAGCACCAGCTCTAAATGTATCTCCTGCAATTAACAAAACTTTTTTGCCCATTTTTTTATATTTAAAAGCTAATTTAGCAATTGTCGTTGTCTTCCCAACGCCATTCACACCAACAAATAAATACACAGATGGTCCATTTTCATTTACAGCAAGACGACAAGATAGAACTTCCCCATGAACATAAATCACAAATAACTCATCAATAATATATTCTTTTAATTCCTTAGGATCTTCTATTTTTTCTTCTTTTACTCTAACACGCAATTTATCCATAAAATCCATGACTGTAGCAACACCAATATCCGCCATAATTAAAATCTCTTCTAACTCTTCAAAATAAGCTTCATCGATCTTATGATGACGTTTCGTTAAATCAGTTAAAAAAGAAGAAAACTGCTTTCTACTTTTCTGCAAGCCTTTTTCATAAATTTCAATACTCTCTTTTTCCGTTTGTTCTTGTTCTTTTCCTTTAAATTTTGATTTTAATTTATCTAAAAATCCCATAATATTATCACCATTTATAGTGTATCATAGATAGATTGCTTTTTCCAAGGAAAACAAAAGGAAAAAGCGCTAATAAACGCTTTTAATAAAATCTTTTTTCGAATAAACAAACAAGATAATAGAAAGAAAATGACAAAGTACCTAAAATAAAAATAGCAGCAATAACTAAATTGATATTAAATACTTGTGTTCCATACATAATAAGATATCCTAAACCTTTTTTAGAAACCAATAACTCTCCCATAATAACACCAATGAAAACCATACTGATATTAATTTTTAAATGATTGATAATATTTTTAATATTAGATGGCAAGACCACTTTAAAAAAGATTTCTCTTTTACTAGCATGAAAACTTTCTAAAAGTAAAATATAACTCTTATCCGTCTTTTTAAAATCATGATAAATATTGATAATACATACAAAAAGAGAGATCAATAAAGCCATAAAAATAATAGAATTTATATCTGCTCCAACCCAAATAATAATAAGTGGTCCAAGTGCAACTTTTGGTAATGAATTTAAAACAGTTAAATAAGGATCTAGTACTTTAGCTAAAAATGGATGCCACCATAATAAAATAGAAATTAAAAATCCTAATGCCGAAACAAAGACAAAGCTAATAATCGTTTCATATAAAGTAACGGCAACATGTAAAAATAAATGATAGTTTTTTACTAAAGAATAAAATGTTTTGATAACTAAACTAGGACTAGAAGCTAAAAATGTATTGATAAGATGAAAAGAAGCTGCTACTTCCCATAAACATAAGAAGAAACAAAGAAGAAAAACTTGCCAAAAAAGGATCCATCTTTTACGCCTTTTTTTCTTTTTTAAATATGCTAAATGCTCTTTACTATATGTGGACATCTAAATCCCTCCAAATCTTATCATAATACACATTAAACTGACTATTCTTTCGATTTTCCATTGGTGTAGATGAGATTGGAAATTCAATAGAGTAAATTTTTTTAATCGTACAAGGTCTTTTCGTTAAAACAACAACTTCATCCGATAAACTAACCGCTTCTCCTAAATCATGAGTTACCATCAAAACAGTCTTACCAGATTGCTTAATCATTTTATATACATCTTCTGCTAACGCTAACCTAGTCATGGCATCAAGTGCAGAAAATGGTTCATCTAAAAGTAAGATATCAGGGCGAATAGCTAACGTACGAATCAACGCAGCCCTTTGTCGCATTCCACCTGATAAACTATCTGGATACTTATCCATAAACTCTCCTAAACCATACATTTTAAGTAAAGAAATAACATAATTTTTATTTTCTTCTGTCACTTCATGATATAATTCTAAACCAAGTAAACAATTATCTAAGATCGTTCGCCATGGAAATAAACTATCGTTTTGTAACATATACCCAATACGAATATTTGGATCAGCAAAAGAAATGCTACCAGAAGATGCTTGCTCTAAAGAAGCTAAAATAGATAGTAATGTACTTTTGCCGCAACCAGATGGTCCAACAATAGAGATAAATTTTCCCTTTTCTACAGTAAAAGAAATATCATCAATTGCTTTTATTTCTAAAGTGTTATCTTGATAGTTTTTTTGAAGATGTGATATAGATACAATATTTTTTATCATGGTAAATAGATAAGTTCTTGATAAGGAACTTTTGTATCCAACTCTTTTGCTGCTTGCATAATTTCCTGTAAGTGGTTAAATGATTCTTCTTTAAATTCTGTTGTTGTTGGCCATGCTTCAATTTGACGATAACGACTGACAACTTTTGTTACATCTTTTAAAGAAGTATCTGGAAATTGATTTAAAATAGCTTTTGCTACTTCTTCATCACTATGTTGATGTACAAAGTCTAGTCCTTTTTGAATGGCATTAGTAAATTGTTGGATTAAGTCTTTATGATTTTTTAAATAACTATCTCTTGCAAAATAAGCTGTATAAGGAACAACTCCACCTAATTCTCCAATACTAGCAACAACATAACCATATCCTTGTTTTTCAAGTTGTAAAGCATTTGGTTCAAACAAACTAACAAAATCTCCTTGCCCTCCAATAAAAGCACTACTCATTGCAGAAAAAGCAACAGAAGTATCAATTGTAACATCATAATTTGGATCAATTCCATTTTCTCTTAATCCCCATTCAAGTGTCATTTCAGGCATTCCACCTTTTCTACCTCCAATAATAGTCTTACCTTTTAAGTCTTCTAGGGTGAAAGAATCAATTGGTTTTCTAGAAACTAAAAATGATCCATCTTTTTGTGTTAATTGAGCAAATGTTTTTAAATAATCCTTTTCTCCACCATTATAAACGTAAATGGTTGTTTCACTTCCAGCAAAACCAATATCAGCATCACCTGATAAAACAGCAGCACTAACTTTATCTGCTCCTGAAGCTAAAATTAGATCAATATCAATATTTTCATCAGTAAAATAACCTTTTTCAATGGCTACATACATCGGTGCATAAAAAATAGTGTGAGCAACTTCTGCTAATTTTACGATTTTACGTGTAGTATCACGGTGTCGAAAGCTAAATAAGGTAGCACAAGCAATGATAAAAATAATGATAATAGCCAAAAGATAGGTAATCTTCTTTTTCAAACTGTATCCTCCTTTCAGTTCAAAGTATTATATGTCAAAAAAAAGTAAGCGTGCTTATTTTGTGGAAAAGCCATACGAAAAATACAAAACTTTTTAAACCTATTGCTTTTTTTAGATATTGTTTTTTATAATGGCACTAACAAAGGAGGAAAATAAATGAATACAGAAATTTTAGAATTATTGATGAAGGAAAAAAAGATTAAAAGTTATTATCAGTTGGCTAAGGAGATGAATATTCCTTATACTAGTTTGTTAGATATTGTTCATGGCAAAGGTTTAAAGATCACAAATATGAAAATGATTGCAAATTTTTTTGATATCAGTATTGACTGCCTAACCAGCAAAACCACTTATTATTATGTGATAAAAGAAGATAATACTCTACAAAAATACTTGCCATTAACCAAAGATGAACAAGCTAAAAGATTTTTATTACCGTTATTTCAAGAAAATGTACTTTAAAAAACTGCTTTGCTATCCTAAAGATAACAAAACAGTTTTACTTTGATGAAATAGATTCCAAAGGCATACTAGAATAACTATTACTATCATAATTTGCAAATACACCATTTTGATAAAGATAATATCCAGCACTTGCAATCATCGCAGCATTATCCGTACAAAATAGCATTGGTGGAATCGATAAAGAAACATGTAATTCTTCACACAGTTGGCTTGCTTGCTTCCGTAACTCTTGATTAGCAGCAACTCCACCTGCAATAATAAGATGGGAAATATGTTCTTGTTCCAAAGCCATCTTTGTTTTAGAAATAACACTAGAAATTGCTACATTTTGAAAAGAAGCAGCTAAATCCGCTTGGCGTATTTCATGATGTAATTGTTTTTCATGATGAGCCAAATTAATAACAGCACTTTTTAAACCACTAAAAGAAAAATTATAACTATGATCTTGCAATGGTCTTGGTAAAGAATACGTCGTTTTACCTGTTGTTGCTAATTGATCAAGTTTTGGGCCACCAGGATAAGGTAAGCCAATCACTCTAGCAACTTTATCATAACATTCCCCAATAGCATCATCCAAAGTACCACCTAATTTTTCAAAATGTAAATGACTAGTCATTTTGACAAGTTCAGTATGACCACCACTAACAACTAAAGCTAGCAAAGGAAATTGTAATGGTTGAACCAAATTATTTGCATAAATATGTCCTGCAATATGGTGAACGGGAATCAACGGTTTTTGATAAACATAAGCCAAAGTCTTAGCAGCTTCCAATCCGATTAATAGAGAACCAATTAAACCAGGACCTTGTGTAAAAGCAATAGCATCAATCTGTTCAAAAGACATGTTGGCTTTCTTTAAGCAGGCCTCTAAAACAAACGTAATATTCTTTACATGCTCCCTACTAGCAATTTCTGGAACAACCCCACCAAAAAGTTCATGAATATCAATTTGAGAAGAAATAACCGTTGCAATCTCATCCGTACCATTTTTGACAATAGAACAACTTGTTTCATCACAACTACTCTCAATCCCCAAAATATAAATATCTTTATCTTTCATTCTATCATCTCATTTCGCTACTTATTTTATCATGACTTGTTCATAATGTAAATGAAAAAGCTTGTAGGTAACTACAAACTCTCTATCATGGCAGTAAGTTTTTCAGATAAGTGATTTTTATCATACCCGATTTGAATCAACTCTTCCATACTTTCCTTTATCTTTTCAAACTCCTGTGAAACTCTATTTTCTCTTACTTTACTTATTTCATGAGAGACAAAGCATCCTTTCGTAGAAACACTTACAATAAACCCCTTACTTTCTAATTCATCATAAGCCTTTTTAACCGTATTAGGATTAATCCCTAAATGATTTGCTAACTCTCGAATAGAAGGTAAAGAATCACCTTCTTTTAATAAACCAAGAGAAATATATCGTTCTATTTGAGCAATAACTTGTTGATAAATTGGATAACGATTTTGATAATCCAAAATAATCATATCACAATTCATGATTCCATCTCCTGATCCATTATATCATCAAAATAAGAAAGAAGATCTGTCTGATTCGTAATATAGTAAAATTCATTTTTATTTGTATAAAATTTTAAAATAAGATGATCCTTTGTACAATCAACTTTGGTATTTGCTGTTTTTAAGGTATTAATAACATTAGTAATTTTATCCATATCATGAATCGTTTGATTATTTTTGGTATTTTCAATAGTAAATATACTAGAAGAACGTAATAAAGAAAAATTCAAATCATTATTCTGCGTTGCAAGTATTGTTGCAAGTTGTTGATTTTGTTGGAAAGGAATAGATAATACTTGTAACTTATGTTTATAATAAACCACTACATCAATAGATTCATTCCAATTGATATCCGTTAATGGGCTAGATAATGTCTGCATTACTAAAGGCTTAATATTTTCTAAATCCTGATGCAAATAATGATGATCCAAGAAAGAAACACCAAGTAGTTTTTGCGAAGACACCTTAAATTCATTTTGAACAGTTTTATCTTGCTTTAATAAGGCCATAAATTGTTCATATTGTTCATTCGTCAAACTTAAATATCCAGTATAAGAAAAATGGTTTTTTAATGCTAAAGTAAATGATATATAATGTAAATCATCTTTTGATGGTTGTACTTGATAAGCATATTGTAGTAAAGTCTGAATTTGATCTTTTGCTGAAAATTCTAAAGTATCAAATAGTGAAGAAGAAGCATAACCAAGTTCTACTGAATCAATACCAGAAAGTTTAAAAGATAAAATATCATCAATACTCATCTGCTCTTTTATAAAAGAAAAACCTTTCATCTGCTTTCCTTGTAAATAAGCTTCCATTCCATAATAGTAACCATAACACAATAAAATACAGAATAAATAGCAAAAGAAAGTCTTCAAAGGATGCGTTAAAGAACGTCTTGTAATAAAATCATAGATATAATAATACGCTAACAAAACTAATAATAAAATAAATGTACTTTCAAAAGAAGTCTTTAAAAGAACAACTATTAAAATAAATGGTAATACACTAAGTGATTTTACTAATATATGAATTTTAAAATGAACAAATGAAGTTTCACATTCCTCCATTTTTCTACGACGGAAAGTAAAATAACCAATCACAGCAAAAATAATACTCATCAAAAATGTTTGAAATAAAATCACAGGTTGATAAAGTGGAACAGATACATCAAGAAAAGAAAAAACATTTAGCACTGGAATACTATAAGATGGTGTATAAATTCTATCTAAAGTTGTATAGTAATAACCATTTTTAGCTTGTTCATTACAATTTTTAACACCCACTGCATCTTCACAATCTTCATAATAAATTTGAGAACACCACTTATCATTCTTATTACATTTTAATTCTACTAAACGTGTTTGATCATTTAATAAAACTTGATGAACAGAAAATACAAAAGGAACAAAAAACAACAACACAAAAGTAACAACAATCTGAGTAATTAAATTACCAGCAATACTCATTGCAATATTACTAAGTGTAAAAACATATATATATCCTAAAGTATACAATAAAAAATAATCCCAAACCATTGATAAGCTCAATGTAACTTGTGGATAAAATGCCGTTAACAAGAATAAGAAAAATATATTCATAGCAAACATAAAGATAATAAGAAAAATTCCACATACTGTGCTACTAACAAAGATCTGTCTTCTAGATAATGGCATACTAAGCATAAAATCAACTTTTTTCTTTTTGTAAACAAAGGAAAAGAAGATGAATGACAATAAAATGGGAATTACATACATAAATCCAGTAACAAAAATATTATTATCTAATAAGTTAATAACACCAAAACTAGTCTGAGAAATTTGCATAAGACTAACAATTAATGGAAATAAAAATAATAAAATTGCAAGTAATGCTCTAGATTTTTTTAAAACTTGATGAATATAATCAACGTGCAACCATTTCTTCAAATTCATATCCTAATACCTCCATTTCATAAATAAATATTTCTTCTAAAGTAAGTGGTAAAAAGTCAAGTAATAAAGGCTTCATCTTTTCTAGTTCTGCCTTTAAAGATTTTTCATTCCCTTTTAAAATTAAAGTTGCAACACTACCATTCTTTTTATAATTTAAAACATCAAATTTTGCAAATTTTTGTTCATCAAAAGCAGTAGAAAAACCAATTTGAACTTTATACATATTTGTCTTCAACGTATCAATTTCACTTTCAAATAAAATTCCACCTTGATAAAGCAATCCTAAATGATCACAAATATCTTCAAGTTCTCTTAAATTATGGCTTGTCATAATAATGGTAGTATCTTGTTTTGTCATCTGCTCCATTAGTTTCTTTTTCATGAAGTTTCTAACAACCGGATCAAGACCATCAAAAGTTTCATCAAAAAACAAATATTTAGCATTGGTAGCAATCGCACAAATTAAAGCACATTGACGTTTCATACCTTTTGAAAAAGTATCAATTGAGCGATGTAAATCTAAATGTAATACTGCTGCTAGCTCTTTCACCTGACTCATATCAAATTTAGGATATAAGCTTTGATAAATCTTTGCATAATCTACTAACGTATAACCAGTATAAAAAAATAAATCATCTGGAACAAAAACAATATTTTTCTTTACTACTGGTTGATCAAATGGATCTACTCCATCAATCATAATCTCTCCTGATTCTCTTTGATAAATCCCTGTCAATAGTCGTAGTAACGTTGATTTGCCAGCACCATTTGCACCGACAAGTCCATAAATACTATTATCTTCTATTTTACAAGATAAGTTATCAATAATTTTCTGTTGAGAAAACGATTTGGATATTTTTTGAACTTGTATCATATTTCCTCCTTTGTACTATTTGTGCTAGTACAGTTATATTGTAACATGTAACAATAATATGTCAAGTTTTTTAGCAAAAGAAAAAGTATCAAACGATACTAAAATTCTCTCATCATTAAAATTCCATCAACACCATGATAGTAATTAGGTCGAATTGCTACTTTTTGAAATTGAAACTGACAATACAAAGAAATAGCAGCAGTATTATTACTAGATACTTCCAAACTAATATTTTTGACCTTTTTACTAAAAGCAATTTGTTCTAAGTATTGTAATAGTTTCGTTGCAATATGTTGCCGGCGATAACCAACATATACTTGTAACTGTTCAATTTCTATTCGATCATAAAGTAAACTATAAAGAAGATAAGCACAAACTCTATTTTCCCGTTCAAAAACAATTATTTTTGCAAATGGATTAAATTGTAACGAAGTGTCTAATTCATTCACATCATCTAGAAAAAACGCCATTTTTTCGCTAGGAAGTTGATCATATTCTAATATCATAAATTACATTTCTCTTCTGCTTCTGTTTTCTTTAAATAATCTGGATTAACAAGATGAGGATCTACACTATCCCAAGATTCAACATGCTGAACAATTTTTAAAATATCTGGATGATAAGGTACAACAGATAAATCATCAAAAGAATCATTGCTAATGATTGTGAAAGGGCCAACTTCCTTTGCTAGTTCTAATAATTTAGCAAGTGGAATATATTGTTTTTCCACAATTGATTTCATATTCTTATCATATATCGCACCATATACATATCCACGTCTAGCATCAATTAATGGCAAACGATAATCACAATTAGAAACAGAAAGCGCCATTGCTTCTAAAGAAGAAACAGGAACAATTGGTTTCTGCAAAGACCACGCCATTACCTTAGCAATTGTAATACCAATACGAACCCCAGTAAAAGAACCAGGACCATTGACAACAACAATTCGATCGATATCACTTGGTTGCAATTGCACTTTTTCAAAGTTTTGAACAATAATAGGTAACGCATCTATCGATAAATTTTGATTCAAGCAGACTTGTGCTTCAACAAGCAATTGATCATCTTGAACTAAACCAGTATATAAATAGTTAGACGATGTATCAATATAAAGACTAATCATAAAATAGCCTCTACTATATCTTCGTATACTTGTCCATGTGGTGTAATTGTAATGATACGCATATCCTCATCTTCATCAGAGACTCTAAACTTAATATCTAATCTTTCTTCTGGTAAAGAATCTGCAATCATATCAGCCCACTCGATAATCGTAATACCACCTTTTGCATAGTATTCTTCTATACCTATATCATCTACATTACCGTCCAAACGATAAACATCCATATGATATAAAGGTAATTCACCACTAGTATACTCTTTAATAATATTAAATGTAGGAGAAGTAATTTCTTCCTCCACCTCTAAAGCAGAAGCAAATCCCTTAGCAAAAATAGTTTTACCAGATCCTAAATCTCCATTTAAACAGATCACCATATTAGGAAACTTTTCAGATTCGATATTCTGTGCTAATTCAATTGTGTCTTTTTCACTATAAGACGTTATTTTATAATTCATTTTTTCACCTCTATCAACTACCAGATCATTATATCAAAGTATGAATTATCTTTTCAAGCTATTTTGCAAATCTATTTTTAATAATAAAAAACCGACATATCATATGCCGATTATTATTCATTTATTTTTTCTTAGGAATTACATTTTTGCTATGTTGTAAACTTCTTACTGACTCTTGAAAATTGAATACCTTATTCGCTAAATCACTTAAACTAGATTCATCCTGATGATCTGCCATCAATTTACCATCTATAAAAAATGAATCAAGATATTGCATTTTCCTTTTACACATTTCATCTTCTATTTCTAATTGCGAATAATCATTTTTCAAGCCATCAAAAACATAGCTAAGGACATATTCAAGATTACCATATCTAATAACCTTACCCTCTACGCTTGAAGGAAATTCTTGCTTTAATCTTTCCAATTCTACAGTAGAAATCAAATCTACTTCTCCTTCATAACAAGGACGATTAAATTGAACTAATTCTCCTTTTGAATTCATCTCAGTACTAGAAACTGGTTTAAGATAAATAACATAAGCATAATTTGAATCCTTATTAGCCACTTCTTGACTCAATTCTTCCATTCCTAAAAAATTATCTAAATTTGACATTTTCATTCCCCCTAATTTTATACTTCAAATAATTTTATAAAGTCTTATATAAATGATTAAATTCTTCTAATGATGACTGTTGCTCTTTTTCCTTTTCATTTTTTAAAATTTGAGCCATCATTTTATATTCTTCTAATGTAAATTCTGGTTGAAATGTTGTTTCTTTTTTAATTGGTTCAACATCTTTTAAAATCATATCATTATCATTTTTTATGGATTTTTCTACGAAAGTTTTATGATTAAAATCACCGGTTAAACAATAGTTTATAGGTTCTTCTTCAGTATTTTTACGATGACGATTTAAATACTTAGAAATTAAACTATAAAAAATCAAAAATAAAACCCATATGACAAAAAGGAACATACTGCATTCAAATAAGCTACGTACTTGATTGCTACGATATAATTCTTCGACATTAAAGACATTCAATTTTAATTCGTTAATTAAGGCTAAAACCAAAATAAACAAATAAAGCAAAACACCAAATACAACAGAATTAAGTAATTTTAACATTGGTGCAATTTTCTTCTGAAACATTGTTTTCCATAAAATGATATTACTGATAATAAACATCAATAAATAAACAATAATTGTTGGAAAATAATAACTAATGAACATTTGATTAATTGCATAATCTAATAAACTTGCAAAACTTTTACCATATTGAATGGCAAAAAAGATAAATGCTGCAACATAAATTAGAATATAAGCTTTTTTACTTTCTTTTTGATTAGAACGATTCGTTGTTGCAAATAAATATACTAAAAAGCAAATAATAATGAAAGCAATAGCATACAAAGGAGATGACGTTATCAACTCCCAAATAAATTTTAATTGTTCAATAATTGATAATGGATTCAACCTTCATCACCCCTTTTTATGATACGTGAACCAAATTTGCTATATAAACGGTCTGTGTTGTATTATCATAGTTTGTACAAGTTACCAAAGTAAGAGACGTCTTGCTATAATCTCTTTTAATAGCAATAGTACCAGTCTTTGATTCCTTATAAATACTTGTTATTTGATATGTATACCGTTTACTTTGATAAGTAACAATTGCCTGATCACCAACAGATAATTGATATAAATCATTAAAGAATGCTTTCCATCCAGTACCTGAATGTCCTGCAATAATCAGATTACCTTTAGAGACATTAGGCATCGTACTACCAGAAATAACTTGAATATTTTTTTCCACTGTATTTTCAGGACTTTCTATAGAATAAAATCCCCTATTAAAATTAATCTTAGGAATCTCCAAATAACCTATATAGCCACTTGTTACTTCCTGTGTTACCTGTTCTTGTTGTTCTTGTGTTTGCTGACTTTCAGTTTCTTCCTGTTCATCAGTTTGAACAACAACTTCATTTTGAAATAGCTTTGTATTCATATAATTAAAAGCCATGGAACGTTTCTGTTCAATAAGATGATAAAAAGATAAGAATCCCCCTAGGACAATCATAATTGCTCCTAAAAGAGCGGTTGTACTAGATGGGACTCTTCTTTTTTTATTGTTCTTTTTTGCCATTGTAGTAAACAAATCCTACACTAGAAATCAATATGATCGTTCCAAATAAAGTCGGTAACATAGAACTATAACTATTAGTTGAAGGTACAGCAACTTCAGGATAATTTTCTACAATCACTTCAGCAGTTGGTGATTCATCACTAATTGTAAATTTATAAACTTCATCCGTTTTCTTATAACCATTTGGCGCACTAACTTCTTCGACAGTATAAGTACCATCTTCAAGTTGTGTCAACGTATATTGTTCTTCTGTAGTTGTAAACTCAGCTACTGTTTCCCCTTTTTCATTCTTCACTACTAATTTAGCACCAGCCAATGCATGTCCAGTTGACTTGTCTATTTTAATAATATTAACTAATTTATCAATCGCTTCATTTTCTACTTTAACAGTAACATCACGATTTTTATCATTGATAGTAATTTTTGTACTTTCAGTTTTAATCTTATAACCATTTGGAGCTTTTGTTTCTTTTAATGTATATGTTCCATTTGGTAAGTTTTTAATAACATGAGCATTTGTAGTAGATACCCAATTCGTAATTTCTTTTCCTTCACTATCTAATAATACAAAGTTAGCTCCAGCAAGTGTTGTTCCAGTTTTAGAATCAACTTTTGCTATTGTTACTTTACTAGTAGATATTGAAACTTCTGTTGTAGCAGTTAATGATGTTGTCGTTGGATATAAAAGACCTTGATATACATTTTGATATTCACTACTAGCAGCTTTATACTCATAAGCCTTTTCTACTACACCGTTTGCTGTAACTGTAATTTTAATTGTTGTCTTCATTTGATCTACATTAGAAGCTGGAACACGTAATTTAAAAGATTCATTTGTAGCAAATGATGTTTTTACAGCACCACTTGAAGCATCTGTTACAATAGTTCCTTCTGGTGCTCCGCTAATGCTAACAGTATAATTACCACTAACATTAGTACCATTTACACTAATTGTTTTAGATTCATAATATTTTTTATCAGATGTTAATTGCATAGTACTATCTGAATTATTAATTGATAATGTTGGTGTTGCATAAGAAGTTACTTTCTTTGCATTTGTTACTAAATTAATAATATGCGGACGTAATCCATAAGGATCAGCACCAGTTTGCTTAAAAGCAGCATTTAAGTTTTTAGATCCTGTTGTTTCATCCAAATACCACCAAATAGCAGCACGTGTAATATAAGAATCATAATCATCATTACCAGTAATTTTCTTATTAGGAAAACCATTAGCAAAGATATAAGTAATTCCTGGAGATGCTTCTCCAACTAATGTCATTGTTTGACCAACTGGATCTTTTTTAAAGATATCATTACAGAACGCATATCCACCGTTACTTGTCGTAAATTGTGATGGTGCAATATCTGTAATATAGTTTGGTAATTTTGTCATTTTAGAAATAACAAAAGAACTAGGAGCTGATCCTTGTGCCTGTGTTGATGGCATAAAGACAGCTGAACAAATGATAGTAAGGATAATAGCTAAAGCTATCATACCATTTTTTTTCTTTGTGAATCTCTTCATTTTTTTATTCCCCCCAAATCTCAATTTGTGTCCATATTATACCACATTAATTTCTATTTGGCAAGGACTTTCACAAAAAATCATCAAATAAGAGCCCACTTTACAAATGAGTACACATGTAGTATAATGTAGTACGGTTAGTTCTTTCACATTATTAACTAAAAAGGAAGGAGAAAAATAAATGAATCATAAGTCAAATGAAACAAAAATAATTGTTTTAGGCGGCTTAGGTGAAGTAGGAAAAAATATGTATTGCATCATGCACGAAAATGAAATTATCGTCATCGATGCTGGAGTATCCTTTGCTGAAGGAGAATTATTAGGAATTGATTACGTTTTACCTGATTATTCATTTTTAAAATTAAACGAATCTAAAATTAAAGCGTTATTTATTACGCATGGACACGAAGATCATATTGGTGCTATACCATTTTTATTACAAAGTGTCAACATTCCAGCAATCTATGCTCCAAAACAAGCTAAAGAATTAATTTCTTTAAAATTACAAGATAGAAATATACGTTATGACAATTTATATGCCTACGATGAAAATACAATTGTGACATTTAAAAATATAAAAGTGGAATTCATAAGAACCACTCATTCCATTCCAGATTCACATGGTATTTGTTTTACAACACCAAATGGAAAAATTGTAACAACCGGAGACTTTAAATTTGATCTAACACCTATTGGACCTATGGCCGATCTATATAAATTAGCAACATTAGGACACGAAGGTGTCGATTTACTAATTAGTGATAGCACTAATGCTTTAAATGAAGGAATGTCTATCAGCGAATCAAGAGTAGATGATACTCTAGCTGAAATTTTCGATACTTATAAATACAATAGAATTATTATTGCTACATTTGCTTCTAATATCTATCGCTTAAAACACATTTTTGAATCATGTTATAAACATAATCGAAAAATTTGTGTATTTGGTAGAAGCATGGAAAATAATATTGATATTTCTATTCGTGGTGGTTATATTAATCACAAAGAATTACTAGTAAGTGCTGAAGTTGCTAATACTTTAAAACCAGGAGAGGTAACAATTTTATGTACCGGCTCTCAAGGAGAACCTTTAGCGGCTTTATCAAGAATTGCTGAAGGAACACACAAACAAATAAAATTAAGACCAGATGATATTGTGGTTTTCTCATCAAGTGCTATCCCAGGTAATGCATTAAGCATTTCTAAAACCATTAATAAATTATATTTAAAAGGGGTAAAAGTATTTACAAACATGACAATTAATTCTCTTCACACCTCTGGTCATGCTAATCAAGAAGAATTAAAATTAATGATAAGATTATTGAATCCAAAATATTTAATGCCATTCCATGGTGATTATCGAATGTTAAAACAACATGCCGAACTCGGAATAGATTGTGGTATACCAAAAGAAAATACATTTGTATTAAAAAATGGAGATAGTCTTATTCTTAAAAACCATGTAATCACCAAAGGGGAAAGTTATCCAAATAGTGATATTTATGTAGATGGTAGTCGTATTGGTGAAGTTGGCAGTGCTGTTTTGAAAGATAGAAAAATAATGGCTGGCGATGGAATTTTAGTCGTAATTGCTAATATTGATGTAGAACACAGAAAATTGCTAATCAAACCAAACATCACAACAAGAGGTTTCGTTCTAGTCAATGAAAATGAAGAATTATTAAAGAAAATTGAAGGATTAGCAACTAAAATTATCAATCAAAAATTGGCTGATAAAAATTGTAGTTTCAATGATATTAAAGGACAATTAATGATAGAACTAACACCTTATATCATGGAATTAACTGGTAGAAGACCACTTATTTTACCCGTCATATTAAACATAAAAAGAAACTAAATCAATAGCTTCTTTTTATTTTGCTTCTTCTTGTGCCCTAACCTCGCGAACAACTGTTATCTTAATTGTACCAGGATATTTTAAAGTTTCTTCTATTTTTTCTTTAATATCTCTAGCTATTTTATGAGCTTGTAAATCATCAATTTTTGTTGGCTCTACAATAACTCGTAACTCTCTACCAGCTTGCATCGCATATGCTTTATCAACACCATCAATATCATTAGCAACATTTTCCAACTGATCAAGTCTTTTAATATAATTTTCAAGAGAATCATTTCTAGCACCAGGTCTAGATGCAGAAAGAGCATCAGCTACGGCAACTAATGTAGAAATAACACTTGTTGCATCTACATCACCATGATGAGAAGCAATAGCATTCAAAACAATTTTACCTTCCCCATATTTTTTAGCAAGTTCTTCACCAATTGTTACATGACTACCTTCCAATTCATGATCAACTGCCTTACCAATATCATGCAACAAACCAGCACGTTTCGCAAGAGCAACATTTTCATGAATTTCTCCAGCCATCAATCCAGCAAGTTGAGCAACTTCTAAAGAATGTTGTAAAGCATTCTGCCCATAACTGGTTCTAAAATGCAATTTACCAACCAATTCAATTAACTCTGGAACCATTTTTGTAATACCAAGTTCAAATAAAGCCTCATTTCCATATTCCATAATTTGTTCTTTGGTCTCTTTACAGACCTTATCATATACTTCTTCAATACGTGTTGGATGAATACGACCATCTTTAATTAATGTTTCCAAAGTGACTCTTGCCATCTCACGACGTAATGGATCAAAACTTGATAAAACAACCGCCTCTGGAGTATCATCAATAATTAAATCAACACCAGTAACAGCTTCAATCGTTCGAATATTGCGCCCTTCACGTCCAATAATTCTTCCTTTCATTTCTTCATTTGGTAAACTAACAACAGTTACCGTCTGATCACTAGCAATATCAGCAGCATATTTCTGCATAGAACTAACGATGTATTCTTTTGCTTTTTTCTCAGATGTCAACTTAGCTTCCACTTCTTGCTCACTAATATAAACAGCAATTTCTCTACTCATCGCATCTTTTACATGCTCCATGATCATCTTTTTAGCTTTTTCCCTATCAAATCCAGATATTTGTTCTAATAAGGATAACTGTTCTTTTTTTATTTCTTCTACCTTTTGTTGTTGTTCTTGAATTTCTTTTTGTCTTTGGGTTAATTTTTCTTCCCGGTCATCCAATGTTGCTTCTCTTTTTTGACAAATTTCATCACGTTTATCCAAACTACTTTCTCTTTGTAGTAAACGTGTTTCATTTTCTTTTAACTCACTTTTCTTTTCTTTTACTTCTTTATCAAACTCACTCTTAAGTTGATAATTTTTTTCTTTTGCTTCCATAATAGAATCGCGTTTTAATTTTTCAGCATTTTTTTGTGCATCATCTAACATTTTCGCAATTTTTTTACTAGCAGCACTTTCTTTCAAAACACTAACAAGCATTGTTAACCCAAAACCAATGATTAATCCAACAAACAAAAGTAAAATGGCAAACATAATACGTTCCATTTCTACCTCCATCTAGATATATATTCAAACTCTACTAGTTCAATCATAATCTAATTCTATTGTACGGTTGAAATGAAACATTGTCAAGTGACTTATAAATAGGAAAATCACTTAGCTTCTGGAAGTGAAATTCCATAATATTCACGCACTTTTTGTTCGATTTCGTTACGCAAATCAACATTATCACGTAATAATAATTTTACATTTTCTTTTCCTTGTCCTAGTTTTTCTCCATGATAAGAAAACCAAGCACCAGACTTATCAATAATATTTGCTTCACTTGCTAAATCAATCAATTCTCCTTCTTTAGAAACGCCTTCTCCATACATAATATCAACCACTGCTGTTTTAAAAGGAGGAGCAACTTTATTTTTAACAACTTTTATTGTCGTCTTATTCCCTAAAACTTTATCACCAACTTTAATTTGTTCATTACGCCTAATATCAAGTCGAATACTAGAGTAAAACTTCAAAGCTCTACCACCAGGAGTTGTTTCAGGATTTCCAAACATGACACCAACTTTTTCACGTAATTGGTTAATAAAAATGGCAATGGTATTTGTTTTATTAATTGTACCAGATAACTTACGAAGTGCTTGACTCATCAACCGAGCTTGTAAACCAACATGAGTATCTCCCATTTCTCCATCAATTTCAGCCTGCGGCACCAAAGCAGCAACAGAATCAATGACAACAATACTAACCGCTTCACTTCTGACTAGAGCTTCACAAATTTCAAGTGCTTGTTCACCAGTATCTGGTTGTGACAATAACAACTCATCCGTTTTAACTCCTAAACGTTTTGCATAAACTGGATCTAAAGCATGTTCAGCATCAATGAAAGCAGCTCTACCCCCTTGTTTTTGTACCTCAGCAATTGCCTGTAAAGCAAATGTTGTTTTTCCACTAGATTCAGGACCATAAATTTCAATAATCCTCCCCTTTGGATATCCACCAACACCTAAAGCAATATCAAGTGATAAACATCCGCTTGATACAACATCTAACTTGATATGAGGGTTTTCCCCAAGACACATAACAGCACCCTTTCCAAATTGCTTTTCAAGGTCTGCTAATACCTGTTCTAAGTTTTTATCTTTACTAATATTTTTTGAATTTGTTGCTTTACCCATACGTTCCTCCACATAAAATAATTATACATTCATTGTAGCGATCGAAAATCAACTTGTCAAGCACAAATTCGAACAAAAGTTTGCTGTTTTTCTAATTTAATAACAATAATACCGTACAATTTGCAAAAAGGAAAAAGGAAAAGAACAAAATGACAACACAAAAAAAGAAAAAAGCCTTTTTTCAACAAAGACTCAATTTTTTTTAACAAATATACTTTTACATACTTGAAAATATTCAATCATCGAAACAATTGACATAATCGTAGCAAAGTAAATAAGAAAATCTGCTACTCGAAGATTAAAACATTCAAACGGTAAATTATAAAAAAAAGTAAGAACAACTCCACTCATCATAGCAGCAGTTTTAATTTTACCACTTGTAATTGCTGCCACAACTTTACCATGACTTGCTGCTTCCATTTTCAAAGCATCAACAACAGTATCACGAAAAATAATAACAACAGGAACAAATCCAGGAATAAATCCTTTAACTGCCAATATAATTAAAGCACTATTGACTAAAACTTTATCTGCAATAGCATCTAACATCTTCCCAAGATCTGTTACTTGATGATGTTTTCTTGCTAGATAACCATCTAAAAAGTCAGTAATACTAGCAAGTAAAAACAAAATACCAGCTACTATAAATTGACTTTTCACATAAATACCACCAATTAAGAATTTAGGAAATTCAATTCCCAATTGATAAAATGGAAATAATAACAAAATGATCATAATAATCGTTACAACAATACGCGATATGGTTAATTTAGTTGGTGTATTCATAATTCAATACCCCCTTTAATTCACTATTAATGGTTGGTTTTTTATTTATTTCTTTAATTGCCACTACCGCCAAGAAAATAAATAAAAGAAAAATAATAAAAGCAAAAATAATCGGCCACCAATTAATTTTCTTTTTATATTCTTTGGTATAAGGAGAATGAATCTTTTTCTGTTCTTGTTCTTCTTTTTGTTTTTGTGCTTCCATAATATCTGTTAATGAAATCTTAGAAGTATGCTCAAATAAAAAATCATTAAATTCATCTTGTACTTTCATAGGATCTAATCCTAAATATTTTGCATATTCTTTCATTAGTCCTTTCAATTCATACATATCTTTAAAAGCTCTAATATTAGCACTTTCCATATTCTCAATTTCATTTACTGATAACGACAAATCTTCTGCCGCTTCTTCTATACTAACGCCATGATTACGACGCGTACTTTTAAGATATTCTCCTAATTCTTTCATGTGCACCTCGATTATTTAAATATAATTATTTCATAAGCCATGTTCTGTTCCTATTTCTAGGCGACAAGTATCTATCTACTATTTCTAGTCCTTAGCGCAATTCGTATTCTTTTGCTAAAGCTCCCCTACCAAAATTTGGGTTTCTCGCTCGTGGGGTTTACCGCGTTTCACTTTTTGGTTTCCCAAAACATCGTCTCTGTGGCACGTTAGAAAAATACATCATGAGATAATCTTTTAGATGTATTTTAAGCCGTTAGAATGATCTACCTTAGGTTATTTTTTCCCTAAGCACGAACACTACCATCATCACAGATGGTGCGAGCATGGACTTTCCTCTAGAGTAATATACTCTAGCACTTGTCCGAAATAATTATGAATGATCTTTTCCATAAACCATTTTTTCCAGTTGACTAAGTCTTCTTAAAATATCAACATTACTAATTTCTGTTGTGTCTGCTGTTGTTTTTGCTATTTCAACATTCATATTAGCATTTCTCAAATCTTGTTTCAATGACATAATTTCGCGCAACAATTCTGCTTTTTCTTTTTCCAAGCTATCAATTATAGCAAAAAATTGTTCATAATCACCAATGATAATGTCAAGAAATTGATCTACTTCTTTCAACCGATATCCTCTTGTATCAATTTTAAAATCCTTCTCTAAAATCTCTTGCGGTGTCAATGTAATTTTATTCTGGTACATACTATCACCAATCCCTTACACCTACATTTTCGCAAAAATAAACTATTTTGTCAATGTCTTCAAAAAAACTTCCACGTGTTCTACCAAAATCGCTTCATGAATTTTATCTTGCATTTTATTTAATTGTAAAATTATATCTTTCCTCTGCATGTTTCATCCACTCCTTTTTCTTATATTTTATATTTTAGCAAAACAAATGGAATTTGAAAATCGATTCGACAAACAAAGATATTCTTTGACAAATAAGAAAGAATCATTTATACTAAGGCTAAATTTTGAGGTGAATTTATGAAACAAACAGAAATAATGGAACAAGTAAATAACTTTTTTGAAAATGAAAAGGAGCAAACCCTATTTAAAGGGCTTGGAAAACTTCCTTTAATTTCTAATCAATGGTTTTATTTAAGAGATTTAAAGACTTGGAAAGATGAAAGACTTCAAGTCTATCAAGATACTGAAGATAAAACTAGGATTAGATGCAAAGGACAAAATTTAGCCTTTACATTACAAAGAGATAATATAGATAATTATTATGTAGATCATTTGCTACTTGGCGATATTAAAGAGGAAGTATTTGATTTTTCTATGCGTAGAAAAAAGGCAATAGAACTTTATGGACAAACGATACAAGAAGAAAATAATTTTATCGTCAAGTATATTGATAAAAAGGGAATCCATATATTCCATATTGAAAATAATGCTTTAGATATTACTACGTTATCAAAAGATGAAAAAGAAATAATCCAACAAGTCCATTTTTATCAAAATGATAAAGATGCCATCATCATGGATCATGACACCGAAGAAAACAAACAATATGTTCGCAATGAATATATCTCCTTAGAGCAAAAATATCCAACTATTACGGGTTATATTAATGAAATCATGCCGATTTTTAATCATACCTTACAACATTGTTTTGATACTCAAAAAGACAAAGTGTATCAAATTGAAAGAAAACAAGAAAAACAACCAACAGTGAAAAATAATGCCAAAATTTTAACAATGCAAAACAAAGAAATTTCACAATGATATTTCTTTTTTGTTCCATATTTACACACAATTTATCCCTACTTGACAAAAAAAGAAAAAAAAAAAAAATAAATCATGTGATTTTATACTTTTGTACAAAAGAAATGATGGTAATCCCCAAAAAAATATTGTATAATATCTCTAGGTGGTTAAGATGAATTATCCTAACGGTATCAAAAAAACAAATCAACATACAATAAATTATAGTCGCCGTGGAATGAATTTAGAAGATGATATTAATCAAAGTAATCAATATTATAGGCAAAAAGGAATGGCTTATATCTACAAAAAGCCAACGCCAATTAAAATTACAAAGGTTGATTTTAACAATAAAAAAAACAAAGTCATTAAAGAAGCCTTTTTTATGGAACCATCAACAACAGATTATAATGGTATCTATCAAGGATATTATATTGATTTTGAAGCTAAGGAAACCAAAAATAAAACTTCTTTCCCACTAGCGAACATTCATCCCCATCAAATAGAACACTTAAAACACATCATAGAACAGAAAGGAATTGCTTTTTTAATTGTTCGATTTACGACTTTAAACAAAACCTTTGTATTAGAAGGAGATATGTTTTTCAAGTATTTAGAGCAAGCAAAAACAAAATCAATTCCTTTAAAATACTTTATATCAAATGGATGGTTAATAGAAGAGAAATTGAATCCCAGATTAGATTACTTAAAAATCATAGATACGATTATTGGAGGTAAAAATGAAAAAGAATAAAACAAAAACAAGGGTAAACAAAACAAAAAAACCACAACAAGAAAAAATTAAAAATCCTAAATTAGCACAAATCTTCATTGGTTGTTTCGTCATACTAATGTTGATTAGTTACTTTATCCTAGGTGGCTTGCTAACTGTATTTTTAGGACTTGGTATTTTAATCATTGTGGGTCTTGCCAAATTATTAGATAGTGTTCGTAATAAACCAAAAAAGAAAAAATTAGTAAATATAATCTTAATTACAATTTTATCTCTTGGTATACTAGCTATGGTAGGGGCAATTGCTTTTATTGGATATGTTGTAGCTGAAGCACCAAAATTCGATGTAAAACAACTAAACGCCAAAGAACCATCTATTCTATATGATATCAATAATGAAGAATATGAAAAGCTAGGAAGTGAAATGCGAGAAAAAATCTCTTACGATGAACTTCCAGAAGTACTAGTCGATGCCATTGTTGCAACAGAAGATTCAAGATTTTTCCAACACAATGGATTTGATGCCCCACGTTTCTTAAAAGCTTCCTTAGGACAATTCGCAGGACATAAAGATGCAGGTGGTGCTTCTACTTTATCAATGCAAGTTATCAAAAATACTTTTACAACAAGTGAAGCAAGTGGTTTTAAAGGAATTGTTCGTAAATTTACAGATATTTATCTATCCGTTTTTAAACTAGAAAAAAATTACACGAAAGAACAAATTATTGAATTCTATGTCAACAATCACAACTTAGGAGATAATATTTATGGTGTCAGTCAAGCTGCAAGAGTATACTTCAACAAAGATGTAAAAGATTTAAACCTATCAGAAGCAGCAGTCTTAGCTGGTATGTTTAAAGCACCTAATTTATATAAACCAACAAATGAAAAAAATATGGAAGCAATCACAAAAAGAAGAAATACGGTTTTATACTTAATGGAACGTCATGGTTATATCACTAGCGAACAACGAAAAATAGCAAGTGAAATCAGTATCGCCTCTTTAGTAGATTACAACAAAGAAGCATCAACTGGAATTAGTGAATATCAAGGCTATATCGATACTGTTGTCGATGAAATTGAAAAGAAATATAATGTTAACCCATACGTTGTTCCAATGTTAATTTACACTAACTTAGATCGTAGCAAACAAGATGGCCTAAATCGTGTAATGAATGGACAAAGCTATACTTGGATAAATGATGTCATTCAAAGTGGTGTTACTGTCTTAGATAGTCAAACTGGTAAAATATTAGCAATTGGTGCTGGTAGAAATAAAACTGGTGTAAATGAATTAAACTTAGCAACAAGTGATGATATCAAACGTCAACCAGGATCAACTGCAAAACCACTATTTGATTATGGACCATTAATTGAATATAACAATGCCTCAACCTATGGTTATAACGATAATGGTAACTATCGATTATTTGTCGATGAACCTTATTCCTATACTAATGGAAAATCTATTAATAACTGGGATGGATCATTTATGGGTGCCATGAGTATTCGTAGAGCGCTTGCCCTATCTCGAAACATTCCAGCCTTAAAAGCTTTCCAACAAGTAGACAATAAAAAGATTATTGAATTTGTACAAAAATTAGGTATTGAGCCAGAAATTGAAAATGGTAAAATTCATGAAGCCCACTCTCTTGGTTCATTTACCGGTGTTAATTCTATGCAAATGGCTGCTGCTTATGCTGCTTTCTCAAACGGTGGATATTACAATGAACCTTATTCCGTCAGCAAAGTCGTATTCAGAGATACAGGTGAAGAAAAAAAACACGAAGAGAAAAAGGTACAGGCAATGAGCGATGCAACAGCTTATATGATTACAAGTATTTTAGATGATGTTTCCATTACAACGGGTGGTTCAATGCCAAATATAGCTATGAAAACTGGTACAACTAACTTCCCAGAAAGTTATAGAAGAAAACTAGGTATGGCAGATGATGCAATTCGTGACTCTTGGGTTATCGGTTACACAACTAAAACTGTAATTGGTATGTGGTATGGATATAAAGAAACAACACAAGAATCTGTATCACAAGGATACTACTGTCACAATATTGCAGGAACACTACAACGTGATAAACTATTTACAGCACTAGCAAAAGAAATATTTGAAAAAGATAAAGAAGAATTCAAAATGCCAAACAGTGTTGTAAGATTACCAATCGTAGCAGGAAGTAATCCAGCAAAAATTGCCGGAAATGGTTATGCTGGAGCTGTTGTCTACGAATACTTCAAAAAAGGTGCAGAACCAAATAGTACCCAAACAGAAGAAAATTTAGCTGCTCCTGGCAATTTAAAAGTAAATTACAACGAAAGTAATAACACTGTTAGCTTATTATGGGATGCTGTTACACCAACAACTACCGATGCCTCATATGGAACATTTGGATACAATGTTTACTTCAACAACACCCTACTTGGTTTCACATCTCAAACGAACTATACAATTAATCAACCTACTACACCTTATGGAACTTACAAAGTCATCGCAACTTACAAAAGCTATGATGGCATCCAAAGTGCAGCTGCTACATATGAGTTGAAAAAAATTAGTAAAACACTAAAAGTACAGCAAGTAGAAAAAATAGAAAAAGAAAGCTTTAATCTTTCAGAAATTACCAATTATTTCAAAGTAACAGAAGATGGCGAAAATGTTACTGACAAAACATCAAATTGGACCGCTGCTAGTATCAAAAATAGTAGTGGAGAAAATATTCCATTAACAACCAAAACATTAACAACACCAGGTACATACAAATTAATTTACCATTTCACTTATAATGGAGAAACAAAATCAACCCAAGAAATTACAATAACTATTATCGCAAAAGATCCAATTGATAATCCAGATGACAATCAAACTACTCCATCCAATTAAAAAAATTCCTCAATTAAGGGGAATTTTTTCTTTTGGCATCACGGCAAATAACCTGTAAAGGGCAATTATCACACATCGGCTTTACTGCCTTACAATAATATCGTCCAAATAGAACCAATTGTAAATGGCGTCTAGCCCATGTATTCCTTGGAAATGCTCGCTTTAATTTTTCTTCAACCTGCAAAAGATTATCATTTTCTTTAGCTAATTGAAATCGTTTACTAAGGCGTTCCACATGCGTATCAACAGCAAAAGCTGGCATTTGATAATATTCACTTAAAAAAACATTAATTGTTTTACGACCAACACCAGGAAATTTTTCTAATTCCTTACGTTTTGTAGGCACAATTCCTTGATAATTAGCATCCAATAAGGCGGCAATTTGCTGAACATATTGAGCCTTTTTATGATAAGAACCAATTGGTTTTAACAAATCTTCCAAATCATGAATATCCGCTTGTGACAAAAGATGTACATTAGGATATTTTTTAAACAAAACAGGAGTAACCATATTAACACGTTTATCAGTAGATTGAGCACTCAAAACAATCGCAATAAGCAATTCATAATCTTTTTGGTATACTAATTCACATTTTGGATCAGGAAACAAGGTATCTAAATAATCCACAATTATTTTAACTTTATCATTCTTCTTCATCTTCTTCAAACCAATCATAGTCAAACACTTCTACTGGCTCTTTTTCTTTCATTGCCTTTTTACGGTTATGTAGAAATTGTTCAACATCTTCCTTTGTTTTTAATTTCTTTTTATCCCATTCATACAAAATCTTATCAATATATCGAATACTAGAAACACCATTTAAAATAGCCTCTTTGACAGCTTCTAAAATAATATCTTCCTGAAAATTATGCAACCATGCTTTAATAACCTCAAACTCACTAGGACTAAGTGTTCTACCAAACTCTTTTTCTATTCGCTCATAAATATCACTATTCACAGCAGATTGTGATTGTTTACTTTCAACTATTTGATCAACTAATAACATTTGATATTTTTCATAAAAAATACTTAGATCAATATACTCTTCTAAAACATTTTTATCATTTTTAGATGCAGCTACTACTAATATTTTTTTATCTGTTAAATTAGCAAGCAATCCCATCACTTTTTTTAATTCTAATCCTAGATCATCACACATTATTTGTGGATCGAAAATAAAAGTTTTACCCTTTTCTTTCAGATACATCAAAAAGACAAACTCGTCTAAAGACAAATTTAATTTTTTATAATTTTTAATAGCATATAAAGGAATATGAATACTTCTTTGCATCATAAGATCATTTAAAATTTCTTGATTCATGGGTTTCCTCCTTTTTAATTATCATTGGATATAACAACTGACAAGTTTTAAGTAATGGCTTCTTTTTATTAGTTATTTTTTTCTCTAAAACAAGTTCTTCTAATTGACAATAAATTTCATTTAAAAATGGCCCAGGCTGAACTTGTAAATATTTCAAAATTTCTTCCGATGTTACAGCCAAATCACTACGTTTATGAATAGGTAAATTAGTATAAGTCTTTATAATTGTTTTTTTATCAAGTCCTAAAATCTCACCTGCTACAGTACATGGATAAAGTCCATATTGATATAAAGTTTTTAAAGAAAGTGGATGACTTTTCAAACAAGCACGAATATCTTCCATTTGCTTTCGTTCATTACGTGTAAAAGGATAAATATTATCTACTTCTAACATTGTCCAAATACCAATCACTTGACTGCATGGAACAATTTGTTCTAGTTTCATAAGAGACAATTCTTCATCTAATTGCAAGGATTGAAGTAACTTTATACCATATAATACGTTAGAGCTTGCAAAAATTTTGGTTAATTCTTCTTTTTTTCTCTGAAAAGATAAATTACTTAGTAAATATTTTGTTTGTAAAATAGCCTCTTCTACTTCTGGAGCTAAAGAAAAATGTAATGTAGTGGCAAACCGAATAGCACGCAAAATTCGCAATACATCTTGCTGAAAACTAGCAATAGGTTCATCAATAGTTCGAATAATTTCTTGTTTTAAATCAACTATCCCATTTAATGGATCTATGATTTTCTTGTGTTTATCCATGCAAATTGTATTAATCGTAAAATCACGTCTTTTTAAATCTGTTGTTAAATCTTGGATATAAGCAATACTACTTGGTCTACGATTATCACAATAAGTAGTCTCACTTCGGTAAGTTGTAATTTCAAATCTTACTTTTTTATAAATAACCGTAACAGAACCATACATATTTTTTGATAAACAAGCATCTGCAAAAATAGTTTTTAAATCTTTCGGTGTAGCGTTGGTGGTAATATCAACATCATTTGAAGAAACATTTAATAAGTAATCTCGTACAAAACCTCCAACAATATAAGCTTCAAAACCATTATCTTCTATAATAGATAATATTTTTAATGCTGCTTTTAACATTATCATCACCACCTACATTGTATCAGATAATTACTTAAAAGTCATGAATGTCCAAAAAAAAAGCCTTAATGGCTTCTTATTAGTTAACTGATTCTTTTAGAGCTGAGCCAGCTTTAAATGAAACAGCTTTTCTAGCAGCGATTTTTACTGTTTCTCCAGTTCTTGGATTACGTCCTTCACGTGCTGCTCTTTCAGACACACCGAATGTACCAAAACCAACTAAAGTTACTTTATCTCCTTGTTTTAAAGCTTCTGTTATGGTTTCAAATGTAGCATCAATCGCACGAGTTGCATCTGCTTTTGTTAATCCTGCTTTTTCAGCGACTGCCTCAACTAATTCTACTTTTTTCATTGTATGTAATACCTCCTATTGTTTTTAAGCATATCATGCTTACATATTAAGAATAGCATGAATAGAAGGCAAACGCAACGTTTTTTGGTGCATTTTTACTTATTTTCTATAAAGTTTTAGGGATTATTAATTGCTGTCCTACTTGTAACAAATTACTAGTTAAATTATTAAGACGCTTTAATTCATCAACAGTTGTTTGATAACGACTTGCAATCAACCACAAACTATCACCACTTTGTACTGTATAAATGGTAGTGGTATTATAATTTCCAGAAGAACTAGTTGGTATAATGAGTTTTTGGCCAATAGATAATAGATTGCTAGTTAATTGATTAGCATTTTTTAAATCATTGACGCTAACATTAAAATCTCTTGCAATACTCCACAAGCTATCGCCGCTTTTAACTGTATAAATCGTTTCAGAAGGAGTTGTTGAATTCGTAGTAGATGGTATAACTAAAACTTGTCCAATGCTTAAGGTATTACTAGTCAATTGATTTGCTTGTTTAATAGCATCGACACTTGTACCATATTGGTTAGCAATACTCCACAAACTATCACCACTTTTAACAGTATAAGTAGTCGCAGTTGTAGTATTTTGTGTTGTAGGAATAATTAGCGTTTGCCCAATAGATAATTGGTCACTTGTTAAGTTATTGGCACTTTTAATAGCATTTACACTAACTCCATATCGACTTGCAATGCTCCACAAACTATCCCCTTTTTGTACTGTATAAGTAGTAGAATTATTTGTATTATCACCACTTGTAGTAGAAGGTAATTTTAATTGCTGCCCAATAGTTAAAGTATTAGAAGATAAATTATTTAATCTTTTTAGTTCATCAACAGTCGTTTGAAAACGATTAGCAATACTCCACAAACTATCCCCTTTTTGCACTGTATAATAATTTTGACCCTCTGGTGGTACATAAGTAACTCCAGCATAATTAGCAAGCACACGTACCACTGCTTCTACATAACTTTCTAAATCATTCTGTAACTTTTTCTGATCATTAGCATTATCAATAAAACCATATTCAACAAGTAAAGATTTCATTGGTGATGTTTCTCGAATAATATAGTAATAATCCTTTAGAGGGTTTTCAGGTAAACGTCTCTGATAATATTTACGCATTATCTGTCCCTCTTGTCCGATTGCTTCTAAAATATTTTTAGCCAAAGTGGAGTTATTACGTAAAGCATACACAACCTCAGCACCTTCGCCACCTGGAGAGTTTAGTTACCTATAATAAAATTAATCGATGGTTAATAAAAGTCATCGATTAATTTATTGTTATTTAATATTCAGTAATCCTTTATATTCCAATTTTATTAATTCATCATTTATATTTAGTTTCATTTCAATTTGATTATTATATATATTACCAAATTCCAAATTAACCTCACTATCAATAAAATCAATAAAATTAGCAGTATCAAATATTTCTATCATTGTTATTTTAGAATTTAATTCTGTTGGTAATTCGATATATTTTCTATTTTTTATATTTTTAAAATCTTTGTCTTTAAAAAAATCCACATAAAAACAAATGTACCCTTTAACTTTATTTAATTCTATATCTAATGATACCAAAATAGAATATCCTTTTCTTTCATTATGTGTGGCATTAATATATTTAATTTCTGATGTTAAAACCTTATATTCTTTATTATTTATCTTTAACATTACTTATATACCTACCTTTAAAGATTTAACAAGTCTTTTTTCTAAAGCGGGTCTTGCAAATTGTTCTTCTAAAGCTAAGACACTATTTTTATACCTATTATAAGCAAACTCATAATTTCCACTTTTTATAGCATTTACACATGCACTAACAACATTTTCATATATAAAATTAAATATCTCATTATTATTTTCAGATTCATTGATGACGTCAACAATAGTTGGTGCAGTTTTATAATAATGTTCAATGTCTTCTTTAGAAACAAATTTATCTCTAAACCATCTTAATATCATTAATTCTTCACAATTGTCACCAAATTTTTCCATTTTATGTCTCATACAAGCAGTTGCTAAATAACAACTTGTATATGTAGTTTCTTTTTCTCCACTTGTTGTATCAACAATCGTTCCTTTTCCTGTATCACTATCATAATTAATATGAATAGACCCGTGATCTGGATTTTCAGCTGGACAACTGTCATATATATCAATATGATCTCTACCATATTTGTCAGTAGAAGTTCTTATTTCGACTCCTTCATCGTTAACATAATGTCCATATTCATCTTTACCCATTTTTTTTACCTCTTTCATTATTTATTTCTTTAATAATTACTTCATATCTAATTAAAATATTATCTGATAACATTGATTCTATTCCTATTGATTTATTAGGTATCAACTCATTTCTTATTTCATCTAACAAATCATGTATTCTTAATGAATTTTCGTAAGAAACAATATCTAAATTTTTATTTTCATAATAATATTTAACCCATTTTATTAATTCATCAAGCACACCCTCATAATCATCCTTTACATCTTTTAGTGACTCTAAATGAACAGCAATTGTTAAATTACCAATAATATCTGCAAAATCACTAATTAATTTTCTATTAATCATATACTCACCAATCAATCTACAATTCTTCCTTTCTTGTTAAGATTATAAATTTTTTTATAAAGAAAAGCAAGATAGTCATTAATTATTATTTTTGCCTTTTCTACCATACGGATTTCTTGCTAAATTTCTATTTTCATATTTAAAAGTTACCTCTGGTACAATATCATATTTAAAACATATAGTAATATTTCTATCTTTATCTATAACTATTTTATC
>CAKPFD010000007.1 GCA_934149515.1 uncultured Bacilli bacterium
TTCCTAGTATATCAACAGGACTGTTTAGTTATCCAATAAATAAGGCGAAAATAATTGCCTATAACTCAGTTAAAGAAGTACTAAGTAAGTATAAAACGAATATAAAAGTGATATTTAATGTTTTTAGTGAGAGTGATTATAATGAATACAAGAAATTATTTAAAAATTAAAGATTTAATAAAAAATGCCGATGCGATTATTATTGGTGCTGGAGCAGGATTATCAGCATCGGCAGGAATTGATTATTCTAAAGAAAGTTTTAAAAAAAATTTTTCTGAATTAGTTGATGCTTATGATATGACAGATATGTATACATCTAGTTTTTATAATTTTATTAGTGAAGAAGAAAGATGGAGTTATTGGGCAAAACATATTAACTATTCATTTATTGCACCACCACCATTAAAGGCATATAAAGAATTATTAGAAATAGTAAAAGATAAAAACTATTTTGTTATTACTACAAATGTCGATGGGCAATTTGAGAAATCGGGTTTTGAACATGATAAAGTATTTGAAGTTCAAGGTAGTTATGGAAAAATGCAATGTTCTAAAGGTTGCCATAATAAATTATATGATGATACTGAATTGGTTAAAAAAATGCTGAAATCTAAAGACAACTTAAGAGTTGATAGTAATCTCATACCATATTGTCCTGTATGTGGAGAAAAAATGGAGATAAATATTAGAAAAGATGCTTTCTTTGTTGAAGATGATAATTGGAACAAACTCAGTAATAATTATGAAGAGTTTATTAATGATAATATAAATAAAAAATTAATTTTAATCGAATTAGGTGTTGGATTTAATACACCTGGAATCATTAGATTCCCATTTGAAAAATTAGCGTATACACATGATAATGTTACTTTAATAAGAATAAATGATAAATATAATGATAAGGCTTATGAATTAAAGAATAAAGCCATATGTATTAAAGATGATTGTGCAAATGCTATTACAAACATTTTAAAGTAATAATCAAATTACAATTTATTGAGTAAATCAGAATAGTTTTATCTCTTTATGTTAGAATAACCAAAAAAGACAACTCTAAGTCACAATGACCTAGAATTGTCTTTTTCTTTTTTAATATCTCTACCAAAATTATTAATATTATCTTGTGTTAATTGATGCGGTGTTTTTTAATAATCATTTAAATGACAATATAAAATAAAAACTTACGAACAAATAAGATCGTAAGTTGATTTCAAATGGAGCGGATGAGGAGAATCGAACTCCCGTAGTTAGCTTGGAAGGCTAAGGTTCTACCATTAAACTACATCCGCAATTCATTTCAATTGACAGTATTAATTATACCAAATTCTCATTATCTGTCAACCACTTTCTTAAAAAAAATCCATTTTATGTGTTATACTAAGCAAATCAGGTGATAAGATTATGATTTTAAATGTTAGTAGTAGAACAGATATTGTTGCATTTTATACAGAATGGTTTTTGAATCGCTATAAAGAAGGATTCGTTGATGTTAGAAACCCTTTCTACCCTAGTCTTGTTAGTAGAATTTACTTTTGTGATGTTGATCTTATTTTATTTTGTACTAAAAATCCCCTTCCTATTCTAGATAAAATTAAATTGATAGATAAACCTATCATATTTCATGTTACCTTAACACCTTATAAAAATGATATTGAACCAAATGTCCCTTCCAAAAAAGAAATTATTCAAGCAATTAAAAAGCTTTCTACAATCATTGGTAGTGATCATATTGTTGTTCGTTATGATCCTGTTTTCATCAGCCCCACCTACTCTTTATCTTATCACATCAAAGCCTTTGATAAATTATGTACTCTTTTAAATGGATATGTACATAAAATTATTATTTCTTTTATCGATGATTATAAAAACGTCAGAAAGAATCAATCAACTCTTCATATTTTACCTTTTACAGAAGAAATATACCAACAAATAGGAATTCATTTTAGTCAATCTGCTAAAAGAAATCATATGCATGTTCAAACTTGTTTTGAACAGAAGAACCTAGTAGAATATGGATTTCTTAAAGATGACTGTTTATCTTGCAAACTTGCTTTTCAATTAACTGGTAAACTATTTCCTGAGCAGACTAGTCGAAAAAATGGGACTTGTCACTGTGCTAAAATGGTCGATATTGGTGCTTATAACACTTGCTTACACTTATGTAAATACTGTTATGCTAATTATGATGAGAAAAAAGTCAGATCCTATCATGCACAACATGATCCTAACTCCACTTTACTTATTGGGCATTTACATTCTGACGATATAATTAAAGAAAGGCATTAAGAATAATTTATGTAGTTTGTATCATACTAACAGCAGGTGATCTGATTTGAAAGTACGTCTTGGTTATATTGCAAGTCCTCTCACACTTGCACCACTTACTTATGCTCATACCATTACTTATACACGTTATCAAAAATTAGAGGAAGAAAAAAGAAATATTGTTCTTGATCAATTACTTCAACAAAATTTAGCACTTTTCGAACAAGTTTTACATTATAATTGTTGTAATCAAGTATATTTTTATCGTTTTTCGCATAATCTTGTGCCACTTGCCACTCATCCAAATGTTCATTTTGATTTTGTACATCCTTATTTAGATAAATGGAAAAAACTTGGTAATATAGTTAAAAAACATCATATTCGCTTAGATACACATCCGTCACAATTTTGTGTATTGAACAGTTTACAAGAACAGGTGGTTGAAGCTTCTATCAAGGATTTAATGTTTCATTATCAACTGTTTCAAGCGATGGGATTGCCTGCTAAAGTAGTATTACATATTGGTGGTTCCTTTGGCGATAAAGAGACTGCTAAGAGGCGTTTTATTCAAAACTTTTTACAACTTCCTCTTTATTTACAAGACATGATCATGTTAGAAAATGATGATAAAATTTTTACTTTTGAAGATACTTTGGAAGTTGCTACTATACTTCATATCCCAATGGTTTTAGATTATCACCACTACCTTTGCCATCACGAACAAAAACTGACCAAAGAATATTTACTTGCTATTTTTAAAACCTGGAATAAGCAACCCTATCCTCCTAAGATTCATTTTTCTTCTCCTAAAAGCAAAAAAGAATTCCGCCATCATAGTGAATATATCGATGCCGAAAAATTCTTTGATTTTTTATTATTTTTAAAAGAAGTCAATATGGATGTTGATATTATGTTAGAATGTAAAGCTAGAGATATTGCTTTATTTCAATTAGTTAGACAATTAAAATGTAAAAAGAAATTAATCTTTATAAACGATACTGTATTTTTAATACCCTAATGTTTTTAGTGCTTGTTTTAACGTTTTTTCACAAGATTTACTACTATCTATTATTACAACTGTATTATTAATTCTAGAGATAGCATAAAAGTTTGTATCTGTTGTTACTAAATAGCGATTATAATTAGCAAAGTTATTGCTTGTCTTTTTCTTCGTAGTATCTTGTAATTCCTCTAGCGCTTTTTTGGTATTGTCATACAAGTAAATAGCATGTTCTGTATCAGTTGTTTGATAAAAATTCATTTCGCAAAAAGTATCTTTTTCTGTTGCTTTATATGCTGTTTCTAGATAGGTATAGTTTGTAATATTATCAACAATATTAGTCACTTGATATCCTTTATCTTCCATTTTCGTTTTGAATGTTTGTCCAGTGATTTCTTTTTTTTCGCCACAACCAGTTAATAATAAACTCATGATAATTCCAATGACTACATAACTTTTATTTTTCATTTTCTATCGCTCCTATTCTTTTGTATTTATTGTACCATAGATAAATCAACAAATAAATACACTAATCACTTGGCAAATTAATTTTTTTATATTATAATACAAATACATTTAAAAAAACAAAGAAGTCGAGGAGTATATCCCGCATTTTTCATAGAGAGTATAGGTTTGGTGGAACTATATAAAAATGGTGATAGAAGGTAGCGATGGAGTTTTATTTCTGAAATAGTAGTAAGAAATAACATGACTAGGTGTTAACTAGGAAAGTGACTATCATTAGTAACTAAGGTGGTACCGCGGGAGAACTCGTCCTTATATAGGAACGAGTTTTTTGTTTTTTAGTTGAAAGGAGACTATTATGTTAGACAAAAAATATGATCATAAAAAAGTAGAAGCTGGCAAATATGATACTTGGCTTGAAAAAGATTATTTTAAATCTGGTGATTTATCTAAAAAGCCTTATTGTATTGTTATTCCTCCTCCTAATGTTACTGGTAAACTTCATTTAGGTCATGCCTGGAATACTACTTTACAAGATATTTTAATCCGTTATAAGAGAATGTCAGGATATGATGCACTATGGTTACCAGGAATGGATCATGCTGGTATTGCAACACAAGCAAAAGTTGATAAAAAATTAAAAGAAGAGGGAATTAATCCTCGTTCTATGGAACGTAGTGAATGGTTAAAATGTGCTTGGGATTGGAAAGATGAGTATGCAAAGAATATTCATGCTCAATGGAAAATGCTTGGTCTTTCTCTTGATTACCATAAAGAACGTTTTACGTTGGATGAAGGTTTAAATAAAGCTGTTAACCATGTATTTGTATCTCTTTACCAAAAGGGACTTATCTATCGTGGTGAGAGAATTATTAATTGGGATCCAGAAGCAATGACAGCCTTATCAACTGAAGAAGTTATTTATAAAGATGTTGAATCTGCTTTTTATCACATTAAATATTACTTAGAAGATAAAAGCACTTATTTGGAAGTTGCTACAACAAGACCAGAAACTTTATTTGGTGACACTGCTGTTGCTGTTAATCCAAATGATGAACGATATCAACAATATATTGGTAAACAAGTTATCTTACCAATTGTTCATCGTTTAATCCCTGTTATTGCTGATGAACATGCTGATCCTAGTTTTGGTAGTGGTGTTGTTAAAATTACACCAGCACATGATCCAAATGACTTTGAAGTTGGGAATCGTCATCAATTACCACGAATTAATATTTTTAACAAGGATGCAACTTTGAATGAAAATGTTCCAAAAGATTATGTTGGATTAGATCGATTTGTAGCAAGAGATAAAATTGTTCAAGAATTAGAAAAAGATAATTTATTAATTGCTGTTAAAAAAATTGTTCATGCTGTTGGTCATTCTGAACGTACTGATGCAATGATAGAACCTTACTTGTCAAAACAATGGTTTGTTAAAATGCGTCCTTTAGCAGATAGAGTGTTAGAAAATCAAAAAAATAAAGATACAAAGGTAAACTTTATTCCTAGTCGTTATGAAAAAACAATGAATCATTGGATGGAAATTACTTATGATTGGTGTATTTCAAGACAACTTTGGTGGGGACATCAAATTCCTGCTTGGTATAAAGGTGATGAAGTTTATGTTGGCGTTGAGGCACCTGAAGGAGATGGCTGGCAAAGAGATCCTGATGTCCTTGATACTTGGTTTTCTTCCGCATTGTGGCCTTTTTCCACTTTAGGTTGGCCTGAAATAACAGCTGATTATCAACGATATTATCCTAATCAAGTATTAGTAACTGGTTATGATATTATTCCTTTTTGGGTAAATCGTATGACATTCCAAGGCTTAGAATTTACAGGACAAAGACCATTTAAAGATTGTCTTATTCATGGTTTAATTCGTGATAAACAAGGAAGAAAAATGAGTAAATCTTTAGGAAACGGTGTTGATCCAATGGATGTTATCGAAAAATATGGTGCTGATAGCCTTCGTTATTTCTTAACAACAAATTCTGCTCCTGGTATGGATTTACGTTATGATGAAGAAAAAGTAAAAGCAGCTTGGAACTTTATTAATAAATTATGGAATGCTTCTAGGTTTGTTTTAATGAAAATTGAAGATTGCACTTGCTTTCAAATAGAAAAAGAAAAACTTTCTATTGCTGATAAATGGTTGTTACAAAAAAGAAATTTACTTATTGAAGAAGTCACTAGAAATATGGATAAATATGATTTCCATACTGTTGGTAACAGTCTATATCAATTTATTTGGAATGATTTTTGTGATCATTACATTGAATTTACAAAAGGTGATATTACTGATACAACAAAAACTGTGTTGTTAGAAACATTAACTATTATCATTCAATTGCTTCATCCATTCATGCCTTATGTAACCGAAGAAATTTATCAAATGTTACCTGTCAAAGAGAAAGAATCTATTGTTATTAGTACTTACCCTACTGTTTCTAGTTCTATTTGCTACTTAGAAGAAATGGAAATGATTGATAAAGTAATTGAAGATATTACAGAAATTAGAAACTTAAAAGTTGCTAATCATATTACAAAAGAAGCTAAAGTTAGCATTGTTGCTAATGAAAAAGTAAAAGATTTATATTGTCAACAGTTAAAAATCAATGAGATGGTTTTACCTGATATCACAGATAATTTACAATCTATTAAATATGAATCCTCTTTGGTTTGTATTACTTATTTCATTCAATCTTCTATTGATGTTCATTCTTTAGAACAAGAAAAAGAAAAATTAGAGGCATCTATTTTGCGAAGAAGTAAGTTACTAGAAAATAGTAATTATGTACAAAAAGCTCCACAAAATATTGTGGATTTGGATAGAGCAAAATTACAAGAGGAAAAAGAAAAATTAGCAAATATTAAAGAACAATTAAAAAAGGCTTAGGCCTTTTTTATTTATGATTTATTTTGATTTTTTCATAACACTTTATTAAGTCAGAAAGTTTATATTTAGCATTTGCAGCTGATGTAGATGGTAATGCTATGGCTTGTAATTTTGTTTTAGGTAAACAGTATTTGTCATAATACTTCTTCGCAGTTGAACCAGTAGTATAGATTGTTTTTATTTTTGTTTTTTGTATTAGAGTTTCTATATCATTGACAACTACTTCACCAATTGTATTATCACTAGAACCTTTGATAGAACAACTTTTGATAACATCCCAAAGAGCGATATGGTTTGTTAATAGAAAGTCTTTTTTGTCCTCTATTGTCATTAGTGATTTTGTTTGAAATACTTCTTCCATCACTTTCCAAAAGCGATTGGTTTTATTGGCATAATAGAAGTTTTCTTGTCTTGAAATAATAGATGGCATACTTCCTAACAACAGAATGGTACAATTTTCATCATACACTGGGTCTATTTTATGAAATACAGTCTCTTTATTCATGGTTTACTCCTTCTAAAAATGTCAAAAATGGTTGAAAAGCGGTTGGTATTGCATAGTCTTTTTTTGCTTTGGCAATTGATACCCAATCGAATTCTTGATTTTCTTCTGTTACTTCAATAACGTATCCTGTCATCGACCAAATTTTATGAGTGAAAACATGTTTATTGGTCATTGTTGCTATTTCTTTTCCTTTTAACTGATGCTGTAAAAGCCAGTCTTTTCTTTTTGTTAGATTTAATTTTTGTTCAACGTTTGGAAATTCCCACAAATTTTTTAATAGACTTTGCTTATCTCGATAAGAAAGTGCTATTTTTTTGTTTCTAACTAATAAAAATACCGTTAATTGTAGTTGAGGTTTTGTTAGCTTTTTTATTCGTACTGGTATATTAGACTGGTTGTTTGCTTGATACGATTTACAATATTTTTGAAGAGGACATTGATGGCAAAGAGGTTGTTTTGGTAAACAAATTCTTTCTCCTAATTCCATTAATCCCTCATTAAAATCACCTGAGTTTTCTGGCATAATTGCTAGTAGTTCTTTTTTTACTTTTTGTTTTGTTTTTTCTTCTAATACGTTATCAGAGCAATTCTTTATACGCATATAGACTCTTAAAACATTTCCATCCACTGCTGCTTGAGGTTGTTGGAAGCAAATCGAGCTTATAGCTCCTGCCGTATATTCCCCTATTCCTTTTAGGGTTAGTATTGTATTGTAGTCGGTTGGAAAAATTCCGTGGTATTGTTCCATTATTATTTGTGCTGTTATTTTAAGATTTCTTGCACGATTATAATATCCTAATCCTTCCCATAACTTTAATAATTTAGCTTCTTCTACTTCGGCAAGGGATTGAATTGTTGGTAATTGCTCTATAAATTTTGTGTAATACTTTTTTACCGCTTCTATTTTTGTTTGTTGCAACATAATTTCAGAAATCCAAACATGATATGGATTTTTATCTATTCTCCACGGAAGATCTGTTTTATTTTGTTGATACCATTTAACAATATTTAAACTAATTTCTTGCATGTTTCTTTCCTTTTTTAAGTAAAATAAAAACGTTGATAATCAACGTTACTTTTCATCATGGTCGGGAAGACAGGATTTGAACCTGCAACCACCTGGTCCCAAACCAGGTGCTCTACCAAGTTGAGCCACTTCCCGATAAAGTGGTGCGCTCGAAGGGATTCGAACCCCTGACCTTTTGGTTCGTAGCCAAACGCTCTATCCAACTGAGCTACGAGCGCAAAGCTTTCCTTCACATTCGTATTTCATCAAAATACAGGTTTATAATACCATAATTATTAAAGAGCGTCAATAGATAAATAAAAAAAATATGGTTGATATTGTTATTTTGACAAGAAGCCTATAAGGCTGTCTGCAACTGCACGCTTTACAGCGCTCCGTGGTCTGTCTCTTGCAGACTATCGCTTACTCCACGTAAACGAATCCATTTTCTCTAATGTCAATTGTTCTGCCATATGATCTTCTGTTAATTGTTTATCTATATACTCTCTTATTTTTTGTTCATTTTTTCCTACCGTATCTACATAATATCCTCTACACCAAAATTGTCTATTTCTATATTTGAATCTCATATTTCCCCATCTCTCATATATCATTAGACTACTTTTTTCTTTTAAAAACCCCATAAAACTTGATACACTTATTTTTGGTGGTATTTCTACCAACATATGTATATGGTCTGGACATACTTCTGCATTTACTATATTTACTCCCTTCCATTTACATAATTCTCTCAATATTTGACCTATTTCTAATCTGTTACTACTATAAAATACTCTTCTTCTATACTTTGGTGCGAATACTATATGGTATTTACAATTCCTTGTTGTATGTGATAAAGTATGATTGTCATCCATTGGCATGACCTCCTTTTGTTTTCTTATTTACTGACAGACCAATTTCAGTATAACAAAAGGAGTTTTTTCTTTAAAGACTCATCGCTAAAGCTAAATTGAACCCCCAGACTATCTGGGGGTTTTCTTTACACAAAAAGCAGTAAGCATTTTAACTTACTGTTTCTTTATTCATCTAACTTATTAAATAACTCTTTTACATCTATATTTAAGGCTTTGGCAATTTTTTGAATGGTATCTAGTGAGAATTGTTTTTCACAACCACTTTTTGTTTCTATTTTCTTTAGATAATCAACACTTATATTACTTTCTATTGCTAATTTCACTTGTGTCCAACCTTTTATTTTTCTTTGCTTTCTAATATTTTGAGAAACTAAATAATATAAATTTTCATCATTCACATTTATCACACTTTCTTACAAATAAGTAAAAAATTATTACTATTACAATTTTCTCATTAAAAATTCAATAAAAATTTATGTTATAGTACACCTTTTGTGAAAACTGTGATATGCTATTTGTATAAAGATAGGAGGAAAAAAATGAATAATGATTTTAATAACACAATTAACAATATACAAGCTATTAATGAAAAAATAATGTATATTTATATATGAAAGTAAGGTGGATGTAATGGAAAATATAATTAATATAGAAAATCAAAATTTAGCAAATTACATAATGTTTAAATTGGATAAAATTAATAATGGTTTTACTGAAAAAGAGCTAAATAGCATAATTGAAGTAGTTATTGATTATAATGATGAAACTGCTAGTAGTTTTATTTTTTTAGAAGAGCTATCTAAATTAAAAAATTTAAAAACTATTACTTTAAGAAATGGATATATATTTAATGATAATTATAATATCTTTTTAAAATTAAATAATTTATCTGAATTTGTATTTGAAAATTGTGAATTTGAAAATGCTGATTTGATTGCTTCACTTAAACTTAAATCATTATCATTAATAAATTGCAAAATAGAAAATTATTCATTTATAAATATATTTGAAAATTTAGAAGAATTATCAATAATAAATGGAATAATAGAGATTAAAAAAATTAATAATTTAAAACATTTAAAATATTTACAAATATCATATTCAAAAATTATTGATGATGTTGATTTGAATATTCAGCAAATAAGTGAATTATATATTGACAATACTAATATTTTAAATTTTGCTTTTTTAAATAATTTATTAAATTTAAAAAAAATAAGTATTGATGAAAATCAGTATACGGATAATAAAGAATTGTTCAATAATATGACGAAAAGAAAAATTATAGTCTTAAATGAAAATATGGTTGAATTTGGTGGTGAAAACAATGAAATATGATTATCAAGATAAAATTACTTTTGATTCAAATAAACCATTTGATATTAACTATATAAAAAATGTATGTAATCAACATCCAAATTCTAAAATACTAGTTGAAGTTCAAAATACTAAAGGAATAACTTCTTCTATGATAAGACAATTAGGTTCAAATATTGCAATAAGAATTGCAGGTGGATATGATGATGAAAGATGTAGAAATGGCTTCGGAAGAGAAAATGGACAGTCTTATTACCATGATGCAGTTGTTTATTCAAAAAATGAAACAATTAAAATAATTGAAGAAATAGAAAGAATTGAATCTGGTTTAAATAGAAATTGGTCAGATATTCAAAAATTACTTTACATATATGATCGACTAAAAACTGGTATAATGTATGATCCAAAATTTGAATATAAACTTTCAAGTGAAATTAGAAGTTTAAGAGGTCTAATTACAAAGCAAACTGTTTGTGCTGGCTATGCAATGATATTAAAAGAATTTATGGATAGAAATAGTATAAATTGTGAGTACGTAGAAGGGCATACTAAAATTGATAGCAATGGTCAAAGAAATGGTGGACATGCATGGAATATTATTAATATAGATGGGAAAAAATATCCTATTGATTTGACATGGGATAATACAACATTTAGATCTGGTAAATCAAGTAGTTTTGACTGGTTTGGTCAAGACATTTCAACTTTTAGCAGGAATCATCATCCTGCACCAGGAGAAAAAACTCAAGATTATAAACACACATTATCACAATTTGATCCACAACTTGTAAAGCAAATATATTCACAAATGGGTGTAGGAAGAGCTAGAGATTATCGTTCAACAACTTATTATGGAACTCGAAAAGATGATTCAAGATTTATAGTTGCTCAAATTGGAGATAATACAATTAATAATGTAACTTATTATAGATATTATTATGTTGAAATTTCAAAGGATGGGAAAAAACAGTTACCGCTAATACTTTATAGCGATACAAATGTTACACATTTAGTTGATTGTAAAAATTTTGGAAAACCTATTCCACCAAATTATGAGGAAACTGTTGATAATATTTTGTTTTCAAGAGAAAACATTGCCGATTCAATCGAGAAAAAAACTTATTATATTGGTGAAGTGCGAAAAAGAGGCGTTGGTAATAAACTTAAATTAGTAACTTCATCTCAAGAAATAGCCAAACCTGAAGAAAAAAGAAATTTATTTGTATATCCAACAAAAAGCTTTACTAGAAGTGATGGGAGTGTATTTATAGCTCAACAAATGTTTAAAACTCCACATAAAGCAAATGGTATTGATGTTATGAAATACGATATATTTGAAATGGTCAATGAAAATGGTGAAGAGATCTTAAAGAGAAATACAGTATTTACAGAAAGAGACTTTTTTAAAGATACTAGACAAAGTATGGTTGATGATTATTTAAGCCGGAAAAGACTTGATAGAAAAGTTGGTGAAGCTGGTGGATATATAGGCTATTATGATGCTAATGGAATTAGAACTTATAATCCTGATTTAGTTAAATTCTTTGAAACTTCGAAAAAAATTAATATAGAGTCATTAAATAATCAAAAAAAAGAACGTGTTGCAATACCAACATTTGATGAATTAAAAGATTTATCATCAAAATATGAAATGTTTATTGATTCAAAAGATCCTTTTGATAAAGATATATCAAAAATTAAAATTAGAGATATTGAAACAGGAAAAGTTCAAACTGATAAATCAATTATAGATAAAGCAACGTTTGCGAATATATGGCTAACTTCTGCAGGGGTAAAATATTATCGAAATGAAGCAAGACCAGGAACAAATTATGCTTTTAATGAAGCGGCCGAAGAATTATATAATACTATTTGTAAACAATTATTGGATTCATGCAAAAGTAAGGGCGTTATTGATACAATTGATTTGTTAGAAAATATTAAAAATAATAATAGTTATAAACATAATAGCGAAATAATTGTTAATTTATTTAGGACTCCATATCAAACTGAAACAATTAATAAACTATTTTTACAATCTTTAGGTATTAACAAACAAGTACAAACTCCAGAACCTTTATACGCAAGTTATGATGATCAATTAGTATCTGATGATGAAAATAACAATACAAAAGGAAGATGACCTATCTCTCAAAGTCATCTTTTTCATTTCGGTTCTTCAAATTCGAAGAAACATAGTTCAAAATAAATATTTAAACATTTATTTTAAGTTTTTCTGAAATCTTTAGCTTCCCTACTCTTGAGATAATTATAGGATACGAAAATAACACCTAAAAATTTAGATGCTATTTTCAATTCAAAAAAGTCATTATTTATTAAAACTCGAAAAGTTCGAGCATATTTCCTTATGGAGCGATTGGTTAAGTTATTTCAAACTTTTCAATCTCAATTAGGAATCAACACAATTTGTATCGATTTCTATAATTATATTACCATAAATAATTCCAATAGAAATGATAAAATTTGTAAAATTAATGATATAATGGTTATAGATAAAATTAATATCTAGGAGGTTTATTATGAATAAAACTATAGGAAAAGTTATAGAAATATATATTCCAAAACAATACAAAGATAATGCCTTGTTAGATGTTATGGATAGAAATAATATAACTTTTAAAATAATGACTAATGATGGTTTAAAAGAGGTAACTATTAAACAAAATGAAGAAAGTGCTAGTATTATGAAAAATGATTTAGTAGAAATAATTGAACAAACTATTTCTGGCAAGAATTTTATAGATATAAGATTATATGGTGGTGAAGATTATGAATAATAATGAGTATACAACTATAGGGTTATATGATCATAATGCAGATAGTTATAATCAAGTAAAATCTTCTTTTGAATCTGGAGATGATGTTGTAGCAATTGTTCATGCAACTGGAACTGGTAAATCATATAATGCATTACAACTTGCTTATGACAATAAGGATAAGAAAATTGTTTATGTTGTTCCTTCTCATGGAATTATTGAACACATTAATAAAATAATTGTTGATAATCCTAATTTAGATTTAAAAAGAGATTTCCCAAATTTAGAATTTAGAACATATCAAAGTTTTATATCTTTATCTGAAGATGAAATATCGGATATTGATTGTGATTTGTTAGTTCTTGATGAATTTCATCATATAGGAGCACCGGTTTGGGGAGCAAGAATTAATACAATGGTAGAAACACATCCAGATATGAAAATATTTGGTATGACTGCTTATACCGTAAGAGATAGAGGAACATCTTATGAAAGAGATATGGCTAACCCTGATACTGATGAATTATTTTCTGGTAAAGTTGAAAGTAGATATGATTTATGTGATGCTATGATAGATGGAGTTTTACCAAAGCCAATATATAAGAGTGCTTATACTAATTTAATTGGACTTGAAAGTCAGTTAGAAGAAAAAGTTCAAAAGTTAGGTGCAACTACTAAAGAATATCAAGAATACATGGCAATATTAAATGATGTTAAAAAAAGAATTCATGAAGCACCAAGTATTCCAAATATACTAAAAAAATCTATTAAGCCAGATGGTAAATATATTTATTTTTGTCCTCCTTGTTCAGAAGAAGGAGCAAATGATATTGAAACAATCAAACAACAAGCGATAGAATGGTTTAAACAATTTGTTGATGAAGAAGATATAATTATTTATACATCTACTAGTGATATGGGAGAAGATGGCAAAAAAAATAGAGATGCATTTTATAGTGATGTTAATCTAGATGGTGAACAAGTTGATAATAAACTTAGAGTTATGTTTGCAATAAATCAATATAACGAGGGAATCCATGCACCAAATATAGATGGTGTAATTATGGGAAGAGGAACAACTTCGGATATAGTATACCTTGAACAATTAGGTAGAGCTTTATCAGTTCGTGGTAATACGAAAGATAGGTTTGATGAATTAGAGCAATACTCAATTGAACAATTAATTTCTATGTGCAAAGAAAAAGATATTCCGATTAAAGATAATATCAGTAAAGAAAAATTGATTGAAAAATTAATTGCACCTGTAGTAATTGATTTAACAAATAATTATGATTTTATAAAAGATCTTGAAAACAACTTAAAAGATAGAATAAAAGATATTCAGGAGAATGGTTTAGGTAATCATCGTGAAATGAAAATTAGAGATGCTTCATTTGATATAGAAATTGAAAATCAAGATTTATTTAAAATGTTAAGATATGTCATGAATAGAATGGCAATGACATGGGAAGATAAATATAAATTAGCAAAAGTATATTATGAGCATAATGGTGATTTAAAAATACCGTCAAAATTCAGAACGATAAATGGTTATGAGTTTAATGAAAACGGTGTCCGCTTAGGAAAATGGATTGAAACTCAAAGGAACGCATGTAGAGATACAAGTAGATATAAAATTTCCAAAGAACAAATAAAAATGTTGAAAGAAATAGGAATGATATTTGATGTATATTATGAAAGCTGGATGAGAATGTATGAATTAGCAAAAGCATATTATGATTATCACGGCAATTTAGAAATACCATCAAAATTCAGAACAATAAATGGATATGAACCAGATGAAAATGGATTTACGCTTGGAGGATGGATTTATGCTCAAAGAGCAGCATTTAAAGGTACAAATGCTAGTAAAATTTCCAAAGAACAAATCAAACTATTAGACGATATAGGGATGAGATTTGAATCGAATTTAAATGAAATCAATTGGAATAAAAATTATGAACTAGCGAAAGCATATTATGAACATCATGGTAACTTAGAAATATCTCCAAAGTATAGAACAATAAATGGATATGAACCAGATGAAAATGGATTTACGCTTGGAAGATGGGTTCAAAAACAGAAGCATGCTATAATTAACAATAATCCAAAAACTTTGTTATCAGAAAAACAAATTGAAAAATTAAAAGCAATAGGTATAATTTTTAATTTTAATGATGTTCAATGGAATAATAATTATAATTTGGCAAAAGCATATTATGAAAAACATCGTAATTTGGATATTCCAGCTAGATTTAAAACAATAAATGGATATGAACCAGATGAAAATGGTGTTGCACTTGGGAAGTGGATTTCTAATCAAAGACAAACATATAACGGTAAAGGAAATGGTATAATATCTCCAGATAGAATACAACTTTTAAATGAGATCGGAATGATTTGGGATATAAATGATTATAATTGGATGAGAATGTATGAACTAGCGAAAGCATATTATGAACATCATGGTAATTTAAAAATATCAGCCAACTTTAAAACAATAAATGGATATGAACCAGATGAAAACGGGATTGCTTTAGGAAGTTGGATTAGTACAAAGAGAGCCGCATCTAAAGGTACACGTGATGATAAAATTTCTGAAAATCAAATAAGGCTTTTAAATGAAATAGGAATGATTTGGGATTCGAACGAAAATTGGATGAAAATGTATAATTTAGCAAAGACATATTATGAACATCATGGTAATTTAAAAATATCAGCCAACTTTAAAACAAATGATGGATACACTAAAGATGAAAATGGATGCTCATTAGGAAATTGGATTAATAGTCAAAGAAAAGCATATAGAGGGAAAGATAATAATAAAATAAACGAAGAACAAATAAAACTTTTAGACAATATAGTAATGGTATGGTTTGAAGAAAAATTAAACAAAAAATTACAAGAAGAACAAATAACACCAGAAAATTTTGAAAGAAAAACAGCAGAAATACAAAATAGATTTTATTCAGTATTAAATAACCATAATAGCGATTCTTTGCCATCAAGCGAAGAACTAAATCAAGAATTTTTAGAACAATTAAATGCTGGCAAAAAAAGGTAGAGGGATAATATATGATTAAAGATAAAAATTATTTTATTAATAAATTAAATAAATTAGAATTTTCTTCTAATTATTCTAAAGACCAAATAGAACAAGTTGCTAAATATTTTTGTACCTTATTTAGCAATTTAGATAAATTGAAAATAAGGGATAAAGATGAATATAGAGATTTATCAGAATTAGAAAAATTCTTATATATGTACATTAATGTAATTGGTATTCCTAAAGATGAAGAAGATAAAAACACTAGCCATGATATTATAGGAACTATATTAACTCAAAAAGCAATGTGTCAAGGTTATTCAACTATAATGAAATTTATATGTGAAGAATTATCTATACCATTTTTATATAAAAGGACTGAAGTAAATGGCATTACATCACATGGTAATTTTCAAGTTATTTTAAAAGATAAATATAATATTAAACATTGCTTACATTGTGATCCATATATAGATTCTCCTGATAATGAAAATGATACAATTACATTTAATGCAACTTTAATTTCTGCTGATGATATAAATAACTATCATAATAAACAATTTCCTTCAGGTGGATATGGAGGTGTTGTATTATTCTGGAATATTTCTTTAGATAATAAATCCATTGAAGAAATAAAAGAGACAATTGATTCTGTTAGTACAATTGAAAAGATGCAAATTGAATTATTTGGAGAAACAGAAGAAAATATTATTAACTCACATTATGTAAAATTAAGAGAAGAAATAATTGAATTAAACAAATTTTTTAGTTGTGATATTGGTAATATGGAAAATAAAAACGAAATATTACTTGCATATCAAAAATTAAAAAATTATTATGAAGATAATACTAATGAAATATCTAGAGAAGAAATATTTTCTTTGATAAGAAATATTTATATTTCACACTATATATTTGTAGATAATAATAGTCATCAAGTAGCAGCAGAAAAATCTAATGAGTTAATATCTAAACAAATTGAAAATACAAATACAAAGAGAAAAGAACATTGGACAAAATAAAAGGCAACGGTTTATCCTTCAAAACCATTGTCTTTTTCTGGTTGATTGTCAAATAGTGTGTGTAGACACAAATAAGTGATAATCAACCAGAAAAAGTACCAACTTCTTATCGAAATCGGTACTTTGTATATTAAGTCCAAAACTATAAAAGTTCGGACAGATTTCCCAATGGAGGGCCTAGTCGGATTTGAACCAACGCTCAGGGAGTTGCAGTCCCATGCCTTACCACTTGGCTATAGACCCATATCAATTATTATAATATATTCTATTTATTATAAAGTATGTATATAAATATAAAACTCTTTTGGAAGAGTCTAATACAAAAATGGAGCAGATGAGGGAAATCGAATCCCCGTCACAGCCTTGGCAAGGCCGTATTCTAACCACTAAACTACATCTGCATAAATGAAATACAATAATATTGTATCATAAATTTTACAGATGACAAGTAAAATTTGTAAATTTTTCCTCTTTATAACAAAAAAGGCACTATATTAAAGTGTCTTTCTCTTTTAAAATTGCCAGTTACGAATTTCTTCTAAATCTTGACCATTTTCTACAATATATTTTGCATGTTGTTGTAATTTTTCGTTCATATCTGCTATAATTTGTTCTTTTTCTTGACAATCTAATTGCGTTATAGCATCTATTACAATATGGAATCTATCAATTTCATTTTTAACACGCATATCAAAAGGTGTGGTAATTGTTCCTTCTTCTTGATAACCATGAACATGAATATGATGATTATGTCTAAAATAAGTTAGTTCATGTATTAATGTCTTATAACCATGAAAAACGAAAATAATTGGTTTTTCTTTTGTAAATAAATTATCATACTCTTCATCTGTTAAAGCATGAGGATGTTTGGTGGTAGAGTCTAATTTCATAATATCAACTACATTTATAAATCTAATTTTAAGATCTTTTTTATAGCTTTTTAAAATTTTAGTAGCAGCAATAGCTTCGATCGTTGGTGTATCTCCTGCACATGCAATTACTAAATCAGGATTTGGATCATTACTAACAAAATCCCAAGTTCCAATACCTTTTGTACAATGTTTAATGGCTTGATCCATTGGTAACCATTGGTATGATGGATGTTTGGATGCTACGATGATATTAACATAATTTTCACTTGCTAAGCAATGGGCAGTACAAGATAACAAACAGTTAGCATCTGGTGGCAAATACATTCTTACTACATCCACCTTTTTATTGGCCATATGATCAAGGAAGCCTGGGTCTTGATGCGTATAACCATTGTGATCTTGTTGCCATACATTTGAAGTTAGAATAAAATTTAAGGAAGCAATTGGTTTACGCCATGGTATTTCATTGCATACTTTTAGCCATTTAGCATGCTGACTAGCCATAGAATCAACAATTCTAATAAAAGCTTCATAACTATCAAAGAAACCATATCTTCCTGTTAATATATAGCCTTCTAGCATTCCCTCACATAAATGTTCTGATAAATAAGCATCCATAATTCTTCCGGTTGTCGATAAGTCTTCATCATTTTCTTGAATTGGTAATTGCCAGGTTCTTTTTGTTTGTTCAAATACATCATATAAACGATTTGATTTGGCTTCATCTGGTGAAAAGATACGAAAGTTTTTATTCTCTTGATTTGCTTTAAAAATGTCTCTTACAAAACTTGATAAGACAAGCATATCTTGAGCTTTGATACTTCCTGGTGTTTCTACTTTTACTTGATAATTTGCAAAATCTGGTAAGATGAGTGGCTTTTTGATTAGACCGCCATTAGTTATTTTGTTTGCTCCTAGGCGCTTGTTTCCTGTTGGAATATATTTTTGATAGATTTCTTTTAAGGTACCTGTTTCGGTAAATAAATTTTCAGGATGATAACTTCTAAGCCATTGTTCTAATAAAGGAATATGTTCTTCTTTTTCCATACTGATTGGTACTTGATGTGCTCTAAATGTTCCTTCTATTTTGTTCCCATCCACTTCTTTTGGTCCAGTCCACCCTTTTGGAGTTTTTAAAATAATCATTGGATATTTAGCTGTTTTTAAATTATCTTGTTTGATGGTTTTTATTTTTTCGATGATGCTATCTAGAGTTGCACTCATTTGTTGGTGCATTTTCAAAGGATCATCACCTTCTACTAAATATGGTTGATATCCACAAGCATCAAAGAATTCAGCTAGTTCTTGATTAGTCATTCTAGAAAAGACAGTTGGATTACTGATTTTATACCCATTTAAATTAAGAATTGGTAATACAACACCATCGGTTTGCCGGTTTAAAAATTTGACACCATGCCAACTTGTCGCTAAAGGTCCTGTTTCGGCTTCTCCATCCCCTACAATACAAACTGCAATTAAATCAGGATTATCTAATACTGCTCCAAAAGCATGGGCAAGACTATAACCTAACTCTCCTCCTTCATGGATAGAGCCTGGTGTTTCTGGGGCGACATGAGATGGAATTCCACCTGGAAAAGAGAATTGCTTGAATAGTTTTTTTAAGCCTTCTTCATCCATTGTAATATGTGGATATTTTTCTTGATAGCTTCCTTCAAGATAAGTATTAGCAACCATAAAGTTTCCACCATGACCTGGTCCTGATAATAAAATCATATTTAGATCGTATTTACAAATAATACGATTTAAATGCGTATAAACAAAATTTTGGGCAGGTACAGTTCCCCAATGACCAACTATCTTTTTCTTAATATCACTTCTTACTAATGGTCTTTTTAATAGTGGATTATCAAGCAAATATAATTGACAAGCAGATAAGTAATTGGCTGCTTTAAAATAACCATCTAATATTTCTAGTTCATTTTGTTCCATCGTTTTTATCACCTATTCCCTTTATTCTTATTTTTATTGTACCATACTCTTTCAGAAAAAGATATTCTTTACTTTATACTAAAAGAAGTAAGAATTAAGCAATAGCATAAATATTTTTACTATTATATTTTAATTCTTTAGAAGTTAAAATTGGTTGTAGACCATTTATATCATCGTAACAGTAAATTGTATCATTATCGATAAAATAAATGATATCATCTACTATTTTTACTTCTTTTAGTTCATAGTTATCTAATAATAAAATTTCACTATCTTTAACATTATGATACGTCATATATAATTTTTTATCCTTTATAAAGTAATCTTTATTTTTCCCAGTATAAATAGTAGCATTAGGATATTTTTTTCGAATAGATTGATTTTCTTTTGTTGTAGAAAAAGATGTTTCTTGTTTTAAATCATAAATATTTATTTTTTTCCAGGTTCCATTTTGATATAATTTACCATTTTGATTTTTATCACCAATGATTTTTATTTTTTTGGTAGCTAAGTTAAGTTCATATTCTACTAGATTATCTTTATCAAATAAATATACTTTCTCTTCTACTACTCCCAAAAAGTAACAGTCCTTTGATATTTTATAGGGTATTTTCCAGGTTTTTTTGGTTTGCTTTTTTATATCAACTAAATAAAATTCATCAAAATCATGATCTTGATCAGTATTGATAACTAAATATATATTTTTTATTAAAATACTATAATTGTTTTCATATTGATCTTGATCTAATAGTGAAATGATATTTTGTTTTTTTTTGCTTAAATTATATAGCTGATGATAGTTCCAAAGAAGTAAATGATGGTTATTGAAAGAGGTTGGATAGTATAGAATATCTTTATATTTTTTAGCTTTTGCTTTCGTTGTTAGATCAATTTTTTTATTTTTATAAAAAGCAATTACTTTTTCTTTTTGTTGAATGGTATCTAAACTTTTCTCTTGATTTTCTTCATAGCAATGAATTGTTGATTTTTTATTTCCTTTTAAGATAGGATATAAACAAAATAGATTATCTTCTTGATACGTTATTATATCTTTGATGACTTTATTTTGTTTATGATAATTTTGATTGATTTGAAAATGGTATGTTTTCTTTTGATGCGTTATTTCGAAAGTATAGACAGATTGATGATCGACGATATTCATTTTTTCTACTATTTTACTTCTTTCGTTTTTATCTTTTATAAAATATGTTGTTTCTTGTTTTGTTTTTACAATTGTTGTTATGATTTGAAATACTAAAATGATACTTACCAAAATAGCAATTTTTTGCATTATTTTCTTCATTTTTACACCTACTTATTTTATTGTAGCATGTTTTTTGCAAAAGAAAAATGCTTGAAATATTTAAGCATTTTCTTCATCACATCTTAATTGTTTTTTACCTTCTATCATGAAGGAAGAGATCTTTTTCTCAATTTCGGTTAGAGCACGTTTATCAATGTTACTTAAAACTACAAATTCTTTTACGGTATCAATTTCTATTTTACCAAAGATGATACCACTTTTAATTTTTAAATCATTGAATAGATCCGGTGTGATACTATCGAAAAAGTATCCTACTACTACTCTATCCCGTCCAATTAATAATCTTTTGTTAGTAAGTGCTATAACGGCAGTTCCTACAATATTTAAGGGATTATCATTTTTTTGGGCAAAAAAAGCATATTCTACAACTTCATCTTCATGTAGATGATCAGCAATAATTTTAGCATTTTTAGATAGGCGCCAACCTATTGTTAAAAAATACTTAGAGCGAAAGCTTGTAACCATTTGCATTAATTCACTATATTTGGTCATTTTAACACTCCTTATTCTTGAATAAAGTTATATTTTTTAAACATTTCTACTAATCCTTCTTTTGAAGTTAAACCTTCTTTTTTATCAACGATTTCATTGTTTTTAACAATTAAAGTAAGTGGTGTTCCATATCCTTCTTTAAAATAATCGTCTGATTTGATTAGTTTAGATTGTCCGGCATCATCTAGTTCATCTGTATTTAAGTAATTGACAGTAATGTCATATTCATAAACAATATTTTTCATAATAGGTTCTTGTTTTTGACAATAAGTACAAGTTGGTCTTGCTATATAAATAATAGAATATTCATCTTGCTTTTTTAAAGATAAATATTTTTCAATATCAATATTTGTCAATTCTTTTTGTTGATCTGTTGGAATGTCACTATCATCTGTTGTCGTTGTTGTTTGGCTAGTATTGGTTGATGTTGTATCTTTTTTAGAACATCCTTTTAGTTCAGATGCATAATAACTTCCACCTAGGACAATTATTAACACTAATATAATAATTGCAATCGTTTTTGTTTGTTCCATTTTCTTCTTTTCCATTTTTCCTCCTTGTTTTTTTTCTATTATATCATATCTTTATTCAAAGGTAAGCAATTTTCAAAATATTGTCGATAATTATTAGATATTTTTCCTATTGCAGTTCATACAGTTATAAAAAGGAGTGTGAATTTAGTTGAAAATTGGTCTACCAAAGGGGTTGTTATATTATCGTTATGAGGTGTTGTGGAAAAGTTTTTTACAAGCGTTACATATTCCTTTTATTACAAGCAAAGAAAGTCAATATACTATATTAGATGCTGGAAAAAGAAAATGTGTCGATGAAACTTGCCTTGCTCTAAAATTATATATTGGTCATATTGCATCATTAAAAGATCAATGTGATGCTATTTTAGTCCCTAGAATTTTTTCTTTAGAAAAAGGGTATCAAGTTTGTACAAATTTTAATTGTTTATATGATTTGGTTCATACGCTTTATCCAGAGCTTTCTATTTTCTATTACAATGTTGATGTTCAACGTCATCAAGGGGAAATGCTTGGTTTTGTAAAGTTGGGAAAACAACTAGGTGTTCCATTACTAGAAGCTTATCGAGCTTATCAATTCGCTAAAGAAAAACAACTAGCATTTTTGAAGCAAAGAGAAAAAACAAAAGAGACAGTGCAAAATATAAATCATACAAAAATCTTATTGGTTGGCCATGCTTATAATTTAAGAGATGCCTTTATTGGAAAACAGATTTCTTCTTATCTTGAAAAACAAAATATTACAGTTGTTTATAGTGATGAAATGCCATTAAGTCAAATTGAAGAAAGTAAAAAAATTTCTTCTAAAGTACATTGGACGATGAATAAGGAATTACTTGCTGCTTTTGCATATTATCAAGATGTGGTGGATGGAATCATCATTATCAGTGCTTTTCCATGTGGTCCTGATTCTTTAACTAATGAAATGATGATGCGACGTCATGGTAATCACAAGGTATTATTATTAACTTTTGAAGATTTAACTAGTAACAGTGCATTAATTACTCGCTTAGAAAGTTTTCTAGATATGTTAAAAGGAGGAATTCACTTATGAAAAAAGTATTAGCCTTCCCACAACTTGGAGATTATTTTTATCCGATCCGTAAATTTTTAAAGGCAACTACTAATCTTGAAGTCATCGATGTCCCTCCTATTACTAAAAAAACAATTGCTTTAGGGAGCAAATATAGCCCTGATTCTGTTTGTGTTCCTTTTAAATATAATTTAGGAAACTTTGTAGAAGCACTAGATATGGGAGCTACTGTTTTATTGCAAGCTGGTGGTGGTTGTCGTTATCGATACTATGCGGAAGTGCAAGAGACAATTTTAAAAGATTTAGGATATCAATTTGAGCTGATTCAATTTATGGAAAAGGATAAATTACGATTGCAGGAATTTTATCAAATGTTACAAGATCTGAATCCCACTTTAAAGAAAAGAACATTTTATTACCAAGCATTATTTACTTTTTGTTATATATCTTATCTTGATAAAATAGATGATTACATTAGGAAAAATATTGGTTTCGAAGTAGAAAAGGGACGATTTTTAAAACTTAAGAAACATTTTATAGAAGCTTGTGATAGTGCAAAAAAGATTCATACCTTACGGAAAATCTATCAAAATTACATAAAAGAATTGCATCATGTTAAAGTACAGAAACCAAAAAATTGTTTAAAAGTTGGGATTATTGGAGAATTGTATACAGCGATGGAACCTTTTTCTACTTATCAATTAGAGAAAATGTTAGCTAGTTATCATATAGAAATTAAACGTTTTACAAATTTGAGTTATTTACTATGGAAGAAAGCTTTATTAACACCTTTGATGCGATATAAAGTAAGACATTATTGTAAATATACTTTGGGAGCAGATGGCCTTGATAATGTTTATCGGGTGTTATGGTTAAAAAAGCATCATTATCATGGTGTTATTCATACAAAACCTAGTGGTTGTACACCTGAAATCGGTGCTTTACCTATCATTCAAAAAGCTGCGAAAGATATGACATTACCAATTTTATTTTTATCATTTGATGAACAAACAGCAGCAGAAGGTTTACAAACAAGAGTGGAAGCTTTTTATGATTTACTTTATTTTAAAAAGGAGGGTAAAAATGAAAGCTTATTTAGGAATTGATATTGGTTCTATTTCTACAAAAGGGGTTATTATTGATAATAAAAACAAGATTTTAGCTAGTTGTTATATGCTAACAGAAGGAAATCCTATCGGTGCAGTTACTATCCTTTTAAAAAACTTAGAAGAACAAATCAAAGGAAAGAAGATAACAATATTAGGCGTTGGTACCACTGGATCAGCTAGGAAATTAATTGGAACAATGCTTCATGCTTGTAGTATTAAAAATGAAATTACTGCGCATGCTATTGGTACGTTATCTCGCCATAAAGATGTTAAAACAATTTTAGAAATTGGTGGTCAGGATTCGAAGATCATTTTACTAGAAGATGGCGTGGTAGTAGATTATGCAATGAATACATTATGTGCTGCTGGTACTGGTAGTTTCTTATCTAGTCAAGCAAAACGGTTAGGTATGAAAGTAGAAGATTTTGGTCAAATTGCAATTTCTAGTAGTCACCCTACTCCTATTGCTGCTAGATGTACTGTTTTTGCAGAAAGTGATCTTGTTCATAAATTACAAATGGGATATGCTAAGAATGATATTGTTGCTGGTTTATGTTATAGTGTTGCTTCTAATTATTTAAATAATGTTGCTAAAGGAAAAAAAATTAAAGCTCCGGTTATTTTTCAGGGTGGTGTTAGTAAAAATTGTGGAGTTAAAAAGGCGTTTGAAGATTTATTACAAACTACTATCATTACAGATGAAGATGGTCATTTAATGGGTGCTTTAGGTAGTGCTATTCTTGCAAAGCAACAAAGTAAAAATGAAGTGTTTGATTTTCATATTACCAACAGTCATTTTGAAACAATTGGAAAAGAGTGTCCTAATTGTCCTAACCATTGTGAAGTCATTATCATCAAACAAAATGGAGAAAAATTAGATGCTTTTGGAAATCGTTGTCCACGTGGTGCCTTGTTAAAATAAGCTTCTTTTGCTATACTTATACAAGAGGTAAATGATAAATGGAAAACAAGCAGAAAATGACTCGTGTTGCTTATCAAACAAAGAAAAGAAGAAAAAAAAGAAAATTAAAACGACGTGTAGTTTTTATATTTTTCCTTAGTTTCTTTTCCCTTTTTTTGTTTTCAAGTTATAAAATAATATCTTGGTATCAAGACAATCAAAACATTAAACAAATTACAACGGATATTAGTAAAGTTGTTACTACAAAGGAAAAGGATACAGAAGGTGAACTAGTCAATCCACCAGAAGATAAAGAAAGTGATTATTGGAGTTATATTAAGGTACCTTTTTTGGAAGTTGATTTTTCTAAATTAAAAGAAAAAAATCAAGATACGGTTGCTTTTATTCATGTAGAAAATACTAATATCAATTATCCAGTCGTTCAATCTAATAATAATACTTACTACTTAACCCATGCTTTTGATAAAAGTAAAAATGATGCTGGTTGGGTATTTATGGATTATCGAAATCAAATTCAAAAGTTTGATAATATGGTTATTTATGGTCATGGTAGATTGGATACAACAGTTTTCGGATCGTTAAAGAATACCCTTTCGAAAAAATGGCAAAATAATAAAGATAATTATATTGTTAAACTTTCTACTCCTACTACCAATATGGTTTTTCAAATTTTTTCTATTTATACAATTAAAGCAGAAAGTTATTATATTCAAACTAGTTTTGCTACTATCAAGGAAAAAGAAGCATTTATTCAAGAAATGAAGAAACGAAATACTGCTCCTATTGATGTCGAGGTAAATGCATCAGATCAATTGATTACTCTTTCTACTTGCCAGAATAATAATGGTGGTAGAATTGTTGTACAAGCAAAATTAATCAAAAAAGAAATGCGATAAGCAAAAAAATCCTTTTTTCTTAGGATTTTTTGTTTTGTTCAAAATATTCATCAAATGTTACTCTTCTATCTCTAATTGTACCATCTTCTAAAATTTCAATAATACGGTTGGCTACTGTTTGATTCAATTCATGATCACGACTTGTCATGATTAGTTCACCTTGGAAATTTTCTAAACCTTTATTTAGGGAAGTGATACTTTCTAGATCTAGATGGTTGGTTGGTTCATCTAACAGAAGAAAATTAGGTATTTCTAACATACATTTACTTAACATACATCTTGCTTTTTCTCCTCCTGATAAAACTGTTACTTTTTTAAAGACATCTTCCCCAGAAAATAACATTCTTCCTAAGAAACCACGTAGTAGTGTTTCATCATCTACTTGATGATAAGTACGAATCCAATCCATAATCGTCTTATCGGTTTGAAAATATTCTTTATTATCTTGTGGTAGATAACTAGGTTCTATTGTTTTACCAAATAATACGCTTCCTTTATCAAATTTTTCTACACCTGCTAGTATGTTTAATAATGTTGTTTTTGCTAAATCACTATTAGAAACAAGAGCTATTTTATCCCCTTTTAAGACAGTAAAAGATATTTTATTTAATATTCTAGTACCATTTATTTCTTTGGTTAGATTTTCTACTTTTAATATTTCTTTTCCAATTGGTTTTTCTATTTTAAAGTCAATATAAGGATATTTTCTTGATGAGGGAACAATTTCATCTAATTGTATTTTTTCTAACATCTTTTTACGAGATGTTGCTTGTTTACTTTTGGAAGCATTCGCTGAAAATCTTGCTATAAAGTCTTGTAATTCTTTTATTTTTTCTTCTTTCTTTTTATTAGAATCTTTCATTTGTTTTAGTGCAAGTTGACTTGATTCATACCAAAAGTCATAGTTTCCAATGTATATTTTCATTTTACCGTAATCGATATCTACAATATGTGTACATACTTTATTTAGAAAATAACGGTCGTGTGATACAACGATAACTGTATTTGGGAAGTTAATTAAAAACTCTTCTAACCAGTTAATTGCTTCTAGATCTAAGCTGTTGGTTGGTTCATCTAATAATAGGATATCAGGGTTTCCAAAAAGGCTAGCAGCAAGTAAGACTTTAATTCTTAACTTCATTGGTATTTCTTTCATTTGTTTTTGGTGATATTCTTCTTTAATTCCTAAGTTAGCTAATAATATAGCTGCATCACTTTCAGCATTCCAACCATCTAAATCCATAAATTCTGCTTCTAAATCTGCTAAGCGATAGCCATCTTCTTCACTAAATTCTGTATGGGAATATAATTCTTCTTTTTCTTTCATAATTTTATAGAGTTTTTCATTTCCCATGATCACGACATCTAATACTCTCATGTCATCATAAGCATAATGATCTTGTTTTAAAACAGATATTCTTTCTCCCTTACCGATAATTATATCGCCCTGCGTTGTTTCTAATTCTTTCGTTAATAATTTTAAAAATGTAGATTTTCCTGCTCCATTGGCTCCGATTAATCCATAACAATTTCCAGCTTGGAATTTTAAATTAACATTTTCAAATAGTGTTTTCTTTCCGAATTTTAATGTTACATTATTTACTTGAATCATACATTCACTTCCCTTCACAAACTATTGCCATTTTACTACAAGGAAAAGAAAAAAACAACAATAATGTTGCTTACTTTCCTTGATAATGTGCTGTTGCAACAATGGATGCTGGTGTTTTTGTATATTGAATGCCACTTTGTAATGGTGTATCTACTTCTAGTGTTGATGGAAATAATAAATGGCTTGGTGATACTTCTGTTGCAACATCTTGTAAATTTTCATTTGTCATAAACTTATTTAAGGCAAGATCTAGTGATGTTTCAAAATCACCTGCTAAAATCATGTTTTCTTCTTCTGTTGGTTGGTGTTGTAATATGGTTTGACGTAATGCCCTTAATTTATCAGCTTTTGCAATAAATGATCCTGTTTTTGTTAAGGTTGTGTTAGCAATTAACATTGGTGTTTGTTCATTCATGAATAAAGCCATATTACAAGTATCAGTAGAATCTAGTGTTGGTAAAGTTTTAATCTTGGCTGCTAGTACTGGAATAGATTGATGAATTAAAATAACATTATTGATTTCTGATGGATAATATTCATAAGCTCTTGCACTTGCAACACATTGATATTCTTTTAAGTCTTGTTGTAATTTTGCTAATACTTCTGTTGTCATATGTTGGAATGTTACGATAGATGTTTTATTTTCTTGTAGATAGTTGGTTAATCTTTCAAGTTTCCATTTTGGTAATTGTGATCTAGTCATTTGGTCTTGCAAATTGACATTCATAATTGTTAAATTTTTCATTTTTTCCATTTCCCCCTTTTCGGAGCTTTATTATACTACAAATCATTGGAAAATGCAAGAAATTTTTGATTTTTATGGTTAACTGATACTGACAATAAAAGGATTAGAACTAGTGCCATCACCCATTGTAACCAGCGCGTCAGCACTCAGGTTAATAATTGGACGGACTCCGAGCGAATTCGCCACGAGAGTCCCCGGGTACAAATGCCCTGATGTCGACACAAACCACACATGAACTAGCGAGTAGCTCGAATAGAAGCTAAACGGCGAAAGCGTCCAGTAAGTCTTCCCATTATATAAATAATAATTACTGTTAGGTGTATTATATACTCCACCTGCAAGCGCTATTTCATCTGCCGTAATTAAAGAAATTGGATATTTTAATGCCGCAGCTGCATTATTTACTCTAAATTGATCAGAATTTTGTGAACACTTTAAACTTGGTGTTCTATGATTTGCCAGTCTTTTATATACTCCATATAATGTTGTTGGTGTTGTTAAATATCCACTTCCAGATGCTATGCTTCGATCATTACAAAACGTAACATCTGCTAAATAATCACTATATTTCTTTCCAACTCCATCTTCTTTATTTAATAAATTACTCTCATACCAACTATCTATCTTTGTCTTTATCACTGAATCTGTCGTATTCTTTAACGTTCCTTCATAACTATTGCTACTATAAGATATCGGTTGTACTTTTATTTGTGTGTCATTAATATATCCAGTTACTTTATACATCACATTACAACTTGTTTCTAAACAACTATATAGATTTTGAGCAACAATCTCATCATGGTTATCTTTCCATGTTAACTGACTGATCGTTCCAGTTAATGTAAACTTTCTAGTAGCAGCATCAAAAGTATACCCTGTCCCAAAATTATATTTCTTGGTATTGGTAAACCATTCATAATAGGTTGTTGAGTTATTTTCATGTAAAGATAAGTCTTCACTATATTGATATCCAACATAGGTAGGATCAAAATATTTACTATTATACTGTGAATATCCTATCATTGTAGCATCTCCTGTGTCAGATGTCGTTTTTCCTGAATAGATCATTCGAATACTTCCATCTCCATTTCTTCTTATGATCCTCCAAATGAAGCCAGCAAAGGATACATAATTATTATCAACTGCTCCTCTATAATAATAACTATCTCCATCATCATCTTCACTTTTATATAATCCATCTTCTTCACTATCATTTGGTGCTACTTTTGAAAAATCAGGTGTCCCTTTTGCTGCGATTGCTGTTTTTGCTTCTTCTACACTCTTTTCATGTCCATTCATAACAAGCATACAATCTGATAATTTGGTAAATCCATTCTGATAACAATACTTATCTTCATCTTTACTAGATAATCCATAGACATTTACTCTTGTCTTATAGACTAATCCTCCACCATCTCCTTGAGGGTTATAAGTATCTGTTACGTAGATTCTTAAGCGATATTTAATCGTTTCTTTGGTATTTTCTCCTATACTTCCAGTATACAAACTCATCATATTTGCTGGTCTTCCTGTATAGCTATTGGCATTCTTATCTTCATAATAGGTTCTTGGTGCCATTACTTCTGTTTCTTTTCCAGAACTATCTACTTTTGTTAAGTAATACTTAATATACTTTCCATCAATCGTATTTCCATCTTCTTCTTTTGCTGCGATTTCAAAGTTAACAGCAGCACTTCCTTGTATGATGGAAGTAATTGTAAAATCAAAGTACTCTCCTTCTTTTAGACGGATTTTACCTGTTTTATCAGTAGTTGGTAATGCTTTATCTACTGCTATGACATTACTACTTTCTTCATAACTCATAGAGATAACACCTGTGGTGATACTATTTACTTTTTCACCTGTTCTAGTATAAGACACTGCGGCATAGCTAATACCAGCAATGGTTATAATTAAAACTAGTATTCCTACTATCATCATTATATTTTCTTTTTTCTGTTTCATTCCTCATCCACTCCTTTTCTATTTTGAAACAGCAAAAAGACCAGAATACATTTCTATCCTGATCTTTACCTCATCAAAAAAACAGGTATTGGTTACTTGATTAAAGTACCCCCCCCCAGGTTAACTTTGAGTTTACTACAGTGTATAACATCATATCAAACACCTTCCCTATTTTATTTCTCTATATTCAGTTTAGCAAAATAAATCATTTGGATTAATGTACAAAAACAAAGGCCATATAAAGTAAGAATAACAAATAAAGAATAGTAACAATCATACCATTGATCTTTTCAAAAGTACTACTTTTATATTGGACACCAAGTCCTATCATGATTAAAAATCCACCTATTAATCCACCAATATGAGCAGCATTATCAACTCCTGGCATAATAAAACCTAAAGCTAAATTAGCAATAATAACAGGAATAATTTGGCTTCTGATAACGCCACCTAAATAGACCCGATAGTGATAACCAAAATATAATAATGCCCCAAGAAGTCCAAAAATAGCACCACTTGCTCCAACACTTGCAACATTTCCATTCATAATAATAGATAGAAGCGAAGCTGTTAAAATACTAAATAAATACACAAAAATATATCGTGTTTTACCAATAAAACTTTCTAATTGACTACCAATAATCCATAATGCATACATATTAAATAATAAATGGAAAATACCAGCATGAATAAAAGCTCCTGTAAACAAACGATAATACTGACCCATTCGAATAAATGGTCCAAATGTTGCTCCAAAATTATAAACTGCTTCTTCACTACCAAATAGCATCGGAACAAAGAAAACAAGAAAATTAATAGCAATTAAAATATAAGTAATAATTGGTTTCTTAAAAGAGAAAACTTGATCCATTTTTTTCTGATCAGTTGCATTACGCGCATTAATATCGTTTGTAATTTTAACAAACAACTCTAACCCTTTTTCAGTAAATGTCATTTTCTTTTCTAAATCCGGAAAAGCATTCTTTAAAACCGTATTCTCCTTTACATCTTCATCTTCTTTTAATTCAATAGCTGTAACTTCTTTATCTTTAATATCATCTAAATGTACCGTATTACCTAGATCAAGAAAAATACTTAATGTCTGAAGTTTAAAAGATAAAGTTTTAGCTTTTATTTTTCTTAAAATTCTGTTTGTTTTAAACACATCAAATTTATATTGTTCATCGTTATGAATATAACTTGCTACAATTCTAACGATTTTATAATCTTCATTTAAATTTTCTAGCCAATATTCATTTTCTACACCTTGCAACATAATCAAGTTGTATCCTTTTTCTGTAATAAAATAGTGTAATAGTTTCATGGCCATATTATCTTTTTCTGTTAATTGAATTTCTGTCTCATTCATATTACCACCACCTTTTTTTATTATACTCTATCTGTTTCATTTTCACAACTAGCAAGCATTTGTCCAAATTCTTTTGGTGGTTTTGCTTCAAAATATAATGCTTTGTTTGTAATTGGCTCTATAAAATCAATACTTTTTGAGTGTAGCATCTGTCCAAATTCTGTTGTGTGTTTGTGATTACCATATAATGGATCATTACTAACTGGATGTCCAATATATTCTAAATGAACACGAATCTGATGCGTTCTACCAGTTCTTAAAATACATTCAATGAAAGTATGTTTTGCAAATCGTTTTAATACCTTAAAATCAGTAATAGCTTCTTTACTATTTTCACTGGTTACTTTCATTTTCAAACGATTATTTTTATCTCGTCCGATCGGTGCATCAATTGTTCCACTATCAGGTACGATCACACCATCGACAATTGCTAAATAATGCCGTTTTACTTGTTTATTTTTTAATAATTCAGACAATAATTCTAACATTTTATCATTTTTAGCAACCACCATCAAGCCACTTGTATCTTTATCTAGACGGTGAACAATTCCTGGACGCAAATTAGTACTATCAATCGTATGATCATAATGAGAAAGCAAAGCATTAACTAAAGTATCATCGTAATGACCTGCAGCTGGATGTACTACTAACCCACTAGGTTTATTAATAATTAATAAGTATTCATCTTCATAAACAATATCAAGTGGAATATCCAAAGCCTTTAAAGCAGTTTGTCTTTCTTCTTCCTCTATTGTAATCTGATCAAGCGGATTTACCTGATAATGATTCGAAACAGCAACACCATTCACTAAAATTTTACCATCTTGTAAAAGTTTTTGAATCTTACTACGACTCATATCCGTTAATTGTGTTAAAACTTTATCAATTCTTCCTTTTTCTTCTTGTATTTCAAACGTCATACTTCTCACCTTTCATCCATTGTATTATTAATAAGAAAATACCAACCACAATCAGTATATCAGCAAAATTAAAAATTGGTGCTTGATACTGAAAGATAGTAAACGATAAATAATCAATCACATAACCAAAAAACAACCGATCAACCAAATTACCAAGTAGCCCCCCAATAATGAGCATATAACAAAAAGCAAATGGCTTTTTCGCTTTTAATAGTTCTTTTATTAATAAATAAAGACAAGCAAAGGAAATCAATAGAAAGAAAAACCTTGCTCCATTTAACATACCAAAAGCCGCTCCTTCATTTTCTATATAGTAAAGAGAAAAGAAATTTGGAATAATGATCATTTCTTGGACAAGATACTGTCTTATCACTTGTTTTAGCACAAAATCAACAAGAAATAAAACGATGCTTCCTATAAAATAATGTCTATTCTTCATTTGCTTTATCTCCTTTTAAAATTGTTATCTTTTGGACAATAATCTGACTTTGATCAAGTCTTTTTTCAACCGTTCCCGTCACAAGACAAATCATACCAGTTTGTAAGTTTTTATATTTTGCATAGCAAGTTGGAAACAGTGTAAAATCAATACTTCTTGTTTCATCACTACCACTGACAAAAGCCATTTCTTCTCCTTTTTTAGTAGTAATCACTTTTATTTTCTCCACAAGAATTAAAGTAGAAATAACTTTTTGATAATAGTATTCTATTTGAGATAACAAAACTGTATTTGGATAATCCTTTTGAAACATAGTTGTTGGATGATTTTGAATATAAAAACCAAAACTATTTTTTTCTTGTTCTAAAAGTGTCATCTGATCATATTCTTCCATTGGTGTTAACTCTGGCAACAAAACAAGACTAGGATCTAAATCTTTAGTTAGCATAGCATAATTTAATAATACATCCATTTGAGACATAATGGTCTTTTTACTATATCCAAAACAATCAAAACAACCAGCTAATGTCAAACGTTCTAATTGATTTTGAGTAACATTCTCTCTTACTAAGCAACTAAATGCTTCAAAAATACTTTGAAAAACTTTATCTTTTCGGGCTGTTAATATCGTTTTACAAACACTGACACCAATTCCTTTAATACTAGAAAAAGGAAATAAAATACTATGATTAAAAATACTATATCGATCATTACTATAATTAATATCTGGTTTTAAAACATAAATATTAGCTTGTCTAATTTCTTTTAAGTAATTTTCTGTCTTTTCATAAGTACCAATGACATTATTTAATAGTTGAATATAAAATTCTTGTTTGTAATGTACCTTTAAATAAGCCATTTTATAAGCAACCATCGAATAAGCAACAGCATGGGAACGATTAAATCCATAACCGGCAAATTTTAATATCATAGCAAATAAGGTTTCTGTAACTTTAGGATCACGATGTAAGGCTTTCGCTTTTTCTTGAAAAGTCATTCGTTGCTGCTCTAAGATATCTTTTTTCTTTTTACTAATAGCTCGTCTTAAAATATCTGCTTCTCCTAAAGTATATCCAGCATAAACATTTGCAACTTGCATAATTTGTTCCTGATAAATCATAATACCATAAGTTTTCTTTAAAATATTTTCTAAACAAGGATCAAAGTAAGTAATTGGTTCTTTATTTTCTTTTCTTGCAATATAGGTTGGAATATTTTGAGCAGGTCCAGGTCGAAAAAGAGCAATCGAAGCAATGATATCTTCAAAGTTTTGTGGTTTTAATTGTTGCAAAAATCGTCTCATTCCTGCTGATTCAAACTGGAAAATACCACTAGTTTTAGCTTTTGCAAATAACTGATAAGTTTCTTTATCATCCAAAGGAATCTTGGAAAAAGATAAAGAAATTCCTTGATACGTTTCAATATCTTGTAATATGTTCATAATCATCGATAAATTTTTAATACCCAAAAAATCCATCTTTAATAAACCAAGTTGTTCTAAGTAATTCATCGAATAACTAGTAAGATACATTCCATCAGACACCGTTAAAGGAACAACTTCATCTAAGTCCTTCTGACACATCACAATACCTGCAGCATGAGTCCCTATCTGTCTTGGAAATCCTTCTAAACGACGAGCAACAGTGTAAAGTGTTTTCAAGCTTTCATCATGTAAAATAAATTCTCGAAAAGAGATATTATCTTGATAAAGTACTTCTAAGGAATCATGATTAACAGCTGGAATAAAAGAAAGTAATTTATCTATTTTATAAGATGGAATCATTAACGTCTTACCAACATCACGTAATACTTGTTTCGCTGCTAACGTAGAAAATGTTACAATCCCAGCCACTCTTTTTTTGCCATACTTTTCAATCACATAATGAATAACATCCGCTCTTGCAATATCTGGTAAATCTGTATCAATATCAGGCATACTAACACGTTCTGGATTTAAAAAACGTTCAAATAGCAAATCATACGCAATAGGATCAATATCAGTAATTCCCAAAGAATAAGCCACTAAACTACCAGCAGCACTTCCCCTACCAGGTCCTACTAAAATATGGTGTGTCTTTGCATAACGAATAAAATCATACACAACTAAGAAATAATTTGAAAAACCCATTTGATGAATAACAGATAATTCATAGATTAAACGATCATGATAAAGTTTAGAAATTTGTCCATTCAATCGTTTATATAAACCAGCTTCAGCTAATTGATCTAAATAAGTAATCGTATCAAGTCCTCTTGGACAAGTATATATTGGCAATAATAGTGTAGCTTCTGGTAATTCTAAGTGACAACATTTTGCAAGAGTATTTGTAGTATCTAATGTCTTAAAGCCATCTAAAGAAACATTATCTAGTGATAAAGGAAATAGTTGATGAAGATCATACGTCGCTGTAATTGTTTTATTATCTCTAATCAAAAATAAATACTGTAAAAAAGAAACATCTTTTTCTTCTAAATAACAACACATTGGAAAAAACAATACATTATCTGTAATTGCTAATGCTTGTTGCTCTTCTTCTATCGTAGAATAGCCAAGATATAAAGAAGTAAGAAAAGAAAGCATTTGATAAAAGGAAACATATACCATTGGTAAAACAAAGAAAAGATGATCTTGATGTAAAGAAATAGCTTCAAGTGTTAATTTCTTTTCATTTTGTAAAGTACTCAATTTAATTGCATTCAAATAACCTTCATAATCTTGAATAATTGCTACTAAATCATACTCTTGAAAATGTAATTCTAACCCAATAATCGGTTGTATCTTTTTCGCTTTGCATTTTTGAATAAATTCCATCGTTCCATACATATTATCATCACAAATACTAGCAAAAGATAAGGATGCTTTTTCATGATAAGAAACAATATCATCAATAGTTAATAAACTTTGTAAAAGAGAATAATTACTTTTAACATAAAATAAATGATACATGGTAATCACAATCGCTTTCTATAAAATTTATTGTATCATACATTCGTACTATCTAAAAGCTGGAATATCACTTTTTTTCAAAAGATAAATTTGACTTTATTCGCTAAATATGGTAAAGTTATTAAGCAGAAATGATTATGAAGGAGGGAAAAAAAGATGGCAGTTAAAGTTACCAATAAAAAACCTTTATCAGGAAATAAACGTTCTCATGCTTGTAATGCAACGAAAATGCAACAAAAACCAAATTTACAAATCGTTCGTTTAGAAGACGGAACAAAAGTAAGAATGAGTGCAAGAGAAATCAGAAGTATCAAAAAACAACAAGCAGCTGTTGAAGCAGCATAAAAGCTTTTCCTTCAAAGAAAAGCTTTTTTATTTGCTATTTTTTACTATTACCTTTTGTATAGTGTTTCATTTCTTTTAAATTTTTATAACTTCCATCCATTAATTCCATAAATTCTATTGTTTTATCTTCTACGATGACCTCATTGGCTTTTGATAACGATTGATTCACTTTATTTAAAACGGAAGTGATATCTTTTAAATTGATTGCTTCATCAGGAGAAGTTGAATCTAGATTGCGATGATGATATAACCATAGTAAATACAAAGCTTCTTTTCTATCAAGATGATTGTTTTAAATATAATTTAATACTTCATCAAAACGAATGTCATTTTGTTCACTCATCGGATTACCTTCTTTTTATTTAGCGTTCTAAATAATCAGCACCTTTATGTGGTTCTTCTTTTAATAAATTTGGATAATCTTGTTGTCGTAAAGCTTCATAAATCACAATCGCAACACTATTAGAAACATTTAAAGCTCGAACATTATCACTCATCGGTATACGAAGGCAGTGATCAAGATCGTTTTTTAAAATAGAAAGTGGAATCCCCGTTGATTCCTTTCCAAAAATAAAGTAAATGTCTTGATCTGTATTTCGATAAGAAAAACTAGTATGTGGTTTCCTCCCATATCTTGTTAAATAGTAATACACACCAGGATTTTTTACTTTAAAACTATCAAAATCATCATAAACTTCATAATCCAATTTATCAATATAATTAACACCACTTCTTTTTAAATGTGCATCATCTAGCACAAATCCAAAAGGTTTAATTAAATGTAATTTTGTATTGGTTGCAACACAAGTACGCATAATATTACCAGTATTTTGAGGAATTTCTGGTTCAAATAAAACAATATGATTCATAAATAAACGCCTTTCTATACACCATTTTGATAGGCTCTCATAAACAAGGAAGCTTCTTGCTGACCAAGTGGTTTATCTTCTTTAGAAGAAATAGCAGCAACAATTTTACCATTTTCAAAAGAAACCAAAGCAGGTGTTTCTGTAATATCAAAATCAGCACTATTGTATTGATTTAAAAAGGTTTGTAAATATTTACTTTCATCTTCTACATCGCTTAAATTTAAATAAGTCATTGCATCCTGCCAACCATTTTCTAAAATTTTTTCTTTAAATTGTTGCTCAAATTCACGACATTCTCTACTACTAGTACGACACATATAAAGGATGCAGTTTGGATTTTCCAAAAGATAATGCTCAAGTTCAACTGGTTTAATTTCAGATACAACCCCTTGTAATATTGGAATACTTTTTTGATAATTTTGATAGGTTGTATACCAACTTGCTAAATACAATACACCTAAAATAACACCAAGATAAATACATGTAAGGATAACATAATTTTTTTTGGGAATTCTTTTTTTATTTTTCATAAACTCTAGCCTCTTTCTTTTCTAACTCTATTGTAACACAAAAACCACCTCATTTGAACATCTTCTTTTTTAGGGGATTGTCTACTAGGCTTTTCTACTAACTGATTTTCTATTACAAGACATAAACTACCCTAGAAGGAGGAATATAATGCGTTATCAGACAAATTCATCTTATCAATATCAGCAAGGAAATAACAACAGAGGTTTTATTTTACCTTTTGCAATCGGTGGAGTATTAGGTTATGGAATTGGTAGTACCAATCGTCCAAATTATTACCAACAACCAATGCCTTATCCAGCACCAATGCCTTATCCACCACAACCAATCATCTACTACCAACAACCACCCATTCCCTACTATTATCGTAGAAATAGATAAATAGGAGGACAAAAAACCATACGCTAACAAAGGATTCGAATACATTACTCATGAAAGGAGAAATTATGAATCAATATTACTATCCTAGATATTATCAAAGAAGTTATCAAGCATTTGAACAAAATGAACCTTTACTTACCCCTCAAAAAGGTTTTTTAAAAGGAAATATGTTTGCTAATTCGTATATACCATATAAAAATTATCAACCACAAAACTTAACTGCTCAAAATGAACAAGAAAATTTATTTTTACAATTAGCTCAAACAGAGTTTGCCGCTCATGATCTAAACATATATTTAGATCTATTCCCTCAAGATGGTAATGCCCTAGATACGTTTAATCAGTATCGTCAAAAAAGTAATCAATTACAATTAGAGTATGAACAAAAATATGGTCCTTTATTAATTTCTAGTAATACTCTATCGCAAAGTCCATTTTTATGGGAAAGTATGAAATTTCCTTGGAATGAGGGAGGTATGTAAATGTGGAAATATGAAAAAAGATTACAATATCCAATTAATATAAGGAAGAAAGACTTAAATATGGCAAAACTATTAGTAACACAGTATGGTGGTAGTAATGGAGAATTAGCAGCAGCATTACGTTATTTAAATCAACGTTATACCATGCCAGATCAAAAAGGACAAGCCTTATTAACGGATATTGGAACAGAAGAATTAGCTCATGTAGAGATGATTTCAACGATGGTTTATCAACTATTAAAAGATGCTACGTTAGAAGAAATTAAACAAGCAGGATTAGATCCACATTATGCTGAACATAGCAGAGCTTTATATCCAACAGATGCTAATGGTGTACCTTTTTGTGTCTCTTACTTTGCAACAACAGGTGATCCAATAGCAGATTTAGCAGAAGATATGGCAGCAGAACAAAAAGCAAGAGCAACCTATGAACATTTAATTGACCTAACAACCGATCCAGATGTCATCGGACCATTATTGTGGTTAAGGCAACGAGAAATCGTTCACTATAATGCTTTCGAACAACTCTTCAATGAATATAGAAATCAATATCAAGCAAAATAAAAGAAGAACGACTCTTCTTTTATTTTTTTATAAGACCAATACCAAGATCGGCTAATTGTTTTTCATCTACTCTATTTGGAGCTTCACTCATTAAATCACTAGCACTTGCTGTTTTAGGAAATGCAATAACATCACGAATATTAGTAGTATCCGTTAAAAGCATTACCAAACGTTCAAGACCAATAGCAAGTCCTCCATGTGGTGGTGCACCATATTGAAAAGCTTCTAAGAAGAACCCAAATTTTTCTTTTGCTTCTTCTTCAGTAAATCCTAAAGCTTCAAACATCTTAGCTTGAACTTCCTGATCATGAATACGAATACTTCCACCACCTAATTCATAACCATTTAAAACCACATCATAAGCCTTAGCATAACAATTAGCTTTATCTGTTAATAACTTATCAATATCTTCATCTTTTGGAGCAGTAAATGGATGATGACAAGCCAAATAACGATTTTCTTCAGCACTCCATTCAAATACAGGAAAATCAGTTACCCATAAAAAGCGATAAGCTTTTGTATCAATCAAAGAAAATTCCTTAGCAATTTTTAAACGTAAAGCTCCAAGAGCAGTCTGGGCTGTTTTTTTCTGATCTGCAACAAAGAAAACAACATCATTTTTGGTAAGATGAAGCATTTGAATTAATGTTTTCTTTTCATCTTCTTGTAAAAATTTTGTAATACCACCAGTAAAATCATCTTCTAATTTGACAAAAGCCAAACCATTCGCCCCAAAAGATTTTACATATTCTGTATAGCTATCAATTGTTTTACGAGAAATTTTATCCCCTAAATTTTTGGCAACCATTGCTGTAATATAACCATTATTTTGAAGTGTATCAGCAAACACACTGAAAGTAGAATGGGTAAATATAGAAGATACCGGATGCAATTCCATTTCAAAACGCATATCTGGTTTATCAGAACCGTATCGTTCCATTGCATCATCATATGTCATTCGTAAAAATGGTGTTTGAATATCCATACCTTTTATATCATAAAAAACTTTTTTTAATAATCCTTCTACTAAATTTTGAATGTCAATTTCTTCAATATAACTCATTTCAATATCAACTTGCGTAAATTCTGGTTGACGATCGGCTCTTAAATCTTCATCACGAAAACAACGAGCAATTTGATAATAACGTTCCATTCCACCAATCATCAATAGTTGTTTGAAAATTTGAGGACTTTGTGGTAAGGCATAAAAACTACCTTGATTAACTCTACTTGGCACTAAATAATCACGAGCACCTTCTGGAGTAGATAAACACAAAATTGGTGTTTCAATATCAATAAAATCATTATCATTTAAATAAGAACGAATAGATTGTGTAATTTTATGTCTTGTTATCAATTTATTTTTTAAATAAGAACGGCGTAAATCTAAATAACGGTATTTCAATCTTGTATCTTCTAAAGCACTAGTTGTATCAGAAATTTCAAAAGGAACATCACTTGCACTACTCAAAATACAAATATCACTAGCTTTAATTTCGATATCACCAGTGGCAAGATTTTTATTTTTATTTTCCCGTTCTACAACAGTACCAATAACTTTTAAAACGCTTTCTACTTTCAAACTGCTAAGTTCCAAATAATTAGTTAAACTATCAGGAACAACAATTTGAACAATCCCACTTCGATCACGTAAATCAAAAAATAGTACACCACCAAGATCACGTTTTTTACTCAAAAAACCATACACACATACTTCTTGAGAAACATTTTTTAATGATAATTCATTATTATTAATCGTCTTCATTTTTTCTCTCCTTTAGGAAATAGTTTTCCTTACTTTTATTTTTGGTGCTTCCGTCTTTTCACCTACAAATTGCTCTAAATTTGTTTCTTTTAAAACAGAGTATTTGGTAATTGTTTGTTGCAATTGATGCACCTTTTCCATTGTATCTTCTGAAATATCTGGAATATACTTCAAAAACGCATTAGAAAAATGATGCTGTAACAAATAATAACTATATCCAGTTAGTAAAAGATCCGCCTGTTCTTTTGGTGATAAAGAAATACTGTAAGTAATTTTTTTATACTTTTCATCTCCGACAAATAAATAGGCTTTGTTAAAGGTATCAGAAGCTTCAATAACAAAACCTGCTTCTTCTAAGTTTTTAGTAATATCTTTTTTATTTAGCCAAGAATAATGGCTATTCCCCACTACTTGATGGGCTAATTGTTGATAATTATCTTCTTGTATTGTTGACATAATAAATTTTTCACTCCTACTCCTCATCATGACAATGTGTGCAATTTTCATCATCGCAACATTCTAAATCAATTAGATGTTCATCTAAATAATAAATAACATATTCCATTAATATTTTTTCTTCTTCTTTTGTATGCTGATTTTTTATCGTCACAAGGCCATCTTTTAAATCCGCACTATTTAAAAGAATAAGATACTTGCTATGAAACCGATCAGCTTGTCTAAATTGTGCTTTTAAACTTTTATTTGTATAGTCTGTATCAATACTAAATCCAGCCATACGTAACTCTTGAGATAAAAAGGCAGCATATTTCTTTTCATCTTCATTTACATATAAAATAAAGGCATCAAGACTATCTTCGACTGGTAAAGAAACATCACTTGCTTTTAAAGCCATTACTAAACGATCCATACCAGCAGCAAAACCAAAGCAAGGTGTACTAGGTCCACCCAATTGTTCTACAAGACCGTTATAGCGACCACCACCGCCTAAAACATTAGCATTACCAAACTCTTTAATATCAGCATGAATTTCAAACACTGTATGATTATAATAATCTAGACCACGAACGATTTTAGGATCAACAACATATTCTACTTGAAGTAAATCAAGATAATCACATAATGTTTGAAAACGATTCTTACTCTTCTCATTTAAATAATCTAAAATGTTAGGAGCATTTTTGAATAAATCTGTATCAGAATCTACTTTACAGTCTAACAAACGTAAGGGATTTTTTTCTAAGCGAACTTGACAATCTTCGCATAAAACATCTTTATGTGGTTGAAAATAATCCACTAAAGCTTTTCGATAAGCATCACGAGAGGCCTGATCCCCAAGCGTATTAATATGTGCAACGCAGCCATTCAAACCAAGCATTTGAATAATATTTAAAGCAAGAGAAATGACCTCTGCATCAATTAATGGATCATCACTACCAAGTACTTCTACACCAAATTGAGTAAGTTCACGATTACGACCTGATTGAGGACGTTCATATCGATACATTGTTCCTTGATAATAAACTTTAACTGGCAAATCTGCATTACCATACATTTTATTTTCAATATAACTACGAACAACACCTGCTGTTCCTTCTGGACGCAAAGTCAAAGAACGTTTCCCACGATCTAAGAAATCATAAGTCTCTTTTGTTACAATATCCGTTGCATCCCCAATGCCACGATGAAAAAGTTCTGTTAATTCAAAAATTGGTGTACGAATATATTGATAATGATATTTACTCATCACGCTATCAATAACTTCTTCTACATATTTCCAAATTCTAGCATCAACTCCATAAATATCAACTGTTCCCTTTGGTTTCGTAATCATTTTATTTCCTTCTTTCTGTTCCTATTATAAATCAAAAACCATTTATTTCCAAGCATTTTATCATAAAAGAAAGAAAAGTATAACAGGGTAATTTGACAAAATGCTTTCTAGACAAAAAAACCACCCCATTGTTCTACTTATTTTATAAACAGGGCGATGTAAATAAAATAAGGTGGTAAAGAACATGAGATAGTTAGGAAGCACAACTGCTTCCACTAACAATATATAATAAATCATTGGAATATACAAGTACGGGTTCTCGTAAAATAAAACCCAATCTGATCAAACCTAAGAAAAACAATACTTTTTATAAAATATATCCAATAATTACCAATTATAAAGTTATATTCATTTGTTGAAATACATGCATAATGGTTTGTTTTAAGTGTTCATCCTGCAAACGATATAAAATGTCTTTAGCAAGTAAAATATCAGAATGCTCATGATTTAAAAGATCATATCGAAAATAATCAATTGCTAATGTTAACAACAACAAGTTATCAGCCATAGTTTTAACAAGTTTTGATACAAGAACACTAGAATCATCTTGTGATTCCATGAAAAGTTTTGTAAGAGTGGCAAATAACACTTTTTCTTGTTCATTAGGTATTTGATAAGAAAGTAACATCCGATATAAAACATTACAAAGAAATGCTTGTTGATAAATATTACGATTGACATTTTCAACAAGAGAACGAGCCTTTTCTTTGGAAGTAAAACGATTTAAATTACCTGTTAACAAATAATCACTGATAGCAAACGCTCCTTGTCCCTTACGGTAGATTCGATCTGAAATGGCAGCTGCTTCATGAACATCAAATACAAAATTTATCTCTTGGTAAAGATAATCATCATCTCTTTGGAATGGAACAATCTCTTCATTTGATAAAATTGTATTAAGATGTTGTTTTCTTTTTTCAATATATTCCATTTGCTTTTGAAAATTAGTTTTCAATGATTGCAGTTGATATAATTCTTGTATTATCAAAGGATCATATAATGTTTTTATAATCGTCTGTGTTGTTATTTCAGTAGCATGCTCTGTTAGTAAAACATGTAAAATAACATCATGTTGTCTAGAAAGTAAAGAATCATCTTTCAAAGCTATATAAAACTGTTCTATTGGAATATCTTGATACAAAACATTTGGAAATTTATCTGATTTACCTCCATTTAAGACAACTGATAAATCAGCTAAAAAACCAAGTTGTACTTTTATATTTTCATACATTGCTTGCAAAGAAGGCATCAAATAATCAACAGCTAATTTTTGAAAAGTAGCATAACGAACATATTCTTTTAATTGATAATAAATCTGACAATTTTTTAAAACTATCTCTGCCGTTTTTTTGATTTCTCTTGCACTCAATTGTAAGTTTGGTAATGTTTGAAAGTTTTTTAAAACTTCTAATAAGGTATTTACTTCTGGAAATCCAGCATAATATACTTCATTTGTCGAAAGTAAATATTGAACTAGCAACAAATTTTGATAATGTTTTTCCTGTAAAGAACGAATTTCAATATTATCTAAAGATAACAAATGTATTGGTTTTTCTATCATATATTTACACCCTCTTTATTCTAATACAATTAGTATAACACAAACAAAAAAGAAAAAAAAGAACCACATAAATGTAATTCTTTTATTTGTTATTGAATGTATAAGTTGGTACTTCTTCTATCTCGTTATTTTGATCAATCACATTGTCTACCATATCACTTGCCCATTTATTTAAATCTTCATAATCAGTTGTTGGTGCATTACCTACAGGATAGTTTTGATCACCTATACTAATATAATATGGTGTTTCTTCTTCAATAATAGAATCTTTAACATCACTAGTTTCATTTTGATCTTCATCAGCATTTGGATCTGGAAGTGGTTCATCAGGATCAACAGAACCACTTGAATCTGTTGTAATATCACTAATAGCACCTTGATCTGTACCTTTTGTATCACCATTATCAATAGAATCATTTCGTTGATTCAAATCATCTTGAATTTTATTTTCTTCTTCTTCTATTTTTTTATCGATTTCTTCGCTCTTTTTATCTTCAATTTCTTGTTGACGTTTTTGTTCTTCATCTGCTGCTTGTTCTGCCTTTTGTTTAGCTTCTTCATTAGTTTGTGAAATTCCAGCTTTTTCATCTGCTACTTGTTCTGCACGTCTTACTTCTTCTTCCCCTACTGCTTGAACAGCTTCAGCACGATCAACTGGTTTACTAGACGTTTCTGTATTAGTTGAAGTGGTTGAAGTAGACCAATTTTTTTGTGATGTAGAAGTTTGTTGCTCTTGCTGTTGTACTTGTTCCGTTTCCATTGTATTTTCATCAATATGACCATTAGGAATAGCATCTTTAAATAAATTTGTATTACTAATATCACGATCATCCAAATTATAAGCATTTTGATGATTCAAAGACTCTTGCTCTGCACGCATAAAGTTATCATAGGATGGATCAGAAAGTGAATCATTTTGATTTTGAACTTGAGCCATTGTTAATTTATCAGTTGCAGAATTAATGTTTTGATTTGCCACATCACATAAAGCTTCGCTATTTAATTGCGCTATTTGATCTTCAGTAAAGCTCATATTTTCACCATAAGATCTAGTTTTTTCATTCATTGCTGCAATTATTGGTAAAACAGATGAAGAGTAATCATGAATTCCAAGCTCTTCAAGGGTTTGGTGTTCAAAACCAATCTGTTCTTGATCCAAATGAAAATCTTCCTTTGCCATTGCTACAAAAGAAGCAGCAATAGATTGTTTTTCTTCTTCTGTTTTAGCAGTATTAAAAGCAATATTCATATTTTCATATTTTTGATAGAACGCTTTTCCTTCTTGACTAGTAATAAGTGTATCAAGTTTTGTTGTTTCTGTTTGAACAGTAGCTGCTAACATCATTTGTAGATAAGCAGATTTATACTGATCAATTAAAGTAGCACTATCTAAATTAGATTTATCATAAATAGAATAAACATCATTTGCATTTAATGTTTTTCCATTATAAGCTAAATATAAAGAAGACATTTCTTCTGTTGATAAACATAATTTTGTATCTTTATCAAAATCACTGTGTCTAACAGCAAAGTCAATATTAAAGTATTGTGCAAAGTTATGGAAAGATGACATATAATCATGCTTAATCTGATTTTGAGTATGACTTAAAAGTGTAAAGAAATCAGCTGTATTCTCATCATACGTTGTATTATCAACACCTTTAACGTCAGCAATTGTTGCATCATCCATTGTTGTATTAAATTTTGCAGTTTTCCCATTAACTGCATTTTTCCTATTTAGTTTATAAGCAGTAATTCCAGCACCAAGCGTAACAATAGCAGTAGCAATAGCAATCGTTCTAACACCAATTTTTTTCACTTTCTTTTTAATTCTAGCAAAAAGACCATTTTTTTCTTTTTCTTCATCTTTTTCATTTGTTGGCTCTTTACCTTTTGTTGATTCTTGATCATTACCTGTTTCTTTATCTTTTTCTGATGCTGCTTCCATTGCTTTCTTACCAGCAAGATCAGATTGTTTTACATAATCAAAAAAGTTAAAACCAGATTTTTCAATATCTTCTCTGAAACCATATTTTTCTCTAGCAATTTTAATCATTTCTTCTTTAGATAAATCAACTTTACAAGTTTCTTGTTCCAACAACTCTTCTGCCGTATGACAACCATGTTGTATTGCATAATTTCTTAATTTAGCTTTTGCTTCCCCATACTCATGTGTAAATATTAAAACTGGTCCATATTCACTATCTTCTTGTGTTAAATAAAGATATTCTTCTTCATTTGTTTCTGGATTAATTTCTCTAAATTGATAAAATCCTAAAATTTTATTTTCCATCGTTCACACTCTCCTACTTTTTCTTTGTATTACCAGTATAATGATAACCATTGTTTAATAAGGAAGTATCATTATAACTACTCCATTTTGTTGTCGTCTTACCTTCTGAAACAACTTTTCTTGTCTTCACACTATAATAAGTAACAGTACCATATAATGGTTCATCACGATATTGAATATCATAAACTGTTATTGTTCGATATACTGGAACATCTTTTGTTGTAACATTGCTACAAACTGCATTAATAGAAGTATGAACACTCTTTGTACCAGAGCTGGACGTTAAACTAGAAGTACTAGGACTATTTGCAGCTGTTACATTTGATAAAGAACTAGCAAGTGTATATTTTGCATAACGAAATGTAGGTAAAGAAGTACATGTTGTACTACAATTACTAAAATCTGCTCCTACTAGTTTATATTTTGTCGTTGCAGTATCTGCTCCTGCTTGATTAACATAACCTTGGAAAACCCAACTACCAGTTGTTTGATTCGTCTGGCTAGTAATATTTTCCCAAGAAGTATATTGTGTAGTAGTTGTTGTTTTATAAGTTGTTTCATCAATACGCAAATAGTTATATTCGCTACAAGCTACCTCTTGATAAGATCCAACATAACGAATCTCATTACGTGCAACTTTATAAGGTTTAGAATATGTTTCATTTAATTTTTCTTTACGAGAAAGTAATTTTATTTGTTTCAAACAAGTAGGATCACTATCGCTACATTCTATTGCTTGCAATTGATCATTATTTTTTTGCCAAGAACTCCATTTTGTCCATTCAGAATATTTTGCGCCCACTGTTTTTGCATATTCATAAACAAGTGTATTATCTTCTGGTGGTGTTGGTGTTGGATTATTTCCTTTATTATCATTATCTGAATTCTGTCCACCATTTCCACCATTAGAAGAATTATTATCATTAGAACTATTAGAATCACTAGAATTACTAGATCCATTAGAATTAGTAGTATTGCTAGATGAATTATTATTACCATTACCACTAATTGAAACCGTAGAAGAAGGTTTAGTGGCTCCTTGATTTACAGAAGTAGCCTGTCTTTCACAAACATCACTCTTACAGTAGTTATAGCAACCTAAATGCACTAAAATATAATCTTCTTGATCGCTACACTTCAAATTAACTTTTAATAAATATTCTTGCTCTTCTTTTGTAATTTTAACATAACTCTTATCGACATCACATGCTTTACCATTCTTATCAACAAATGGAATCAACAAATTATTAGCAATCATTTCGCGTAATGTCATCTGATGAGATTCACCAACCGTTTGTGGCAAACGCTCTGTTGTATAATAAGAAATTGCTGCATTCTTCATTTTCTCTAAATTATCACCAAACACCTGACTAGTAAGTGGTGAAATATCAGCCATATCTTTTGTAGATGGTGTAATAAATTTAGGTAATAACCACACTAACAAAAAGACAAAAATGATAACCAAAATGACTTTTAAAAGAAAATCACGAAATGGAAATTGTCTCCTATCAAATTCTTCAGTATACATAAAATATATCCCCCTTCTCTACTGGCACATATTATAACAATTTTTTCTTATTTTGTCAAGATAATATCATATAAGCTTAACAATAGTACACCCAGGATTCATAAAATCTAATTTATATTCTACTACATATTTATTATTTTTCAAATACTTTGTTACCTCTTTTTGTAAAATCCCCTGTCCCTTACCATGAATAATAATAAGTTCATGATAATGCATCTGAATGCAATCTTCGATAAACTCTCTCACCTTAAAAATAGCATATTCCCTATCCATTCCGTGCAAATCAATAGAAGGTATTTGATGATAAAACTGCATCATAATAGTCGCTCCCTATCTCTATTAGTATACAAAAAAATAAGAAAAGTGCCTAGTCATTTGACAAACTTTTTCAAAAAATATACGATTAATAAAAGGAGATACATAATATGAAACAGAAAAAATGGATACATTACTTAATAATAACTATTTTGCTTGGAACAAGCGCTTACTTTCTTGGAACAGCTATTGGGTATAAATGGGTAAAAGGAAAAGAAAAGAAACAAGAAACAATAAATTTAACGAATGTAGATACATTAGAAAATTTAGATATGGAAACTTTTTTAGAACAATATAATGCTAAAGTTACTAATAATTATCAAATAGAATCTTCCGAAATTAGCAAACAAACAATCAAAAAAGATGATATAACATTTCAATTCGTCTTAAAAAACAATAGCATATCCATTGTAGCAATCACTTATCCAAAACAAACAGATACAATTAATACGATTATAAAAGCTATTATCCAAGCAAACAATCAAAACATCACCGACGAAGACGTAAATTTATTAATAGATAAAACCAAAGAGACCTATAATGAAAAAACAAATAGCTCTGAATACTTTCAATTTCAAGGTATTGAAACTAGTTTAAAAAAGAAAGATGATAATTATCAATTTAGAATTGGTAGAATAACAAAAGACTAAAAAAAGAGCCATTAAGCTCTTGAAACGTATTTACCATCTTTGGTACCAATTAAAATTTCTTCATCTTGTTTGATAAACAAAGGAACTTGAACGATCATACCAGTTTCTACTTCAGCATTTTTCATAGCACCAGTAGAGGTATTGCCCTTAACAGCATCTTCTGTTTTAACAACTTTCATAACTACTTTATCTGGTAAATTCATTCCTAACATTTCACCTTCGAAGAAAATAATTTCTACTTCTAAGTTTTCTTTTAAGAATTTAACATCATCACCAATGACACTCTTATCAAGTTCAATTTGTTCATAATCTTGCATATTCATAAAATAGTAGGTATCACCCATACTATATAAAAATTGCATTTGTTTCTTTGAAATATGTGCAGATTCAATCTTAATACCTGCTCCAAAAGTCTTTTCGGCAATCGCTCCAGTACGTAAATTCTTAAGCTTTGCTTTAACAATAGCAGCACCTTTTCCAGGTTTAACATGTTGACTATCTAATACCATATAGATGTTTCCTTCAGATTGAATTGTAATTCCTGCTTTTAAATCGTTAGAGTTAATCATTCTCCCTCACCTCTTTTCTTTTATTGTATAATGTTGTCAATAAATTTATTATTTCTTTTCTTTATGTGTTGTATGTTTTCCACATTTAGAACAATATTTACTAATTTCTAAACGATCTGTAGTATTTTTTACATTTTTTTCAACACGATAGTTTTCTTCACCACAAACAGTACAAACTAAAGTCTTCTTTTGTCTATTTCCTACCTTTGCCATAATTATCCCTCCTTGTTTCTTTAACAGTATATCAGAAAACCTTTATAAGGTAAAGGTTTTACTTGTTTAATTCTTTTAATAATTCTAATGTCTTACGCATTTCTAAATCATAACGAACCATATCTAATCCGCCAAATTCTTTTAAGAAAGCATCTTTTTCCATTTGATATTTTTCAGCTAAAACACTAGCTTCTTTATCAGCTTCATCTTCTGTTACTTCAATTTTCTCTAAGTTCATAATTTCTTCTAACATTAAACGATATAATACATTAGAATAAGCTTCTTTTTCAAGTTGTGTTTTTAAATCTTCTTCATTACTCTTTGTAAATTGATAATAAATATCTAATGAAAGTCCTTGCATTGCTAATTGTTGTTCAAAACGTTTCTTTAATCTTTCAACTTCTTCATCAACCATTTCTTCTGGTATATCAACTTCTACGTTTTTACCAATCTCTTCTAATAGATGATCAATATATTGATTTTCAGCATCAGCTTCTTTTTGAACTTTGATATTTGCCTCAATTTCTTTTCTAAGACTTTCTTCGTCTTGTACGCCTTCCATACCAAGATCATCAAAGAAATCAGCATCTAATTCTCTTGTTTCTTTTCTTTTAATTTCATGTACTTTTACTTTAAAAGTCACTTCTTTTCCAGCTAAATCGCTAGCAGGATATTCTGAAGGAAATGTAACTTTAATTTCTTTTTCTTCTCCTTGTTTCATACCAACTAATTGATCTTCAAATCCAGGAATAAAAGATCCACTTCCTATTTCTAAAGAATAATTTTCTCCTTTACCGCCTTCGAATGGTTCTCCATCCTTAAAACCTTCAAAATCAATGATAGCAACATCGCCCATTTCAACAGCACCATCTTCTTTTGTTACAAGTTCTGTATAACGTTCTAATAAATGTCCGATTTCATGAGTAATTTCTTCATCACTAACATTAATTTCATCTTTTTTAACACCTAAATCTTTATATTTTTTAATAACAACATCAGGTTTTGTAATAATTTTAAATGTAAATGTAACACCATTTTCATCAATTTGATGTAAATCAACAGATGGTTGTACTACAGGAACAAATTCTTGTAAAGCTTCATCATATGCTTCTTGTAAAACAAGATCAGCAGCATCTAAAAATAAAGACTCTTTACCAAATTTCTTCTCATAGATATTTCTTGGACATTTTCCTTTTCTGAAACCATCTACTTGAACATTTTTAACTTTTTTCTTAAAAGCATCATCTAATGCTTGATTCCATTTTTCTCCTTCAATTTTTATTTCAACATTATGAATATTCTTTTTTTCTTTCTTCTCTTTTGTCATGTACTCTTTCCTCCAATACGCCTATTATATCTTATTTGTTATTTGATTTCAACAATTTATTTAATAAACATTGCATCTCCAAAGGAGAAAAAACGATACCGTTTTTCTATTGCAACTTGATAAGCATGTAAAATATTTTCTTTGCCCGCTATTGCTGATACTAGCATAACAAGGGTTGATTTTGGTAAATGAAAATTGGTGATCAAGCCATCAATACTTTCAACTTTTTTAGACGGATAAATAAAAATATCTGTAAATCCATGACTAGCTACATAATCATGGTATTTTTGATAAATTGTCTCTAATGTTCTAGTAGTTGTTGTTCCAACCGCAATAACACGATGTCCACTCTTACGAGTATCCCGAAGTAACTTAGCCGTTTCTTCACTCATTTCATAGTATTCACTATGCATTTTATGATCTTCTATTTTTTCTACAGCAACAGGGCGAAATGTTCCAAGACCAACATGCAATGTCACATAAGCAATATGAACACCTTTTTGTTCTATTTTTTGTAACAATTCTTCAGTAAAATGCAATCCAGCAGTAGGTGCCGCAGCACTTCCAACTTCCTTAGCATAAACAGTCTGATAAAGATTAGGATCTTCTAGTTTTTCATGAATGTAAGGAGGCAAAGGCATTGTTCCAAGTTCCTCTAAAATTTCATAAAAAATACCATCATAACAAAACTCAAAATAACGAATTCCTTCATCCCCTATTTTTTTACAAACAGCAACTAATTTTCCATCACCAAAAATTACTTTTTCTCCAACGTGAATTCTTCTTGCTGGTTTTACTAAGCACTCAAAATAGTTGTTTCCCATATCTTTTAACAACAAAAGTTCAATAACAGCTTTCGTTGCTTCTTTTTCACCAATTAAACGAGCTGGTAAAACTTTAGTATTATTTAACACCAAAGTATCTCCAGGTACTAACTCATCTAAAATATCATAAAAATGCTTGTGTTCAATAGCACCTGTGTTCTTATCTAAAATCAAAAGACGAGAAGCATCGCGATGTACTAATGGTGTTTGAGCAATCAACTCCTGTGGCAAATCATAATCAAACTCTGTTACTTCCATTATTTACTTTTCTCCTTTGCCTTATTTCGATCAAAACGCAAATATGCTTGTTTTGTATCAGCACTTACTTTTTCTAATAGAATAGGAATATAACCTTTATCGACAAATGTTTCTTCTTCCTCTCTTGATAATCCTGAAACAAAATAACTCAAATATCCTAAATCTGGTGTATCATATTGCTGATATTCAATTTTCTCATTAAGACAAAGAGAAGCAAAAGACAATAAATATATCGCTTCCTTTTCAAAAGATAAAGACTGCTCCTTAAAATATTTATCAAGCTCTACTACTTTTTCTTGATAAGCTGGGCTGGCTTTTTTTCCTTCTACAAAACTACCTAAGCGCCAAACCACTGTACTTTTCATATTTTCATTATAATTGCGATAATTTTCACATAACTGTTCACAAAGATTTTCTAATAACTGATTATACATCTAAATCCATACCTCCAAACAAACCTCCCTGATAGGTAATATGTAAATGACGATACGCCTTCTCTGTAACGACACGTCCTCTACTAGTACGCTTCAAATATCCTTCTTGTAATAAATAAGGTTCAATAACATCTTCGATCGTACCGACTTCTTCACCAATAGAAGAAGCCAAAGCTTCAACACCAACTGGTCCACCATTAAAGCGTTCAATAATCGCTTTTAACAATTGATGATCTGTCTCATCTAATCCATCTTTATCAACTTTCAAACGCTGTAAAGCTTTTAAAATAACATCTTGCGTAACTTCCTCACACTGATCAACTATAGCAAAATCACGAACACGTTTAAAAAGTCGATTAGCAATTCGGGGAGTTCCCCTACTACGACTTGCTAATTCATTAGCAGCATCATCTGTAATTGGCATTAATAAAACTCGACTTGTTCTTTTAATAATAGAACATAATTCTTCTTGCGTATAAAACTTTAATTTAGCAATAATACCAAACCGATCCCGCAAAGGACTAGACAAATCACCAGCCCTTGTTGTTGCACCAACCAAAGTAAATGGTGGTAAATCAATTTTTAAATTACGACTATTACCATCACTTCCAACAATAATGTCTAACGAAAAATCTTCCATGGCAGGATATAATATTTCCTCAATGTATCTTGGCATTCGATGTATCTCATCAATAAATAATACATCACCAGGTTCCAAAGAGGATAAAATAGCAGCTAAATCACCAGATTTTTCAATACTTGGCCCACTTGCTGTTTTAAGTTGAACCCCCAATTCTTTAGCAATAATATAAGCAAGTGTTGTTTTTCCAAGTCCAGGAGGTCCATAAAGTAAAACATGATCAAGTGGTTCATTGCGCATCTTAGCAGCTTCAATAAAAACCCGAATATTTTCTTTTACTTCACTTTGACCAATATATTCATCTAGTGTTTCTGGACGAATACTACTATCAATAGTATCACTTTGTAATTCTTCTTGACTGACCACTCTTTCCATGATTACTCACTACTAAAAATAAGGACAAATATACTATTTCTTACTGTTGTATCGTGTATATATGTATTGATATATTTTGTCTAGTAGCTTCTCCTTTCATAATTATTTTATTGCATTTTGTATCTTCGTATTTTCTCGATAGATAAGATCTAATAGTATTTTAATGAATATACCTATTTTAAGAATAATCTTAATGCCATTTTAATTTGTTCTTCTAAAGGTAAAGAAAAATCGACTTGACCTAAAACAGTTTTGATTTCCTTTTCTTTATAACCAAGTCCAAGTAAAACATCATGTAATTCTTCGCTATGATCTTCAAAAGACACATCAGTTTGTTCAAATTGTTGTAATTTTCCTTTTAGGTCTAATATCATTTGTTTTGCTAATTTATCCCCTATTTTCGGAAATTTTTTTAAATATAATAGATTTTCTCTTTCAATGGCATCACAAATACCAGCAGGTGATCCCGTTGCTAAAATAGGAAGTGCCATTTTAGGTCCTAATCCTTTAACACTAATTAGTTTTAAAAACAACTCTTTTTCTTCTTTTGTCTTAAATCCAAAAAGACAATGCTCATCTTCTTTAATTTGTTGATAAACATAAATCTTATATTCTTTTCCAACTTCAAAAGCAAAAGGATTAGGGGTATAAATAATATATCCAATGTGATTGATTTCTAAAATAATAGCATTTGAAATATTATCTGTAATTGTTCCAATGATATAATGATACATATTAATTTATATCCTCTTTTAAATTATGATAAACATCTTGTACGTCATCAAGATCTTCCAACTGCTCAATCAAATGATTTACTTTTTCTTTTGTTTCTTCATCTACTTCCATTTCATTACTTGGTACAAAAGAAACTTCACAAGTTAAAAACTCTGCCACTCCCATAGCAACTAATGCATCTTTTACAGCGATAAACTTATCAGCCGGGGTTGTAATAAAATAACTATTTTCAAGCGTTACAACATCACTAGCACCAGCATCTAATGCCGTAAGCATTACTTCATCTTCATCATAATCATTAAAAATCTCAAGTAATCCTTTACGTTCAAATAAATAACTAACAGAACCATCAGTTCCTAAGTTACCACCACGTTTTGTGAAAGTACTTCTTACCAAAGAAGCTGTTCGATTACGATTATCTGTTAAACAATCTACCATAATAGCAACGCCACCTGGTCCATATCCTTCATAACGGATGCTTTCAAAATTTTCTCCTTCACTGGCTCCTTTTGCCTTATCAATTGCCTTTTGAATATTATCTTTTGGCATATTAGCAGCTTTAGCTTTCTCAACTACCATTCGAAGTGTAGGATTACTATCGACATCAGGTGTACCTGCTTTTGCTGCTACATATAGCTCTTTTGCTAATTTTTGAAACACTTTACCTCTTGCTGCATCCAACTCACCTTTCTTACGATGAATTGTTGCCCATTTTGAATGTCCACTCATGTTATCACTCCTTCACAAGATATAATACCATATTTTATCGCTTTATTCTAGCTCCTAACCAAAGAAAATGATATGATAGAAAAGAGGTGAAAAATATGGATTCATTTTATATTACAATTAATCACAAAAAAATAAAAGTACAAAAATTAAAAACTTTCAAAGAAAAACTAAAAGGATTTAGGCTACAACTAGAACCAATCAAAAGTGGCATTTGCTATTGCAAGAAAAAAAGCATCAATACATACTTTCTTTGCCAAAATATTGATATCGTAATGACGGATAAAGAACACAAAGTTTTATATATATATCAAAATATTCGTAGTGAAAAATTCATTTTTAGAAAGAAAAAAGTCTATTATATTTATGAGTTGCCAGCATTTTCAACGAAAGGGTTGCAAATAGGAGACACACTAGCTAATGACGCCGATTTTGACTAACTAATTCTATATCAACACTTAATTGAGTAATTCTTTCTATAATTCTTTTTGCTTTCACTTTTTCAGCACCAGTTCCGGTTAAAGCCAATGTCTTTTCAAGTTCTGAAAGAGTCAAATTAGAAGTGAAAAAAGTTGGTAAATGTTCTTCCATACGATACTGTAACAAAGGACCCAATACTTCATCCCTTCCCCATGCTGTTACATTCTCAGCACCTATATCATCTAACAACAACAAAGGAACATGTTTTAAAAAATCAAAGCGTTCTTCATAATTACTATGAAAAGAAGATTTTAAACTACGCAATAATTCAGGATAGTACACTAAAGCACCCTCAGTACCCTTTTTCGCCATTTCATTAAATAATGCTGCAATCAAATATGTTTTTCCAGAACCAAACGATCCATGTAGATAAATCCCTTTCGGATTTTTTTTACTTTGATAAAGTTCAATAAATTCTTTAAAGTAACGAATAATAGGACTGCGATTTTTATCATCTTTATATATTTTCTTAAAAGAGGCTTCTCTTATTTCTTTTGGTAAATCATAACAAGTTATATTTTTTTGATAAGCCAATCGTTGTTGTTGTTTCTTTAAAAACGGACAAGCCTCATAACCAAAATTAAGACCATCATTTTCTTTTTCAGCCACAAAAACATGACCAAAAACTTTATTTTGACAATACTCTAATCCTTGACAATTGTTGCAATGGTGGAACTCTAAAACCGCTTCTTCAATCCTAGAAGTATAACGCATTAAAACCATATCATTGACATCCAAGTGTTCAACATAATCTGCAAATTTTGGATCATGATAAGCATCCATATAAGCCTGCTGCAATTTTTCCTGATTAGCCTTTGAAATAACCATCGAAATTTTCTTCAAAATACATCACCTGCTTTTATTGTAATAGATCTTTATATAAAATTCAAATTCTTTTCAATGAAAATAATAATCTATATCTAAGAACTATAAGTCTTTAACTTAAATCCATTTTTATTTAATATTATTTCTACACTACCATCTAAATCAGTTCTGTAAATTTTACTATTTTTTAGTTTTTTTAATACTGATTCTTTCGGATGACCATATTTATTATTCTTACCAACACTTACTAATGTGTACTTAGGTTGAATTGTATGGATAAATTTTTCACTACTACTTGTATCAGAGCCATGATGCCCAACCTTTAAAAAATCTATCTTTCCTAAATCATACATATTTAATATATCAGCTTCTCTTGCAATAGATACATCTCCCATAAATAAAAATGTAGAATGCAAATACTGAAAATAAATCACACTAGAATTGTCATTTTCATTATCATATTCTTTTGTTTGTAAAAAATATAGTTTGTTATTATCTATATTTAATTCTTTAATACATGAATAATATTTTATTTTCTTTTTATCTAATACTTTAATTAATTTTTTTCTAAATCGTTGTATTCTCCACAATTAAAAATTACCTTCTCTACTTTAAAATTATTTACTAAGCTAATAGCTTCACCCATATGATCATAGTCTCCATGTGATGATTGTCAAAAAGTAAGTTGAATGTAATTCGAATTTTTTCAAAGAAAAAAATTGCAAAACGCAATCTATTTACTTCTTCTAATATTATTTTCAAGTTCAATCGTCAAATCTCTTTCAATTGATGTAGTTCTTCCAAGAGCAAAATCATCAGTTATTCCATAATTAAATTGAAAATTAGGATTTGCGACAAATCTCTTATTTTTTACATCTAAATATCCTATACAAAACTGGTTTGGTATAATATCTCTTTCAAAAAATGATTCTGGAATTTCATGATCTTCACAATCATCAAAATGAGATTCAACAACTCCGAATTGTTTATATTCTCTTGATCCATTAAATTCTTTTGAAACGGCAAAAATACAAGTTGCCCCGAATCCACTTCTATTAATATTTGGATTAGTAAGACTACCAAAATCTAAATTGCAGTATGTATTTTCAAAAAAGTGTTGAGTATCAGATAATTCGTCCCTTATGCCATTTTGTCTTAACTGACATTGTCCGCCATTATACATTAATGTTTTTACTCCATCTTCATCATATATACAGTCAATAGGAGCATCTTCTAATATTTCATTTGGGAGACTGTCAATTTTAGTTATTGAACAGATAAATCCTTTTTTCATAATATTATTTGCAGATTCTAAATCAGTAGCATGTTGATATATTACATAACCACTTTGTTTGCAAAAATTATATATTTTTATTAATAAGTTACAAAGTTCGTCACCATAATATTCTTTTGCTTCTTCGTAATTCACAATATCACATCCTATACCTATTATATCACACCAATTCATATTCTCTAGCAATTATTCTCTCATCAGAGCAATATTTAATTACATATTTATTATCTTGTTTGCAAATAATAATTCCTACTGTATCATTTTCTTCAATAGTTTTTATATTCTTATCTGTATAATTCATATAAGTCATAATTTGTCCAGTATGCTCTTTCTTAAGTTCTGTTATCTTTAATTCTACGACTACATAA
>CAKPFD010000008.1 GCA_934149515.1 uncultured Bacilli bacterium
CTTATCTATTAACCATACTAAATATTGAATATTGTGTTTAGTCATTCCATATTTTGATTGTAGAGTTTTTAGTGTTTTTCCTTCTTTTCTTTTGTTATATATTTCTATTTTTTCTTCATAACTCAATTTTGACATATAAAAACCTCGTTTCTATTTTGTCCAAGAAACGGGGTTCGTATCACATAGGTTTATTGGTTGGTATCTTTTTTGGTGATTAGTTTTTCTTGTTGGTTGATGATGGTTACTATGTTTTTTAGTTGCTCTAATTTTTCTTTTGTGATTTCTACTTGGTAGTAGCATTTGTCTTGATAGGTTTTAGTTAGTATTTTGCTATTTTTTAATACATAATTTATTTGTTTTTCTTGTTCGAATGGGAATTGGATGGTTATTTGATAGCCTTGTTCTACTTTGACTTTTTCTACGTTTGTTAGCACTTCTTGAACACTACTACTGTAAGCTCTTATTAAGCCGCCTGGTCCTAGTTTGATTCCTCCGAAATAACGGATAACAATTGCTAATACGTTGATGAGATTTTCTTTTTCCAAGACTTGTAACATGGGTGCTCCTGCTGTTTTTGCTGGTTCTTTATCATCACTCATCCCTTTTTCATTTTCTTTAATAAAAGCATAACAATAATGGTTTGCTTTGGGATATTCTTCCTTATAACTTTGTATTATCTCTTTAATGCTATCCTCATTATCAATTGGCACTATGACTGCAATAAACTTAGAATGCTTTATAACTTGTTCTACTATCTTTGTTTCTTTTATCGTATACAAACTTACCACCTCTTAACCATATTATACCCTTAAAAATTAAAAAATGATATCAAAAACCTTTGCATTTTATTTTTATCTTTGGTATGATCAAAGTACAATTATTTTAAAAATGTTGATAAAAGAGAAGTACATAGAATGGAATGCAAAAAAAGAGAATTAATGGTTGGTGAAAATTAATCTTTCCGTCTTTGGAAAGCTGCTTTTGGAGTTTTTGGGGAAGACCCTTATCTAAAGTAAGACCAAAGTAGGATGGTACCGGGCTTGATTGGCCCTCCTATGTACGGTCTTTTTGTATGGGAGGAATTATGAAAGTTTATTTAATTTGTGGAAAAGCAAGACATGGAAAAGATAGCCTTGCAAATGATATGAAAGATTACTATGAAACAATGGGAAAGAAAGTGACGATCTTGCAACTTTCTGCACCGTTAAAAATGTTAATACATAACCACTTTGGTTGGGATGAACAAGAAGAAACCAAACCACGGGAATTAATGCAACGACTTGGAACAGATATTATCAGAAAACAATTGAATAAACCAAAGTACTTTATTAATAGAACTATTGAGGATATTGAGATTCTATCTTGCTTTTTTGAAGTTATCATTGTCAGTGATGTTCGTTTTCCAGAAGAAATACTAGAAATCCGCAAGGCCTATCCTAGTACGAAAGCAATTCATATTACAAGACCAGCCTTAGAAAGTGAACTAACTAAAACAGAACAAAAACATATTACAGAAACAGCTCTTGATACGTATCATGATTATGATTATGAAGTTATTAATACAACACTTGAACAATTAGTAGATGAAGCGAAAACAATAATAAGAAAAGAGGAAGTAAACGATGAAAAAAATGACAAGTAATGAAATTAGAAAGATGTGGATAGATTATTTTACGCAACATGGACATCAATATGTAGAAAGTGCATCTTTAATACCGGTAGATGATGATTCTTTGCTTTGGATCAATGCTGGTGTGACACCTTTGAAAAAATACTTTGATGGAACAATTATTCCAGAATCTAGAAGACTTGTTAATATTCAAAAATGTATTCGTACTAACGACATTGAAAACGTTGGTGTTACGAAGCGTCATCATACTTTCTTTGAGATGATGGGTAATTTTTCGATTGGGGATTATTTTCGTGATGAAGCGATTTCTTTTGCTTTTGAATTATTAACTAGTGAACAATGGTTTGCAATTGATAAAGAAAAATTATATGTGACAGTTTATACGGATGATAAAGCTTCTTTTGATAAATGGATAGAAGTAGGTATGATACCAAGCCATATTATTAAATTAGACGGTAATTTCTGGGAAATAGGGGAAGGACCTTGTGGACCAGATAGTGAGATCTTTTACGATCAAGGGGAAGCTTATGATCCAAATCATGATGCATTTGATAAGTTTATTCACGATGTTGATCAAGATCGTTATGTAGAAATATGGAATAACGTTTTTAGTCAATATAACTCTAAAGTAGGGGTTGATCGAAAAGATTATAAAGAATTACCTCATAAAAATATTGATACTGGTGCTGGACTTGAACGTTGGTGTTGTATTTTTCAGGGCGTAGATTCTAACTTTGAAACTGATTTATTCCGTCCGATCATTAATAAAATAGAACAAATGAGTGGTATCTTATATAATGGACAGACACCATTTAAAGTTATTGCTGATCATATTAAAGCGATTACCTTTGCATTAGCTGATGGTGCAGTATTTGAAAATACAGGAAGAGGTTATGTGTTAAGACGTTTATTGCGTCGTAGTGTTCGTTATGGCAAACAATTAGGGTTCCAAGAAGCATTTTTATATAAATTAGTTGCAGAAGTCGTTGCGATCATGAAAGAAGCCTATCCATACTTAACAGAAAAAATGGGATATGTGCAAACACTTGTCTTACAAGAAGAAGAATTGTTTTTGAAGACTTTGGAAGCAGGAGAAAGAAGATTAGAAGAAGTCATGGAAACTTCTAAAGATAGTGTTATATCTGGTTATGATGCATTTAAATTATATGATACATTTGGATTCCCGCTTGAATTAACGGTAGAAATTGCTCATGAAAAAGGATATCAAGTAGATGAAGTATCTTTTAAAGAATATATGATGAAACAAAAAGAACAAGCGAAGAAAAGTTCTAGAACAAAGACAGCAATGGCAAGCCAGAAACAAGTATTGATGGATTTTAAGAAAGAGTCTAGTTTTGTTTATGGATTGTATCGTTTGAAAAGTAATGTTTTGGCAATTGTAGCGAAAGATTCCCTAGAAAAAACATTACATCATGATGGTTATATCATCTTAAAAAGAACTTGCTTTTATGCAGAATCTGGTGGACAAGTATCTGACACTGGTATGATTATTGGGAAAAACTTTAAAGCAAGAGTGGTTGATGTATTTAAAGGACCAAATGGCCAACATATTCATAAAGTAAAATTATTAGATGGAATCATTACGACAGGGGAAGATTGTGAAGTTATTGTCGATAAAGACAGAAGAAAAGCAATCGAAGCTAACCATAGTAGTGTTCACCTATTACAATATGCTTTACAAACTTGTGTTGATAAATCTATTACACAAGCAGGAAGTTATGTTGATCAAGATAAACTTCGTTTTGATTTTACTTCTTCTAGTAAAATAACAGATGAGCAATTAGTAGAAGTAGAAAAGTTTGTGAATCAAATTATTCAAAAAGGAGTAATTACTTCTACTGAAATTATGCCACTTGAAAAAGCAAAAGAATTGGGTGCAATGGCTTTATTTGGAGAAAAATATGGTAAAGAAGTACGCGTTGTTAAGATTGATAAATCTATTGAATTATGTGGTGGAACTCATGTTGCCAATACGAAAGATATTAAGCAATTTGCTATTTTCAACTATGAAACAAAAGGAAGCAATGTTTATCGAATTGAAGCTGTGACAAATGATAAAATAGATAGTGTGTTATTTGATATTATTAAGCCATATAATGATGAAATGGTAAAGCTATTATTAAAAGCACGTGAAATCTTAGAAATGGCGAAAAAAGAGCATATACTACTTGAATTTGATGTAGAGATCGATAATACGAAACCAACTTCTTATCAAGATATTTTATTTAATCGTAATGAATTAGCTTATATTCAAACAGAAGTAAAACGACTAGAAAAACAATATAAAGAACTAAAAACAGCTCAAAAATTAAGCCATTTAGATGTATTTGAACAACAAATTGAAATGGTTGGTTCTAAAGGATATTTATTTATGCAAGTTGAACGAGAAGATATGGATATTTTAAAAGCGATGATCGATGCGATTGCTAATCGTTATGCTACTATTGTTATCTTTGCTGTCAATTTAAAAGAAGATGGTAGCGTTAGTTTTATTTGTCGTAATAATAATCCAAATGTTCATGCTGGTTATCTTGTTAAGCAAGCTGCTACCTTATCAGGTGGTAATGGTGGTGGAAGCTCTACGTTTGCTCAAGGCGGTGGAAAGAATTCACTACATCTAGAACAGATACAACAAATGGTTAGGAATGAGTTGCAAAATGACTAATTCTACTTTTGTATTTGTTGGTGATTCTTTTTCCTTGATGGAACAAGAAATGCAAAAAATTATGCAAGCACGTGGATTTCAAGATGCAGAAATCAATAAATACGACTATGAAGAAGATGGATTATCTATTGTATTAGAAGATGTTGATACCATTAACTTTTTAGCAAGCCAGAAAGTGGTACTATTAAGATATTGCCACTTTCTTGAAAGTAATGTGAAAGAGGATGAACAAGTTCTTGCTTATTTAGAAAAATATTTAGACAATCAACGAGATGATGTATTATTCTTTCTAGTAGCCAATAAATTAGACGAAAGAAAGAAAATTGTTAAAACTTTACGAAAAAAAGCACAAGTGATGGAAATCAGCCCAGAACTTGATTCTGTTTTAAAAAATGAGTTTCAAACATATCATTTAGAAACTGGTGTGATGCCGCTTTTAAAAGATAGATTAGAAAATGCACCAATCGAAGAAGCGATTCAAGAGTGTGAGAAATTAAAACTTTATGCTATTGATACTAAAGAAATTACAAAACAAGATGTCATAGAACTAGTTAAAGAAAAAGAAATGGATAAAGATGATTTGTCTTTTTCTCTTGTTAGAAATATTGCTGAAAAAAACAAAAAGAAGGCGCTTGCAGATTATTTGCAATTACAACAATTAAATTTAGAAACTTTTGCGATTGTTGGTTTGTTAGAAAGCCAGTATCGTTTGCTATATCAAGTTTTGGTATTACAAAAGCAGCATTATCGTTATGATGCGATGGCAAAAACACTCAATGTTCATCCTTATCGAGTGCGGAAAACACTAGAGATTGCACCTTTATATCAATTAGAAGAAGTTGCTGCTTTTTTAAAAAAATTAGAAACTTTAGATGAAAATATTAAAATGGGGAAAGTGGATAGTTCGATGGTACTAGATTTATTTATCTTAAATTTGTAGACATCAGTTGAAAAGTGTGGTATAATAGGCCTACTTTGTAGAAATGGGGAATGAAAATGAATGTTGCTATTCAAAGCCAAAATGGCTTGTTACAGAAAGATATACAAATGATTGCAAAGTGTACAACAAAAGAAGAATTGTTATTAGCCGTTTGGAAAACAAGAAAGCATCATAGTGATGAAAATGAAGCAATACAATCTATGCTTCGTCAAAAAGCAGCTACGCTTCAAACAGAAAAATTATTAGCACAAAAAGATACTGTTATTCAAATGTTAGTTGATCCATTTAATGCTTTTTCAACCTCAGCATTAGATAAAATTTCAAAAGAAGTAAGTTTAACACCTTATGAAATTGAAAATGTTTTACAACTTGAACAAAATTTACATGCAGATAAAAAAGAATTTCATACTTATGTTAAAATGCTAGAAAAATTACAAGAAAAAGTACATCCTTATGTGGGAGAAATCGATGAAATGGATATAAGACAACAACAAGAAGCAGAAATTGCAAAGATGACACTATCTTTATATCTTGATAGTGATTGCTTATTAGTAGATGATTTTTGCAAAACAACAGGATGTACGAATGAAGAATTTGAAAATGCAATTCACGTCTTAACAAATATTGAAGATCCAATGCTTCAACAATACTTTGCAAAACATAAAGAAACTTTGGCAAATAGTAGTTTTAATATGGAAGATTACGAAATACTAAATAACAAAGACTCAAAAGCATTAGTTGATTTTTGTCGTCGTTATGATTTGGATTTTCGTTTAACTCGTTTATTTTTAATGCACGATCTAAAAAGTTCTTCTATGGTTTTAGCACAAGGTAGTAGAGAAGAAAAACAACAAGTTATCAATGAATTTAAAGATGTTTATGGTAATCTTGTTCAATTAAGTGCTCAAAGAATGTATCAAATTTTAAGAATTTCACAAAGAAATAAAAAATTAAATATCAAACAACCAGAGCCATTATTTCCATTTTATGATTTATGGTCAGAACATTCTATTAGTGTACAAGAAATCGTTGATTTAGGAAAAATTATTGGTGGAGAATATCCAGTTGTTAATGGAAAAGGAGAACCAATTGATTCTGGTAAAGTGATTGGTAAGTTTGTTTCTAGTCATAATAGTTTATTCGAAGAAATGAATGAACGAAGCCTTAAAGGAACAAAATGTGCTGGTGTGTTATCTTGTACTGGTCATGTTGTTCAATTTACATCTAGTGAGTTTGATCGGGCAATGGAAGATATTGATGACAAAGGAATGTTAAAATATCGTGGTATTGTATTCCAAGCTATTGAAAAACAAGTCAATAAAAAGAAAGAAACTACAGATAAGCCAAAAGTTTTGAAGAAAACACAAGATTAAGAAAAAAGGTATGCAACCAAATTGTTTGCATACCTTTTTACTTTTTTAGTCGTTCTAGGTATTGGTAGAATTCTTGTAATTTTGCTTCGTATCCTAGATTTTTTGGTTGGTAGTATTTTTTATTTTTTAATTTATCTGGTAAATATTGTTGTTTAACAAAGGCGTTTTTATAATCATGGGGATATTTATAATCTGGAGAGGATGTTTTGATATGATTTGGAACGCTTCCGACGTTTCTTTTTTCGATATCTTCTATTGCTTTGTCAAGAGCGATGTGAGCAGTATTGCTTTTTGGAGATAATGCCATTTCAACTACAATAGTTCCAAGGGGTATTCTTGCTTCTGGTAGTCCAACTAGATTAGCAGCTTCAATAGCAGCCATGACTTTAGGCCCGATGCTAGGATTAGCAAGTCCGATATCTTCGTAAGCAATGACTGACATTCTTCGGAAAATACTATCTAGATCTCCTGCGATAATTAACCTTGCTAAATAATGTAAGGCAGCATCTACATCACTACCGCGAATGGATTTTTGAAAAGCACTTAAAACATCATAATAGCCATCACCATTTTTATCGTGAAAGAAAACAGGACGATTATTAATACTTTTGATAACTTCAATTGTGATGTTTTTAGAATCAGTTGCATAATAGGCGATTTCTAATAGATTATAAGCATAGCGTAAGTCATTTCCTGCAAGGGTTGCAATATATTCTTTGGTATCTTGATCAATTTGAATGCCTTCTAAATAAGTGCTTTTGATAGCTTTATCGATTCCTTGTAAGATATCTTCCTTACTTAGATCTTGTAATTCAAATAATTGGCATCTACTACGAATTGCTGGATTGATCGCATGATATGGGTTGCTAGTTGTCATCCCGATTAATGTGATTAAGCCGCTTTCTAATTGTGGTAGCAATAAATCTTGTTTATCTTTGTTCAAACGATGAATTTCATCCATGATTAAAACCATACCATCATACATTTTGGCTTCTTCTACTACGATATCAAAATCCTTTTTAGTATTAATTGTAGCATTTAAAAAACGATAATGAACATCTAAATCATTGACGATAGCATTTGCAATCGATGTTTTCCCAATTCCTGGCTTTCCATATAAAATCATGGAAAATAAACGCTTGTTTTTAACGAGATTTGTAAGAATTTTACCAGGTCCGATTAGATGAGTTTGCCCGATAACTTCTTGAATAGAAGTGGGTGCTAGTAACATAGCTAAAGGTTTTTGCATTCTTGATCACCAATTCCTATTTTATCATGTTTTTGCTTGTAATACTACAAAAACTCCTTTATAATAATGGTAGCAACTTAAGTAAAGGAAGTATATGTATGAAGCGGTGTGAAGTTGATAGAGAAAAACTAAGTCCAATGATGCGACAATATTTAGAAATAAAAGATGCTTATGAAGATAGCATCATCTTTTTTCGCTTAGGGGATTTTTATGAGATGTTTTTTGAAGATGCTGTTACTGCCGCTCATGAACTTGAATTAACATTGACTGGCAAACAAGCAGGATTAGAAGAACGAGTTCCAATGTGTGGTATTCCTTATAAAGCTTATCAGGCTTATCTTGATAAATTAGTAGAAAAAGGCTATAAAGTTGCAATTGTTGAACAGATGGAAGATCCAAAACAAACAAAAGATATGGTCAAAAGGGAAGTTATTCAAGTTGTTACTAAAGGAACAAGATTAGATAGTTCTATTGATGCAAAAAGTAATCAATTTGTGGCTTCTTTATACGATTTTGAATACTGCTATGTGTTAACGTTTGCAGATATTTCTACTGGTAAAATTTATGTCATGTTGTTATCGCATCAAGAAGAGCATGTCTTAAGAAGTATTACTAGATATCAATTCTTAGAAATTATTGCTAGTACTAAAGTTTCACGCACTTTGATTAATACTTTGCGGACGGTTTATCATATTAGTGTTAGTATTCAAGATGAAATAGAAGAAGATAAAAGTTATCAATACCTTTATCAAGCTTTAGATGATGTTAGATTAATGACAGGGGTTAAGCATTTACTTTATTATTTTACATCAACAAAAAAAGGTGATTTGCATCATTTACAACCTGCTATTGTCGAGCAAGAAAAAGAACATTTATTACTTGATAATCATACCAAACAAAACCTAGAATTAACAAAAACATTACGTACTCAAGAGCGTGTTTATAGCCTTTTGTGGTTGCTTGATAAAAATAAAACAGCAATGGGAAGTAGATTATTAAAACAATCCATTGAATCACCACTTACAAACATCAAAGAATTACAGAGACGTTATGACTTTGTTTCTAAATTACAAGTTGAATTTATTTTAAGAGATGATTTAAAAAAATCTTTAAGTGAAGTTTATGATTTAGAACGATTAGCAGGTAGAATTTGTTATGGTAACTTAAATGCTAGAGATATGTTACAGCTAAAAAACAGCTTAAAAGCCTTACCGACTCTAGCAAAAATATTAGAAGATTTGCACTATGATAAAAAGATTGAAACCTTTGATGAACTATATGCATTATTAGAACAAAGTATCTGTGAAGATGCACCACTTAGCTTGAAAGAAGGGCATTTGATCAAATATGGTTATGATAAAACGTTAGATGAATTACAAGATATTAGTACTGGATCAAAAGATTTTTTATTAGAACTTGAAAGTAAAGAAAAAGAAAGAACTGGTATTAAAACGTTAAAAGTTGGATTTAATAAAGTATTTGGGTATTATATTGAAATTAGTAAAGGGCAAGTGCCTTTGTTAAAAGATGAATTTGGTTATATTCGGAAACAGACATTATCTAACTGTGAACGTTTTATTACGCAAGAGTTAAAAGAAAAAGAAAATATTATATTAGGTGCAGAAGAGAAGATTATTCAATTAGAGTATCAGATTTTTATGAAGATACGAGAAATTACGAAGCGTTATATTACTAGATTACAACAAGTTTCTTTGGTGATAGCGGAAGTGGATATGTTACAGTCGTTTTCTACGGTGGCTGATTTATATCATTATGTTCGTCCTAATTTAACTGATAAAAATGAGATTAAGTTATTAGAAGCTAGGCATCCGGTTGTGGAGCAGGTGATGTCTTTAGCTAATAAAAAATATGTTTCTAATGATATTATCATGGATGAAGATACATCTATTTTGCTAATTACGGGACCTAATATGGCTGGAAAATCTACTTATATGCGTCAGTTGGCAATCATTGTTATAATGGCTCAAATTGGGTGTTTTGTGCCTTGTAAAAAGGCTACTTTACCGATTTTTGATAAGATTTTTACAAGAATTGGAGCAAGTGATGATTTAGTTAGTGGAGAATCTACATTTATGGTCGAGATGAAAGAAGCAAATCTTGCATTATGTGAAGCTACTAGTCATAGTTTAATTTTGTTTGATGAATTAGGAAGAGGAACTGCCACGTATGATGGAATGAGTTTAGCACAAGCAATTTTAGAATATATTCATGATAAAATCGGTGCTAAAACATTATTTTCAACCCATTATCATGAGTTGGTTAGTTTATCAAGTAGCTTATCTCATTTACGAAATGTTCATGTATCAGCGATTGAAGAAGCTGGTAAGTTAACTTTTTTACATAAAGTAAAACCTGGTTCTATTGATAAAAGTTATGGACTAAATGTTGCTTCTTTAGCACATTTACCAACCTCTTTAATTCAACGGGCAAAAGAGATCTTGGAAGTATATGAACATACCAATTTTAAAAAACCGACCTTTACTCAAACGACTTTATTTGTAGAGGAAGAGGAAAAAGAGGTAAAACAAACATCTGTTGTAGAAGAAAAATTAAAAGAATGTGATCCATTGCAATTGACACCAATTGAGGCATTGAATTTTCTTTATGAATTGAAAGAAGAAATGAATAGAAAAAGCGATTAAATTATGTTATGATAGAAAGAGGTGAGAAAGATGAAAACAAGAAGTGAAGCAAGAGAAGCAGTTATTAAAATTTTATATCAATTATCAATTTTTAAGAAAGCAAATGTTTCTTATGATATAGATGAAGTCATCAAGGAAGTTTGTCCTATTAGTAATGAGTTTGTAAATTCTTTAGTATATGGGATCTTAGAAAAAGAAACTAGCTTAGATGAAGTGATTAATCATTATTTGATTGATTGGAAAATGGAACGGTTAAATCCAGTTGATCAAGCCATTTTTAGACTTGGTGTATATGAATTACAATATACGACTACTCCAAGTGTTGTTACGATCAATGAAGCAATCGAACTTGCGAAAAAATATAGTGATGAAAAAGTGGTTAAAATGTTAAATGGGGTAATGGATCAGATTTATCATAATGAGGAAGAAAAAGAATGAGTGATTATATTAGCGTTAGCCAGTTAACAAAATATATTAAATACAAGATGGATAATGATATCCATTTACAAGAAGTATATTTAAAAGGGGAAATATCTAACTTTAAATTACATACAAGAGGACACTTTTATTTTACGTTAAAAGATGAAGGTAGTCGTATTAATGCTATTATGTTTGCAAGTAATGCAAAAAGTGTTAAATTCAAGCCTGAAGATGGTATGAAAGTTCTAGTGACTGGAAAAATATCAGTGTATGAAGCAACTGGTGGGTATCAAATTTATGTTTCTGATATGAGTGAAGATGGCGTTGGTAATTTATATATTGCTTTTGAACAATTGAAAAAGAAGTTAGCAGAAAAAGGTTTGTTTGCTCAAGAACATAAGCAAAAAATACCGCGTATTCCTGCGAAAGTTGGTGTTGTAACGGCATCGACTGGTGCTGCTATTCGCGATATTGTTTCGACGATTTCAAGACGATTTCCAACGACTGAGATTTTATTGTTTCCATCGCTTGTTCAAGGTGAATTTGCTAAAGATGATATTGTTCGTCAAATAAAGCGAGCCCAAGAATATGATTTGGATGTTTTGATTGTTGGACGTGGTGGAGGAAGTATTGAAGATTTGTGGGCTTTTAATGAAGAAGTTGTCGCAGAAGCCATTTATCAATGTCAGATTCCTGTTATTAGTGCTGTAGGTCATGAAATTGATTTTACTATTGCTGATTTTGTTGCCGATTTAAGAGCACCAACCCCAACAGGAGCAGCAGAAATGGCAGTTCCTAGTAAAGTTGATGTTTTGCATTATATTGAACAGTTAAAAATTCGAGCAGATAAAGCAATTTATCATCGTCTTACCAAGGAAAAAGATAAATTGACAGACTTGCAAAATCATTATATTTTTAAAAATCCATTAGATTTATATAGTGCTAAAAGCCAAAAACTTGATTATTTCATAGAAAAATTAGAAACGACATATCGCCATTTATTAGATAAAAAAAGACAACAGCTTGCTGTTATGCTACAAAAAACACTATTTCAACGGCCACCTAGCATTTTGCAATCTTATCAACAACACTATATTTTGCTTATCAATAAATTGGAAATTTTAAGTCCTTTAAAAACTTTACAACGTGGATATACCATTGCAAAAAAAGAAGGTATTCCTATTATTTCCATAGCAAAATTAAAACCACACGATAAGATTGAAATTGAGTTTCAAGATGGTAGTGTTTCTAGTGAAGTCATTCGTATTTTAGAAAGGAAATGAAAATGAAAGAAGAAAAACATAGTTTTGAAGAAAAAATGGAAAAGTTAGAAACGTTAGTAAAATCGTTAGAAGCTGGCGATGTTCCTTTAGATCAAGCGATAGCAAATTATACAGAAGCTGTTACATTAGCAAAGGAATGTGATGATGCTTTAAAACAGGCAGAAAAAGCTTTGACAGAAATTGTTCATGATGATGGAACGATTACAGAGTTTAAAGAAATAGAAATTTAATAATAACGAAAAAAGAGGATGTTTATTCATCACTCTTTTTTTCACCTTCTTCTAGCATTGTTGTAATAAATATACCATATCCTTTTTTTGTATCATTGACAATAACATGGGTAACAGCACCGATTATTTTTTGATTTTGAATGATTGGAGATCCACTCATTCCTTGGATAATCCCACCAGTTTGTTCTAATAAGTTTTTATCCGTAATTTCAAATAATAAATTTTTGGTAGGGCTAGCAGGATTTATTTTTAAAATATTAATTTCATATTCTTTTATCTGATTGTTATCTACAACTGTTCTGATGGTAGCTTTACCTAGTTTTATTTCATCTTTTGTAGCTATTTCGATGGTGTTTTCATCTATTTCTTCGCGATAAAGACCAAATATTCCTGCTTGTTTGTTAGAAAAAATATTACCAAAGGTATTATTCTTGTTAAAGTTGGCATTTTTTTCTCCAGGAGAGCCATTTCTACTTTTGGTGGTACTTGTTACGTTTGCTTCATATATTTTACCATCTTTAATTTCAAATTTTTCACCAGTTGTTTTTTCTAGAATTTCATGTCCTAAAGCTCCAAATATTTTAGTCGATGGATCGATATATGTCAGGGTACCAATTCCTGTGATTTCATCTTTGACATAAAGACCTGTCTTACAGATATTATCATTATCACATATTAGATTCAGTTTTATATTTTCTAGTTTTTCCTTTCGTTTAATGGTAATATCTAAATTATTGTTTTGATTTAATGTTTCCTGGTTGACAATATCAATCATTTGAGCGATATTTTTTACTTCTTGCTGATTGATAGAAAGAATAGTGTCTCCTACTTTAAAACCAGCATCTTCTGCAATTGCTGTATCATTTACCTTATAGAAACCAACGATTAATACTCCTTTTGATTCTACTTGAATTCCAATGGTTTGTCCACCTGGAATGATTTGTTTAGAATAAGCATAACTGATAATGGGTAAAATAAATAATGTTAGTGCAAGAAGGATTTTTTGTAGCTTTAATTTTTTTAAAAACTTCACTTTTATCAACTCCTTTTTAAAGCTACATTTATAGTATGGATGAAATTAAGCAAAAAAATAAAGTTAATATCTACCAATCTATATTTTCTTATGTTATAATAATAAGCTTATAAAGGAGAATATCACTTATGAAAGTATGGACAAAAGCAAAAATCACAAAAAAGGATCCACAAGTTGATATGATTTGTCGATCTTATATTAATTATATTTATAAAAATGGACCTATTCATGATTTGGTTCGAAAATATAATATTCAACCGGAAGATTTATTACATTTAAATCAATATACAGCAGATAGAATGGCTGGTTTAGTATTATTATATTTAGCACAAGATAAAAAACGACTAAATGATATTGTCTTAAAATATTATAGTCGTCAGTTGCTAGTTGCTGATATTATTCCGGAAGTAGAAGGTTATATTGATAAGTAAACTTATATAATATAAAAAATAATAGCACTTAGCGAACTAATTAGCATAATAACTAATAAAATAGCTGATACAATTTTTACTGTTTTTTGATTCATTTATCTTCACCTCTTATTCATTATAATAAAAAAGTCTAATTTTGTAAAATTATTTTCGGTAATTGTTTTACTTTTTCTCATATAGTGTAGTAGGTGATGGCGATGAACGAAGCAAAGGAAAAAGTAATTCATACACTAAAAGAGCAGAAAAAAATTTATTTTTTCGTCTTTTTATTTGTCATTATTGGAATTGTATTAGGTATTGTGTTTTCTATTGTTATTTCCAAAAGTGATCATAGTTTGGTGACGGAAAGTTTAAATCAATTTTTTCAAAATATAAAAACTAATCATATTGAATATGCATCTGTTTTTTTTAATAGTCTTTTAGGTAATGTCTTTTTATTACTTTTTCTTTGGCTACTTGGCATTTCTATTGTTGGAATACCAATTATTTGCTTTCTAGTAGCTTTTAAAAGTTTTCTTTTTAGTTTTTCTATTTCTTCTATTTTTTATACATATCATTTAGAGGGAATTGCTAAAGTTTTTGGTTATATTTTCCCACAGCAATTATTAATGATGTGTTTATTGATCTTTGTTAGTTTTTATGCAATTTATTTTTCGAAACGTCTATTTTACTTTTTGTTTTTAAAACAAGATATTTCTTTACGCCATGCGATGAAACGTTATGTACAAGTATTATTGATTTGCCTTGTTGGTGGTGTTATTTGTAGTTTGTTAGAAGTGTTTTTTATGCCAGTTTTCTTGCGATTGTTTTACTAATCGTTTAATTTATAGTATAATGTAGTTGGTGATGTGAAATGAAAAAAGTAGTTATTGGTATGAGTGGCGGAGTAGATTCCTCTGTTGCAGCTATTTTGTTAAAACAACAAGGTTATGAAGTGATAGGATTATTCATGAGAAATTGGGATAGTTCTATTAATAATGATGTATTAGGTAATCCTACATTAAATGAATCTATTTGTCCACAAGAACAAGATTACAATGATGCTTTAGCTGTATGTCAAAAAATAGGCATTCCACTACATCGAGTTGATTTTATAAAGGAATATTGGGATGATGTCTTTACTTATTTTTTAGATGAATTGAAAAAAGGTAGAACACCTAATCCAGATATTATGTGTAATAAATATATAAAGTTTGATTGCTTTGTGCAGGAAGCTAAAAAATTAGGTGCCGATTTTATTGCTACAGGACATTATGCGAAGATGGAAAATGGTCGTTTAATGCGAAGCCATGATCAGAATAAGGATCAAACTTATTTTCTATCACAATTATCGAAAAAGCAATTAGAAAACGTTTTATTTCCACTTGGTGAGATTGATAAAACTAACGTGCGGGAAATTGCTAAATCATATGATTTAGTAACTGCTACTAAGAAAGATTCTACAGGTATATGCTTTATTGGTGAACGTAATTTTAAGAATTTTTTGAAAAACTATTTACCTAGTCAACCAGGAAAAGTGATTAATATTGAAACTAATGAAATTCTAGGAGAACATATTGGTCTTATGTATTATACAATAGGGCAGAGGAAAGGCTTAAATATTGGTGGTACAGAAGACAAATTATTTGTTGTCGGTAAAAATTTACAAGATAATGTTTTGTATGTTGCAGAAGGGGAGGATAATGATTATTTACTTTCTACTAGTGCAATTATTGAACAAGTCAATTTTAATTGTGATGATCGACCTAGTCATTGTACTGCTAAGTTCCGTTATCGAGCAATGGATTATCCAGTTGATTTAACTTATCAAGAAGATGGAACAATTTTGGTATCTTATGATAGAATTAAAGCAGTGACACCTGGACAAGCTTGTGTGTTTTATGATGGAGAGTATTGTTTAGGTGGTGGAATTGTAAAAGAAGTTTTAAAAGATAATCAAAAGTTGTGGTACTTACTTTAAATAGTGTCAAGCATTTTACAGGAATTTTGCTTGACTATTTGTGTAAAGCTAGTTAAAATTGAAAGTAGGAGGATGGACGATGGAAAACTTAAATACAATATTGATGGAACTTGGTATATCCAAAGTCAGATTAGCGAAATATTTAGGTGTTTCAAGACAAATGTTATATAACTATTTGGCAATGAATTCCCTTAGCGAATGGCCAAAAGAAAAGGCTGTTAAATTATTAATGTTATTAAATATAGATTCTGAAGAAAAACTTTCTACAATTACTATTGATGGTGATTATATTATCGAAGTAGAAACTAGATTAAATGAAGGTGTCAGAGATTTTTCTAATCGTGAAGTACTAGCTGACTTAAAAGGTTTTAGTAAAAGAGATCAAGAGTTATTGTCTGATATTATTAATCTATTGAAAGAAAAATTAGCAGATGATAAAACTAAAAAAACTTATTATTCTTATGTTTACTTATACCATTATTTACAATCTATGGAAACGGCTGATGAATTGAGTTATATATTGGCATATATGTCTAAATCAATGGGATTTACTGCACCTTTAGAGTTCGCTTTTGATTCTGATAAGCAGTTTATATTTGAAAGCATTCTATTCTCGGCTATCACTTTATATCATAATGGTGGTGCTTCAAAAAGTAGAATTGCTGAAACGCACCGTCGATTCGTCCAAGATATTGCCCGTAAAAAGGAAGAAAAATTAAGTCGTACACAGGAATTAAATACTGCTAAAGTACAAGCTTTACGCGAACTTGGTTATAATACAATTAATGATGCTAACGCGAAAGAAGTACTTGAAAAAATTGCAGAAATTCAATCTAGAAAAGTTTAAGTGAATCTGTTTACTTTACGTAAAGTGAAAAATAGGGGAGATCTTACTCTTCTTTTTTTATACTTTCTATGGTATTCTGGGTATAAATATGTATGTAATAAGACAACCCATCGTCTTGGTTTTGAATTTGTTAATTGTTTTCTTATATTTTAGAATATAAGTACTTATTCATTAGAATAATAAATAGATGAATAAACGAATTATTAGTATTTAATAAAAATAAAATTAATTTATCGAAATTTAAATTTAAACAAAAAATAATTTATAAAATAGTATAATATTTTACGGAAATTATCATTAGTTAACATAATATCTATTATGAGAAGTAGTGTAAATTGTAAAATCTGGTTAATAATTATAAATCATCATTGATAATTTGTAGAATTCATAAACATATAATTATTTATTGTTATATTGTTTTAAATTTGTTTAATTAATGCTAATGGTTTTATAGTTTACTTATTGGTTTGCATATATAACATTAAATAATGTATATAATATGTATAACCATATATTTATATATTAATATTTCTTTTAATTAAGTTAATAGTTAATAATTATTAATAAAATAACGTAATATAATTAAGATAAGAATATATTTTTTTGTATATCTCTCCCCTTTTTGTACATAATAAGTAGGGAAGGAGAAGAGTAGAAAAATGACAAAGAAACAGAAAATTAAATGTAATGTGGAAAATTGTAAACATCAAGATTGTGATTCTAATACTTGTTGTTTAGATGAAATTTGTGTTGGTTGCGATTGTCCTAATAATGATAAGGCAAAAACAGAAGATCAAACTATTTGTTGCAATTCTGAATGTGATTGTACAAAAGAAGAAAACAGTGAAGAGTAGAGAATGCTCTTTACTGTTTTTAGTTTAAATCTTTTAATATACTCTCCCCTATTTCTGGCATTGGTATTTCGAAGTTTTCAGCAATGGTAGCACCAATGCAAGCAAGCGTTTGAAATGGTTCTAGTCTTTTGGGTTCACGGAAATTTCTACTATACAAGATTACTGGAACATTTTCTCTTGTATGGTCGCATCCTCTAAATGTTGGATCGTTTCCATGATCTGCTGTTATAATTAATAAATCCTCTGTTTCTAATTTATTTAATAGCATTGGTATTTCAACGTCTAATTCTTCAATTGCTTTTGCATACCCTTCGACATCTCTTTGGTGACCATATAAGCTATCAAATTCGCATAAATTAACCATACATAGTCCTGTAAAATTTTTATCCATAATATTAGTTAATTTGTTAATAGCATCTTTATTTGAACTTGCTTTTAAGGTTTTGTTAATTCCGTTTTCACCAAAGATATCATTAATTTTTCCAATAGCAATCACATTGTATGAATTTTCTGCTAGTTCATCTAAGATCGTTTTTTTCTCTGGATGAATAGGATAATCTTTTCTACCAGCGTTATTTAGTTTAAATTTGCCATTTTTCCCAGTAAAAGGTCTTGCAATTACTCTACCTACTAACCATTTATCCTGTTTCGTGATTTCCCTTACCTTTTCACAATATTGATATAATTGCTCTGCTGATATGACATCTTCATGAGCAGCAATTTGTAAGTCAGAATCTGCTGATGTGTAGACAATTAATGAACCGTAATTTAATTGCCTTTCTCCTAGTTCATTAATAATCGCATTATCATTGCTACATTTATTACCAATTACTCTACGACCAGTAATTTTTTCGATTTCATCTATTAATTCTATTGGAAATCCATGCTCATTAAATGTTTTGAATGGCATATTAGACATTATTCCCATCATTTCATAGTGACCTGCTAATGTGTCTTTTCCTATATTATTAGGTTTTGCAATTGTATAATAAGCATCGACATTTTTATTTTCATCCATATTCAAAGTGTTTAAAAATCCTATTTTTGCAAGATTTGGAATAAATAAATTGTAATTTTCTTTGATGTGTCCTAGGGTATTGCAACCACTATCACCGTAGTTGGCAGCATCGCTTGCCTCCCCTACTCCTAAAGAATCTAATACCATCAAAAATATTCGTTTAAATTTCATTTTTATCTCCTTTTTTTGCTCTTGGGTGATTTTCTAAATAATCAGCCTTTATTTTATCATTTGTAATATGCGTATAAATTTTAGTAGTAGAAATGTCAGAGTGTCCTAATAATAGCTGAATACTTCTTAAATCTGCTCCCCCTTCTAGTAAATGAGTGGCAAAGGAATGCCTTAAAGAATGGGGAGATATTGTATCATTTAAGCCTTTACTTCTTAACAATTGTTTTAAGTTCTTAAAAAATCCTTGTCTTGAAATACCAGCACCTCTTGCGTTTAAAAACAACATTTCACAAGATTTATTTTTGCTAAGGCTTTGTCTTTGATTAAGATATAATTGTAAATAGTAACTTGCTGTTTCTCCTAAGGGAACCATTCGTTCTTTGCTACCTTTTCCTTTAATTCTGATAATTGCATTATCAAAATCAATGTCATAAATGGTTAAATTAATAAGCTCTGATACTCTTAATCCACCGCCATACATCAATTCTAGCATAGCTTTGTTTCGATAGTCAAATGGTGTTTTTAACTCAATGGCTAGAAGCTTCTCAACTTCTTCTAGGGAAAGACATGTTGGTAAAGTTTTTTTAGTTTTAGGTCGATCGATTGATTCCGTTGGGCAAGTTTTGGTTTGGTGTTCTTTTTCTAGATACTGATGAAAATTATGAATCGTTGTTAACTTATGAGCAATAGTTTTGGGATTTTCTTGTTTCTTAGAACAATATTTTAAAAAATCTTCTATATCTGTTTGGGTGATGGCTTCGATTGTTGTGATATTTTTTTCTTCTTTTAAATATGTAAGATATCTATTCAATTCATATTGGTAAGACTTCCTAGTGTTTAGTGATAGTCCCTTTTCATATTCACAATAGTTAATAAAATTTTCTTTAGCAACTGTTAATTCCATTTGTTTCACTCCCTTCTTATTATATAGCAAAAGAAGTACTTTGTAAAAGAGAACAATTGTGATATAATGACTATACCTTTTTCTTAAATGGAGGTGATACGGATTGAAAAGTGTTGGTATTATTGCAGAATATAATCCTTTTCATAATGGTCATTTATATCATATTAATAAAGTAAAGCAAATGTTTCCTGATGCTGTTATTGTTTTAGTGCTTGGTGGTAATTTTACACAGCGTGGGGATGTTTCTATTCTTGATAAACAAGAAAAAACAAAGATAGCTTTGCTTGCTGGAGTAGATCTTGTCGTGGAACTTCCTTTTGCTTTTTCTACTGGTAGTGCAGATATTTTTGCTAAGGGAGCGATTGAAATATTACAAGCTTTACAAGTAGATGCTATTGTTTTTGGTAGTGAAACAAATGATTTAGAAGGTATGCAAAAGTTAGTAGATGCTCAATTGCATTGTAAGGAATTTCCGTCGATTGTTCAAGTCTATTTACGAAGTGGTTGTAATTATCCCACAGCTTTGTCATTAGCTTTAAAGGATATAACGGGAAAAAGTTATTCACTTCCTAATGATTTGCTTGCCATTAGTTATTTAAAGGCAATTAGTGATAATCATTATCCAATTCAATGTCATAGTATCCTTCGGGTAAATAATTATCATGAAGCTGATTCTACATTATCTTGTGTTTCTGCTACGACGATTCGTTCAAGATTACAACAACACTTAGATGTTTCTTATCAAGTGCCTAGTTTTGTTTATCCTTTTTTGCCAATGAAGCCACCAACAATAGATGATTATTTTGCTTATTGTAAGTATAAGATTATTAGTGAAGATAATTTAGAACGTTATGTGTTAGTGGATAGTGGTATTGCTTTTAAATTAAAACAAGTGATAATGACATGCGATACATTTTCTCAATTGATAGAAAAATTGAAAAGTAGAAATGTTACTTATAATCGCCTATCTAGAATGCTTTTATATATTTTATGTGGTTATACAAAGGAGTATCAAAAAGAATTTCAACATGTTACTTATTTGCGATTGCTTGGATTTAGTGCTTTAGGACAGCGTTATTTAAACGAAAAAAAGAAAGGGATAACAATACCTATTATTAGTAAATTCAAGCGTGAAAAGCCTTTTATGCTTGCTTTTGAGTATCGAGTAACGATGATTTATGCACTTGCTTTTGAAAAAGTGAGACAAAGAACTATCATAGAACAAGAATTAAAATGTTTTCCAATAAGAAAGGAGTCTTTATAATAATGAAATCAATGGTAAAAACTAAAAAACAGGGTTTATTAATTGTCATATCTGGTCCTTCTGGATGTGGTAAAAATAGTGTGATACAACAATTGTTATCTATACAACCAAATTGCTGGGTTTCTATTTCTTGTACTAGTAGAGAACCAAGAGGTACGGAGGAAAATGGTGTGCAATACTATTTCTTGTCAAAGAAGGAGTTTGAGGAAGAAATTTCTAAGGATGCTTTCTTGGAATATGCAATGTATGCAGGGAATTATTATGGAACCCCTAAAAAGTATATTCAACAACATTTAGATAATGGTGAAGATGTTATTTTAGAAATAGAAATTCAAGGTGCTTTAAAGATAAAAGAAAAAATTAAAGAAGCAGTATTTATCTTTATTATGCCACCTTCTATGCAAGAATTAAAAAGAAGATTAGAAGCTAGAAAAACAGAAGATCAAGAAAAAATTGATATGCGTTTCAAAAGAGCATATGAAGAAATAAATGAAGTTAGTAAGTACAACTATGTTGTTGTTAATGATGAAATTGATCTTGCAGCTAATAAAATTCAAGCAATACTGAATGCAGAAAGATGCAGAGTTGATCGTATTGAAGAAGTTTATTTAAATACTGAAGAAGAACGTCTACACGAAAAATTATTAGAAGATAAAAAAGAGTTTTCTAATGAGGAGATTTCCTTAAATTAGAAGAAAATATTTGCAAATCAAAAAAAGCCCTTAAATGAGCTTTTTTATTTTGTATTAATTAATCAATAACTTCAATCTTCATTAAATTAGTTGTTCTAGATACTGCATTGTTAGGGAATCCGCCAGTAGTAACTACGATATCTCCACTTACTAATTCAGTATAATCTTTAGCGCAAGCAACACTCTTTGTAAGAACTTCATCAGTTGAATTACAAACTGGTAATAATGCTGGATAAACACCCCAGTTTAATGCTAAACGACGTCCTGTTTTTTCATCAGGTACTAAAGCAAGAATTGTTGCTTTTGGCTTTAAGTTACTAATTACTCTAGCTGTTGAACCACTGATTGTAGCAGCACAGATTAATTTAGCATTAAGTCTTTTTGTTGTGTCAACTACAGCATCAGCAATAGCAGATTGAGCATCTACTACTCTTTCATCTTTTTCAGAATAATGGAATTCTGCATATTTTTCAGCTGTTTCACAAATTTTTGCCATAGCAGCAACCGTTTCAATTGGATGTTTTCCAACAGTAGTTTCGCCACTTAACATAACAGCATCAGTTCCATCAAATACAGCATTAGCAATATCACTAGTTTCTGCTCTTTTTGGACGGTTATTTTCCATCATTGTTTCAAGCATTTCTGTAGCAACAATAGCAATCTTTCCAAGTTTTCTACAAGTTGCTATCATTTGTTTTTGAACAATAGGTAACATTTCACTAGGAATTTCTGTACCTAAATCACCTCTTGCTACCATCACACCGTCTGATACTTCTAGAATTGATTCTAAGTTTTTAATACCTAAATCACTTTCAATCTTACAAATGATTTGTAAGTCTTCTCTATTATGTTGTTTTAAGATTTCTTTGATTTCTAGAACATCTTCTTTACAAGATACGAATGATAATGCTAGATATTCTCCACCATTTGTGCAAGCATATTCGATATCTTTTTTATCTAATTCACTTACATAAGGGATATTTAACTTAACTCCTGGAACACTCATACTCTTTCTGTTTCCTAAAGTTCCACCAGCGATAACTTTACAAGTAACACCGTCATCTTCTTTACTGATAACTTCAAGTTTCATTTTAGCATTTTCAAGTAAAATAAAGTCGCCAACAGATAAACTATCAATAGCTTCTGGATGGTTAACTGAAAATCTTTCAGCAGTTCCAAGTACTTCTTCTTTAACCATACGAATTGTATTACCATTAACTAATTCAATAGAGTCGTTTTCTAACATGCCACTTCTGAATTCGGGGCCTTTCGTATCCCATAATATTGCTATAGACTTACCAGTTCTTTTTCTAACTTCGCGAACTGAAGCGATAGCTTTATCTCTTTCTTCAATTGTTGCATGGGTAAAATTAATTCTAGCAACATTCATACCTGCTAAAACCATTTGTTCCATTACATCGGCTTCATTAGATGCAGGTCCAATACTACAAACTATTTTTGTCTTTTTCATTTGCTACACACTCCTCTTTCAAACAGTAATAATTATACTACAAAATTTAACATTTGAAAAGAAAAAATTGCTTTGATAGCGTAAATTTGCTTGGAGTATTAAGATTATTTATAATTATTGTTGAAATTAATTCCATATGTCATTGTTTTCTAGTATAAATTGCCATTTTTATAAAACTTTCTCAATTTTGACAGTTTGGACAGTAATAGGTTCCTCTTCCGTTTATTTTTATTTTTACTACTTTGCTTTTACAAACTGGGCATATTTTTTGTCCGTGAATAGCTAATTCGTTTTGAAATAATCCGTGTACTCCTTCACTTGATTCAAAGCTTTTAATTGTTGTTCCGCCTTTCGCAATGGCTTTGGTTAAGATAATTTTTGTGTTTTTAATGATTTCTTCTGCTTCTTTTTTAGTGATTTCTTCTGCTTTGGTCAATGGGTTAAGATGGCTATAAAACAAAATTTCATCATCGTAGATATTTCCAATTCCTGCAATAATATGTTGATCAAGCAAGGTGGTTTTGATTGGTTGTTTTTTCTTTTGAAACATTTTTAATAGATAATCTGATGTTAAATTTTCATCATCAAATTCATATCCTAATTGATTTAAAGGTGGTAGATGAAATACTTCTTTTTTATCTAGAAGTATCATCTTACCAAATTTTCTAACGTCATGAAAACGCATATCGGTTTTATCTTTAAAAGTAAATACAACGTGTTCATGTTTTGAATTTTTTACTGTTTCATCTCGAAAATAAAATCTTCCTTCCATTCGCAAGTGAACTAATAAGGCGTTATTCGTCAGGAAGATGACAATCCACTTCCCTTTGGTGGTAATGGATTCGATGGTTTGATTTTTCATCTTTTGGATAAAACTATTTGTATCACCTACAACTGTATTATCCCAGTAGACGTTTACATGATCAATTGTTTTTCCAACGATTTTCTTTTCTAGAGTTTTACTTACTGTTATTACTTCTGGTTTTTCTGGCATATGGATTCCTTTCTTGTATTTTTATTTTGCTTCATACCAATCTTTACCGACTTCAATATCGACTTTTAGTGGTATTTTCAAATTGACGACTTGTTCCATTTTTTCTTTGACAAGTGTACGCATTTGTTCTAATTCATCTTGATAAACATTAAATATTAGTTCGTCGTGTACTTGAATTAACATTTTACTTTTTAGGTTTCTTTTTTTCATTTCTTGATATAAATCTACCATTGCTTTTTTTAATATGTCAGCAGCACTTCCTTGAATTGGCGTGTTTAGAGCCATTCTTTCTCCTTGCATACGAATCATATAATTTTTATTTTTTAATTCTTCTATTGTTCTTTTGCGATTCATAATGGTTGTGACGTAGCCGTTTTTGTAGGCTTCTTGAATTTCTGTTTCCATATACTCTTTGATTCCTGGATATGTTTCTAGGTAGTTATTGATAAAATGTTTGGCTTCTTGTACGTTTATTTTTAAATCTTCACTAAGACCAAAACTACTAATACCATATAAAATACCGAAGTTAACAGCTTTTGCAGTTCTACGCATCGTTTTTGTTACAGAATCAATGGGAATATGATAAATATCAGCAGCAGTTTGGGCGTGAATATCTTTGTTTTCATTAAAGGCTTGAATTAAGTTTTGAGCGTTGGATAAATGGGCGAAAACACGTAGTTCAATTTGGGAATAATCAGAAGTCATTAGAAGACAATTTTCTTCTGGAGTAAAAGCTTTTCTGATTAATTTTGATTCATTGCTACGAATGGGAATATTTTGTAAATTTGGTTTGTTACTAGATAATCTTCCAGTTCTTGTTAAACATTGATTGAAGATAGTATGAATTTTATTATCTTCTTGTACTTCTTCTAATAGACCAACGGCATAATTAGTATAAAGCTTTGCTAGGGTTCGATAATCTAAAACCATTTGAACGATCGGATGAAAGTTTTTGATCTTATCTAAGATATCTTTACTGGTAGAATAACTAGTATCTTTATTTTTTCTTTTTTGGGGATAAGGTAATGCTAATGTTTCAAATAAAACTTGTCCTAGTTGTCTAGGAGACATAATATTAAATGTTACTCCTGCTGTTTGATAGATTTCTTTTTCTAAGGAAGTCATTTTTGCTTCTAAATCATTTTTCATTTCATTTAATTTTACTTGATCGATTGTGATACCTGTTAATTCCATATCTGCTAAAACATAAGTTAAGGGTATTTCTATTTCATTTAATAGTGTAGTTTCATTGTTTTCGGCAATTTGAACTTCTAGAGTTTCTTTACTTTCGTAAATAAAGTTACTTTTTTCAATACATTGTTGTTTGGTTTGTTCTAATGTTACTTCTTTTCTTCTTTTTTCTGTTCCGTAAGTTTCTTCGTAGGATGCAATGGTAGTAGAAGTCATTTGATGCATTAGTTTTGTAATATCGTCATCTAATTGGTAATCTAAAAGATATGAAGCGATCATGGCATCATAGTGACAGTTATTTAGATTTATATTTAATTTATGTAATAAAATGAAACTTTTTTTGATGTTGTAAGTAAATTTTGGAGTGTTATTTTCAAAAATGTCTTTTCTTTGTTTTATTTCGTCAAGAGTCATAAAACAAGTTTGTGTGGCATTTGTAAATCCTACTCCAATAATAGCAGCATGATGATAATAATAACCATCCATTTCAATATAAAAAGAAAATGATTTCGTAAAATCAAAGTTAGCAGTTTCTACTAGCTGAAAGTTGGTAGTTGATTGGTTTAACGATTCTTCTTTGGGGCTAGTTGGTAGCTTTTTTAATAAAGATTTAAATTCTAATTCTAATAGCAAATTTTGATAAGTTTCTAACTGTAGACCGTTATATTTGCAATCTTCTAAAGAAAAAGGAATTGGTACTTCTTTATAAATAGTAGCAAGATCATAACTCATGTAAGCTTTTTCTTGATCGGTTTGTAATTTTTCTTTTGTTTTTGGAGTTAAACTATCCAAATTTTGATAAAGATTATCTAATGTGTTATATTGTTTTAATAATTGAAGTGCTGTTTTTTCTCCGATTCCTTTAACACCTGGTATATTATCAGAAGCATCTCCCATTAATGCTTTTAAATCGATCATTCGGATTGGTTTTATTCCATAAACTTCTTCAAACGTTTGCTCATCAAAGCGAATAAACCCTTTTGTTTTTAATAATTTGACATCTACTTCTTTACTGATTAATTGCAATAGATCTTTATCACTTGAGATGATTGTTGCATTAAATTCATCTTCTTCATCAACGTTTTTGGCTAATGTACCAATAATATCATCAGCTTCGTAGTTATCGGTTTCAAAATGCTTAATTCCCATAGCATCTAATACTTCTTTGGCTTTTGGAAATTGTTCTTTTAGCTCTTCTGGCATTTGCTTTCGTCCTGCTTTATAGTCATCATATTTTTCATGGCGAAATGTTTTTCCTTTATCAAATGCAACTAAAATATAGGTTGGTTGTTCTTCTTCAATGATTTTGTGCATCATGTTGATAAAACCATAAAGTGCATTTGTTGGAAACCCTTTTGAGTTACGCATAATGACACCACTATAACTAGTGGCATAGTAACTTCTAAATAATAAATTGTTTCCATCTACTAAAATTATTTTTTTCATACTTGTTGAATCGGTATTTTCCGATTTTCGCCTCACTTTCTTCTATTTTTGTGCCTTGTTTTTATTATACCATGTTTCTAGCGTAAATAGTTTTATTTCTTTTGTTGAAAGTATGAAAGTCTTTTTCGAAATTTTGTTTGACATCCTCTTAAAACGCATGATATTATTATGGTGTAAATGGAGGAATTGAAATGGAAAAATTAACCGAAAGACAGGCGGATATTTTGCAAATTATAAAAAAATTGGTTGCTAAAAATGGATATCCACCAACTGTTAGAGAAATTGGGGATGCTGCTCATCTTAGTTCACCTGCTACGATTCATTTTCATTTAAAACAATTGGTAAATAAGGGATATATTTCAAAAGCAAATGGAGCAAATCGGACCATTGAGGTGTTGGTACCAAATGAGTATTTAAATGTAGAAGATGATGTTGTTAAAGTTCCTTTACTTGGAAAAGTAACCGCAGGTCTACCGATTGAAGCCATTGAACAGGTTGATGAAACATTTTCTTTACCTAGTGAGTTATTAGGAAATAAAAAAGAAGTATTCAGTTTGAGAGTTAGTGGCGAATCAATGATTAATGTTGGAATTTATGATGGGGATATATTGATTGTTGAAAGACAAAACACTGCCAAAAATGGCGATACTGTTGTAGCGATGAATACGAATAATGAGGCAACTGTTAAAACGTTTTATAAAGAAAATGGTCATTTTCGTTTGCAACCTGAAAATGATACTATGGAACCTATTATTTTAGATGAAGTCACTATTTTGGGAAAAGTAATTGGTCTTTATCGTAAATTATAAATTAAATCACACACTTAAAAATCCACTCTATTCTAAGGGAAAGAGTGGATTTATTTTATGATGTTGCGGATTACATAACTTGCAATTAGTAAACCAGCACTACCTGGAACAAAACTGCAAGAAGCAATTACTTTATCTTTTGTTTTTATTGGTAATTCAGTTGAAGTACAAACCATTATTTTTCCATTTATTTTGGCTTGTTTGACTTTTTGACGCATTACTTTGGCTAGTGGATCATTATAGGTTTTATCTAGTGTTGTTATTTTTAAATAACTAGGGTCAAGACGATTTCCAGTTCCCATTGAACTGATACATGGTATTTTATTTTGTAAACTATAGTTGATGATAGCAAGTTTGGCATTTATATCATCACAGGCATCAATGATAAAGTCAGTTGCTGTTGGTATAATGTCTTTAATGTTTTCTTCGCTTAGTTTATCTTTGATAGCTGTTACTTGACAGGAAGGATTGATTGAGTTAATTCTTTCTTTCCAGCAATTGACTTTCTTTTTACCAATTGTCATATCCGTCGCAATTAATTGGCGATTGCAATTAGATGGTGTTACTTCATCATAATCGATTAAAATAAGGTTGCCAACATTACTTCTAGCTAATGCTTCTATAACATATCCCCCTACTCCACCACAACCTACGATGGCGATAGTACTTTTAGAAAGTTTACAAACATTTATAGTACCTATTAATCGTTCTAAACGTTCGAATTTTTTCATTTTGACATCCTTTTCAATAGTATTTTTTTATCTTCTTCGGTCAAAATTGGCCAGCTTAAGGAATAATTGTATACCAAGTTATGAGCTGTTGATAATAAATCATAACAGTTTCTATTTTCTTTGGCTACCTGATTGTAATTTTGCAATTTTTTATTTACATTGTTATGTAATAACGAAAAACTACGTATTGTCGCTTCTAAACTTCTTGTGGTCATAACAGTTTCATTTTTAATGGTAAAGTTTAGCTGATCAAGGAAGTCTAAAGCAATTAATTGATCTTCATAACCGTTTTGTTGTAGCAATTGATGATATTGTTCTAAATCAGTAACATTTTCTTTCAAATTGATCATATCTTGAACGACTTCTTCTGTAAAAAGATTGGTTAAACCTATCTTTTTGAAAGAAAGAATTTCTCCTTGACGTTTTTCAGGTTGTGTTAATCTAATCGCATTTACCATGCTACCATATAAAATATCTATTTCTTCTGTTGAAATTGAAAATGGTACTGGGACTTGATAGACATCATAAAATTCACTGTTTGTATAGTTATTTGTTGTTATTTGAACGGTATTGATATTACTGTTATATAAAGCATTTCTGATAAAGCGAGTAATTGCTAGAGGATTTTTATCAAATTTTGTATAGTTTTCTAGCCTTTTGAAACTAGTTTTTCCGATGGAAATATTATTAGCTGGTGTGTTTATTTTATCGGCCTGTAATACTTCTTTTTTGTGCTTTTCATCTTTAAAACTTAATTCTAACCCTAATATAACTCCATTTGTTTCTAATGGTAAAATAAGCATAGCATTTCCACCTTCCTTCAGGAAAAGTATTATATCATAGATTGATAAGATGTGTCTAGGGCTTGCATTGCAAAATTAGTATTATCTCAAAAACAAAAGAAAGTATTCATCGATACTTACTTTTATTTTTTTATTCATCAATTGAAATAAGGTCATATTCACGACTACCAACACCAAGAGCACTTGCACTTTCGATGGTATGAATGCCATGACGAGATTCGATTCTTTCTATCATGTGATCTTTGCCTTCATCTGTTGACTGATAAATTAAATCGATACATGCTTGATCTAGTGCAACTGGATCAAGACTAGCTAACATTCCAATATCTTTCATACAAGGATCTTCTGCTACTGCACAGCAATCACAGTCAACACTCATATTACACATGATATTGATGTAGGCGATTTTATCTTTAAAATGGTTTGTTACAGAACTTGCAGCATCTGCCATTGCTTCTAAGAATTTGATTTGATCAGTTTTAAACATATCATCATAGCTTCCATTTTCTATGCCGGCACAGTGAATATAGCGTTTTCCTTTAGAAGAAGCGATTCCAATAGATAGTTGCTTTAATGCTCCACCATAACCTCCCATTGGATGTCCTTTAAAATGTGATAATACTAGCATTGAATCATAATTTGCAAGATTTTTACCAACATAATTTTTCTTTAATACTTTACCATTTGGAATCTCTAGTATCATATCTGGTTCACTACTATCTAATATATCTACTGGGAAATAATCTGACCAGCCATGTTCTTTCATTAATTGTTCATGTTTTTCTGTTGTGTTTCTTGCTCCGTCATATGCTGTATTGCATTCTACGATTGTTCCATTTAAATGATTTACGATATTCTTCATAAAAGATGGATGTAAATAATTTTGATTTCCTTTTTCTCCTGAATGTACTTTAATAGCGATTTTGCCATCTAAATTTGCTTGTAATGTATCATATAATTTTACAAGTTGTTGTTCACTTATTTCTTTTGTGAAATATACTTTTGATTTTTCCATTTTATTTCCTCCTTACTATTATTTTATACATTTTTCTTTTTTGGAAGTCAATCTTTTTTTGATTAGCTGTTGTCAAATGATTAATTTAATGATAAGATAATAATGTAATTTGGCCTGTTGGTGAAGTGGTTTAACACGCGCGCCTCTCAAGCTCGTATTCACGGGTTCAAACCCCGTACAGGCTACCAAAATAAAAATAAAGGATAGCAAGTTGCTATCTTTTTTTGTGCTTTGAAAATGGTTATGCTAATGTACCAAAGGGATCCCATGGCATTAAGGCAATTGGATTTTCTTGTAATATATTCGTAAGATTTGCTTTTAAATATTTTTTATGAACTACTGCTTGATAAACATATTCATCAAACCACTTGTCAGAAGCGACATAATAGCCATCTTTTCCTTTCTCTTTTCCCCAACTATTTTCAATTTTCCATTTTAAACTTTTACCATTTACAAGTTGTACTCCAGTGAAAACCATAGCGTGATTCATCGTACTTTCAAAGGTTAATAAGCGATTTTCTTTACTCATATAAAATTCCATTTGAAATGTGGTGTCATAATCCATCATATCGCTATCCCATATTCCTTCTGTTTTTTCATAAGCTTTTGTACAATCACTTCCAAACCATACTGGTTCTAATGATTGTAGTTGAGTAATGATCAATTGTTTAAATTCTTCTAATGGTAAATTCAAATATTTTATGTTTGGTGCTTCAATGACGTTTCCTAAGTATTTTACAGTGAACGTACGATGATATGGTTTATCTTTTGTTGGCGCATGAATAATACTAATGTAGTCTTCTAAGTCAATATCACAGTATTGCTCATAAAAATCTTTTGGTGTAAGGTTTTCTACAGCATGGTATTGCTTATTCTTATCGACATATTCAAAGGTAAATTCTTTTGGTGGGATACCATAACAATCTATTAAAATTGTATAAATATCTTGTAACGTCTTTTCTTGTAGAGCATCTAGATTTGTTCGCTTTTCTAGAACAAAGGATGCAAATTGCCGTAGTTTTGTACTGATTAGATGATTCAATTGATCAGTATGCGAACTTTGATAGGTTTCTTTCATGACGTTTTTAGGAACAACTCCATATTTTTTCACTAATGCAACAAACATATCCCACTGTCCACCATCTTCTAGAGCAGTTTCTAATTTAAGATCTCTTATTCTTTCATCATCTTTTGTATCTTTGAGATTACGGATTGTTTCCATAAAGTAATTAGATTTTTCTAATTTATCATAAAATGCCAAATAGCTTTGTGATAGTTCAAAATTTTCTAAATTGTATTTTTTTGCTAGCCGTTCTCTTATAATGTTACAACCAGCAAAAATCCAACAGCGTCCAGATGATTCTTGGTTGGTTACAGGAAGTGTTTCTAAATTAATATTAAATAATTGTTCCATTTTATTGATTTGTTGTTGATTGATACAAATACTATCTATTGCATTTTTTGCTAGGGCTTGTTTGGTGATGAAATGACTTTTTTCTAATTCATAGTTTTCTTGCCATTTTTGAAGGGTGGTTTCATCTATTTTTTTCATTTATTCCTCCTTTTTATTTTATTATGTTGCAAAAAGAAAAAAATATGTAATTTCTTACACATTTTTTGTTTCTATGTATTTTTGTAAACGGTTTTTAAATTCATCTATTCCGATAATTTGTAATAATTCATATAGATTTGGTGTTTGAGTTCTACCAGTTAAAATTTGTCTTATCGCTTCACAAATGGTACCAATATGACCTTTGTATAATTCTTCATTTTCTTTATACATTTTCGTAGATGGTGCATAACCATGTCTTTCAGCTAATAATTGAATTTTTTTATACCATTCATCTTGTGAATCATTTTTATCGTAAATAGTAATATATTCTAATAAAAGGTCTGTATCTTCAATGGTATCTATTGTTTTATAAGGATCTCCTTGATAAAACAATTCGTTAAATATATACATACTTTCTTGTTTAATATCTTTGTAAGTTGCAATATCTTTTCTTGGACGTTTACTATTTCTTTCGATGTTTAAGAAAGCAATGACACTTTCTTTGTGCTGTTCCATTAATGTTGCAAACGCTTTATCATATTCTTGATAATAAGCAAGTGCATCTTGATAGAGGGTTTGGGCTGATAATCTTGAAAAATACGTTCTAGCAATATTATCTAGTTTTTCCATATCAAATAAAGTTCCACCAGTTGGCATTTTCTTAAATGTAAAGGTAAAATCTTCAATGGATTTATCTTTGTTTTGAATATACCATTCCTCAAAGTTAGTGTTTGCAAGGGTTGCAAGATATAAACGAACTGCATCTACTGGAATTCCTGCTTCTTTATAGTAACTAACAGAAAATTCAGGATCTTTTCTTTTACTTAGTTTTCGAACTTTTCCATCTTCTTTTTTAGTAAGTGGAGCAATATGAGCATATTTACAAGGTTTGAAGCCTAAAAGTTGGCAAAGTTGCAAGTGTTTTGGAAAACTTGGTACCCATTCATCTCCCCTAATCACATGTGTTGTTCTCATTAAATGATCATCAACAACGTGAGCAAAATGATATGTTGGTATACCATCTTTTTTCAAGATGACTTCATCCAAAATGTTTTCTGGTAAGGTTATATCACCTTTAATCATATCATGAAGAATAATTTCTTTATGCATATCTCCAGGTGATTTCATTCTGATAACGTAGCTATCTTTATTATCTAGATGCTTTTTTACTTCTTCTAGTGATAAATCACGATCAACTGCATAAACACCATAAATACCAATTGCTTCTTTTCTTAGCTCTTGTCCTTGTCTTATTTCACTAATTTCTTCTTCACTCATAAAACAAGGATAAGCCTTGCCTTCACTAACTAGTTTTTTGGCATAAGCTTGATAGATTTCTTTTCTTTCACTTTGACGATAAGGGCCATAATTACCACCATAAGAAAAACCTTCTGTTGGTTGAATTTTAAAATGATCAAGTGCACCTAATATTAGATCTGTTGCACCTTCTACTTCCCTTTTACTATCAGTATCTTCTATTCTTAAAAAGAACACTCCATCACTTTGTCTTGCAAGTTCACTACTAATAAATGCTCCATACAGATTTCCTACATGCATAAATCCAGTGGGACTAGGTCCAAATCTTGTTACCATAGCTCCTTCTTTTAGATCTCTTGGTGGATATTTTGCTTCTATTTCTTCTACAGTTAATGGTAAGTTTGGAAATAATAAATCTGCTAACTCTTGTTTCACGTGAATCACTCCATCTATTTTAAAAAAATTATTTTCTTATTGGTTGCCCCAGTTAGATTCGAACTAACGCATCATGCGGTCAGAGCGCATTGCCTTACCACTTGGCCATGGGGCAATAACAATAACTATATAATACCATATTTTTATCTTTAGTGACAATATAAATTTAGGCAAAAGAAGAAAAACAGCCAAAAGCTGTCTTGTTACATATATTTCCCCATTGATTTCATCATTTGATTGACTTGTTTTTGACTTGGTTTTCTTCCCATTTGCGTCATTAAGGCTTTGATCATTTCTTCATTAATTGGTGGATTCTTTTTCATATATTTCTTTGTTACGAAACGTGCGATAAAAAAGCCAATGACAACTCCAATTATCAAACCGATGACAATTAATAATATATCATGTCCCATAAATTCATCTCCTTTACTGCTCTTATTTTACAGGAAAATAATCGTTTAGACAAGAGATTTTCTCATTTCCAAAAAGAAATAGTCTTGGTTTTTAAAATCGCAAATAAAGAAATTATTATTTAGGGTGTTGAATACTTGAAAGAAGAAACAATTGTAATAATTTGTTTTTATACGCATGAAAGCTCTTTTTATTTCAAGTGATGTAATCTCATCTTTGGCAGGATTATTGTAATAGTGAATATTTCCTCTTTTGCTATAAGGAATATCTTGATGATATTTTAAAAATAGATGATGATCAAATTTTTCTTTATCTATTTTTTTGGTTAGCTGATGAAACAGACTATAACCATAATCGATATCTTCTTTTTTTAATAAATAGATTTGTTCAAAAATATTATATAAGGTAGATGGGTTATGTTGGTATAATTCTTTAAATTCATCTTTTACTTCAAACACATAAAATTCTCTCATTTTTATCACCATGATTATTGTAGCGAAGGAATGAAGAGAATTTTGTCGAATTATTTAAGAAGTTCTTCTATTTTTAAAGAAATGGCCTCTTTGGTAAATCCAAAGGCTTCGTCAAGGGCTTGCTTAGACCCACTAGCTCCAAAGGTATCTACTGTAAATAAGTAATTATCGTTATAGACAAACTCGTACCATGAATATGAAGAAGAACGTTCGATAACAAATTTTTTAATTCCTGCTGGAAGTAATTGCTCTTGTAAGGTTTTATCTAGTTTTTTGTAATGATCTAGTGATGGCATACTAACAACTCTTAGATCATAGCCTTTTTCTTGTAAGGCTTCACTAACTTCTAATCCTAGAGCTACTTCTTCTCCTGTAGCAATGATAATACCATCTAATTTTCTTTCTTCATTTTTGATGATATAAGCTCCATCGGCTACTAAAGGAATGGATGTTGTTTCTAACATTTTGGCTTTATTTCTACTTAAAATAATAGCAGCTGGCATTTCCTGTTGGTAAATTGTTTTGTAAACTCCTATTACTTCATTACTATCTGCTGGGCGATAGACTGTTAAATTAGGTGTTGCACGTAATGATACCAATTGTTCTATTGGTTGATGAGTTGGACCATCTTCCCCGACACTAATAGAATCGTGTGTAAAAATATAAGTAATTGGTAAATTCATCATACAAGCTAATCTTAAGGCTGGTTTTAGATAATCACTAAAACTCAAATAAGTAGAAATGAAAGGACGATATCCTGACAAGGCAAGACCGTTAGCAATAGCAGCCATAGCAGCTTCTCTTACACCAAAGGCGATGTTTCTTCCACTATAATCTTTAGAAGAAAAAGTTGGCGTGTTTTTTAAATAAGCCATTGTGCTTGTGGCAACATCTGCTGATCCTCCGATAATAAGAGGGCTAATAGCAGCATAAGAATTTAACATTTTATTGGAAGCTTCTTTTAAATATTCTGCATCTTCTTGAGGTTTTTCATAATCAATGGTTGTTAATTCGATTGTTTTATCTTTATTTTGCAATTGCTGTAATAGATTTTTCTCATTCTCATCTAACGTTTGTATTTCTTCAAGAAAGGCTTCAAATTTTCCTTTATTTCTTTCTTCGATCATGGATTGAAAATCTGTTAAAACTTCATTTGAAATTGTAAATGGAATGTTACGAACATTTAGCTGTTGTTTGATATTTTCTAAGTCGTCTTCTTGTAGAATACCACCATGAATTTTGTTGGTACCAGCAAGGCTTGAGTATTTACCAATCGTTGTTTTTACTTGGATTAAAGTTGGTTTGCTGTTGCTCTTGGCTTTTTCTAGTGCTTTATCAATAGAACTAACTTCATCAGTTGCTGTTATTACTTCCCAATTCATTGCTGTAAAGCGTTGTTCAATATTATCGATGAAAGTCATATCAGTTGGTCCATCTAAACTAACGTGATTGCAGTCATACAAAACAATTAGGTTATCTAAAACATTTACACCTGCTAAACTTGCAGCTTCATATGTGATACCTTCCATCAAGTCCCCTTCACCACACAAACAATAAACGTTATAGTCAATTAAGTTACTTTTTTTGGTATTTAATAAGGCGGCACTATGTTTTTCAGCAATTGCCATACCAACTGCCGCAGCAAAGCCTTGTCCTAATGGACCAGTTGTCATTTCTACTCCTTGTGTTTTTTTGTATTCTGGATGACCTGGTGTGATAGAACCTAATTTGCGGAATTGCTTTAAATCTTCTAATTCGATGTCATAACCTGCTAGGGATAAGGTGGCGTATAATAAGGCAGAACCATGACCACTACTCATAACAAAACGATCGCGATTGAAATAATCTGGATGTTTTGCATCAAAGTGTAGATGATGTGCATATAGTGTGTAAAGAATAGGAGCTGCCCCTAAAACAATACCAGGATGTCCACTTCCGGCTTCTTGAATCATATCTAGTGCTAAAGCTCGTATTTGATCAACTATTTTATTTTCGTTAATTTCTTTACTGTTGTCTTTTGATAAAGCTAACATGTTTTCATCTCCTTAATCAAATTGTATTTATATCATACCACTAATCATTTTGGAAAGCAAAAGAAATTGCCAGTTGCACTTTTAGAAAGAGTGTGCTATGATTTTTTTAGATGCCGATATAGTTTAGTGGTAAAACAGATCCTTGGTAAGGATCAGCGGTAAGTTCAATTCTTACTTTCGGCACCAGATTGATACTAAACTCGAACTTTTTATAGTTCGAGTTTTTAAACACTAATTTTTATGATAATATAAAAATATAAATTGGAGGGTGAAAATGAGAGAAATAAAAATCAATGGTATTTACAAACACTTCAAAGGAGATTATTATTTAGTTATAGATGTTGCAAACCATTCTGAAACGAACGAAAAATGTGTAATTTATAGAAGCCTATATGGTGATATGAATTTATGGATTAGACCAATAGAAATGTTCTTGAGTGAAGTTGATCATGAAAAATATCCTAATATAAAGCAAAAATATAGATTTGAATTACAAGAAATAAAAAGTGTAAATCATTAAAAATGTTATTTATCAGTTAGTAGTTAATTTTATTACTGATTGAATGTAATTTTAAAGCGACCATCAAAAGGTCGCTTTTATGTTGTTATGTATTTAGATAAAAAATTTCATGAAATATTAAAAGAACAATTCTATAGATGTAAAGATAAAATTAAAAGTTCTTTTTCTTAGAAATATTTAGTTTTTTAAATAGTTGATTTTGCTCCTTTAGATAATGAATCGCTTCTATCATTTGACTATCATGTTTTTTTATTATTTGATCTTTTGTCAAATATACATACTTATCAGGATGCAATACTATTGGTTCTAGTAATTCTTTTTTGTTATTGAAATAAGTAATAAACTGCTCTTTTTCATATCCCGTAACCGATAATTTCTTATCATAATACCAGTATGTAGAGCTACACATTGCTTTTAAATTTAATTTGTCAATATCTAAACAGCTAGAATAATTTCCAAAACAATTTAGACTTGTTCCTATATCTGTCCCTATTATATAAGCACCTATTTTTTTAAATTCTACCAAGGCCATTCTACCACTTGAAAAGACATATTCGTTCACTAATACAACAATATTTTTATTTTTTAAAAAATTTATCAATGGTTTGATAATTGCTGAATTCCCACCACCGTTATATCTTAAGTCAATGATATAGTTATTTATATCATTATGCTGTTTCAAATTTAAAATTAATTGGTTCATCTTTTCTTTATCTTTACATGAATTATAATGAATGATATAGCAATCATTTATCGTTTCCACCAAATAGTTTTCTGGGATTTGAACATTGTATGGTTCTTTTGGCAAATTATTTATATCAAAAATAATATCTATTAACTCACCATTACTATCTGAAACAGTATAGGCAAATTTTTCAGTATCATTATTCATGCTGGGTAATGACTTCAAGATGTTTGAATCAGATAAAAAAGATTGAGTTACTGCTAATAAATGTTCTTTAGTTGAATAGCAGATTATTTTTTCTGTTTCATATAATATTTTTCGTATATCAATACCATTAATTGCTATTACTTGATAACCAATTACTTTTTGATAAAGTGGTGATATGCTTGTAATATAAACTTTATTGTTGTCTATTTTAAAATCTAGTGGCAAATATATATTATTTTTGAAACTAATTTTTGTATGAGAGTCATATTTATCTAACATTAGTTTTATTAATTCTGAAGCAATATAATAAATGTCAAACTGATCATATTCATTTTTATTTAACAGTTCATTAGTTTTTATTGCCAATTCCTCTTTTGAGTGAAAGAAGTAGAAAGCTGGATGACCTTCAAAATTAGAATCCCCATTTTCAAAATAATTAAATATTTCTGTTAGAATTTTCTTTGTTTCATTTTTGTTTATTTTCGTCATACCAATTCTCTATCCTTTCAGTTTCTAATATCTTTATTTAATTTCAAAAGGTTTTTCTACAGTACCGTTGCCAGAAGCAAATTGAATGTTTGATTTTAAGGTTATGATAGGAATGACATTATTATTATAGCTTCTATCCACGTTATAATTGGTAAACATAAACCATGCTCCATTTGATCTTACAATTTTTGCAGCACCAATTGTGTTATTGTTTTCATCTACAATAATATTTGAAGTATTTACCTCTAATTTTCTGAATTTTTATAAGAATATATATCATAAATTGAAGCGGAACAAGTAGATATGCCCCAGCTAGATTTAACTAAATAATCAGCATAATTACTTGGTATTATAGAGGTATCACTTAAAAATGTGATATTTAAATAATTTCTTATATAACTGTTTTCATAATTAAAATTATTTGTTTTTGTTTCAACATATTTAACATCAAGATTTATAGTATTTTGTATTGTATCAGATTTATATTTTCCTGCCCAAACTAATTTGATTGTACCATCAGAATTTATTTTAATGATTCTCCAATAATTATTATTAAATTTAACGAATTTTTTTAAATTATCTAAATTTTTATATTTTTGATGATAGGTTCCATCCTCGCCTTTTTCGGTATATGAATCTCCACCTTTAAAAATATACTCATCGCCTATTTTATACAATACAGAGTTATTAATTTCATTTTCATTGGCTAAATTTAGTTGAATGTTTCCCATTTTAACGGTATTACTATTTTGATTACTATTATTAAAAGAAGAATGATTTAATTTTAATATAAGTATACTTGCAATGATTACAATGACAGCGAAAATTCCTATTATCAAACCAAAATGGTGATTGTTCGTTAAATGACAATTGTGGAAGACCAATATTTTGATTAAAACTTTGACTATTTAATGATTGGTTATTAGGTATTTCGTTATTACCCCTGTATATTAAAATTATTTTGATTTGAATTATTTGATTCTTGATTCATTTTTGACACACTCCTTATTTATATAAATTATTCTACCATAGATTCTTGTATTTTTGATATTAATGTTGTGTTTTTTTCTCATGATATCTTTAAATCGTGTTATAATGGTAAGAAAGGTAGGTTTGAAAGATATGAAAAAAGGAAAAGTAATTGTTATTGAAGGGGCATGTGATGGAATTGGTAAAACGACACAGTACCAATTGTTAAAGAAGCAATTAAAAAAGGATGGAAAGGAAGTTGTTTGTCATCATTTTCCTTCTTATGGGATGTATCAAGCGATGGCAGTAGAAAAATACCTAAATGGTGATTTTGGAAGCGTTGAAACGTTATCGCCTTATTTTGTTAATAGTCTTTATGCAACTGATAGAGCAATTACTTGGTATAGTGAATTAGAAAAAGAGTATGCGCAAGGAAAGACAATTTTACTTGATAGATATACTACTTCTAGCCTAATTTATCAAGCAGCTTCTTTTGCTACTAACGAAGAAAAGAAAGCATTTATTGATTATATTATTGATTTTGAATACAACAAAATTGGACTTCCAAAACCAGATGTAGTTATTTTTTTAACAGCACCTTTTACATTAGCAATGAAGATGAAACAACAAAGAAAAGAAAATGAAGGATTAGAAAATGATATTCATGAACGTAATTTAGATTTTATGCAAAAAGTTTATGATAATGCTTGCTTTGTAGCAGATTATCTTGATTGGGAAAAAATTGTGTGTAATAAAGATGATGAAATGCGTTCTATTGAAGATATTCATCAAGAAGTTTATCAATTAGTAAAGAAAAATAAAATGGTAAAATAGGTGCCATTTTATTTTTTACTGTTGGTTAATACAAGTAATTGTGCTTTTAAGTCTTCTTTGCTTTCTTCTTTTGTTTTATCTATATTAATATCGTAAAGATGATAATTTTCTAAAACTTCTTCATTCACTTTAGAAGTTAAGATTAATTGATTCATGTCTCGCCAATCACCATAGGTTTTAGTACTTATATTATGTATATCTTGAATGATATTTTCTTTTTGAGTTTGTGATATATTCCATCTTGCTACTTCTTCTATTCTTTGTAAGCAGTTTGCGCTTTGAATTAAGGCTAATTGCTCTTTATAGATATCGTAGTGATTTGTAGCGATAGCAACATTTTTAATAGTATCGTTGATATCGAAAATATCTAATAAGTTAGGATTTATTTTCTGACAAGAAGCCATAATTCCTGTTTTTTCGTGTTGACGATAATAATAATCAGCATTATTAAAGGAAATAATATGATCTGCTTTTATCATTTGACCATATGTGAAAGCACCATCTTCCCAAATTTTTTTAGGTAAGAATGGTTCTTGTTCAATGGTATCTTTTCGAAAGATCTTATTGCAGCAGGACGGATTTTCCCAATAGAAATAATTAGGATTGCTTGGTAAATGATAAACTTTACCGTTTTTTCTTTTTTCTTGAAAAGTAACTGTTTGATAATTGGTAGCACTATTTACGTTTTTTATTCCAGTTGATATAATTTCTGGTTTGTTTTTAATTGTTGCAGCATAATAGAGATCATCATACATTTCGGGATGAACAAAATCATCGCTATCAACAAATCCTATATATTCCCCAGTGGCTAGTTTTACTCCATCATTGCGACTGATGCTTAACCCTTTGTTTTCTTCATGAGTAATCACTTTTAATTTATCTTTATAATGATGCTGATATTGTTTTAAAATAAAACTACTTTGATCTGTTGAAGCATCATCGATAGCGATAACTTCAATATCTTGTAAATTTTGTTGAAAAAGACTATCTAGACAATCCTTCAAATAGGAACTGCTATTATATACTGGTACAATAATACTTACTTTTGGCATATTTTTATTCCCCTTTTTTAAATTTGGCTATAGTATACTACAATTTTAGTTATTTTTCAAGGAAAATATGTCTTTGATAAATTTATTTGAAGGACATATTTTTATCAATTTTATGTAAAAACACCAATCTTTTTGATTGATGTTTATTTAAAAGTTCAAATCATTTGAACGGATTTTTTATGGTGTTCATGATGGGAGTCGAACCCATGACCTCTTCCTTCGGAGGGAAACACTCTATCCAACTGAGCTACATGAACGAAATAGATATATTTATTATAACGCATTGTTACTAGATTTTCAATTCATCTATTTTCCCTTATTATCTAGTGCTTAATGGTTTGATAGTAACCACTTTTTTTGATTTTTTATCATTTATGCCTTGTCAAAAGTCTTAAAACATGCTATTATTAGTTTGTTCTTAATTTTTGGCGAGATAGCTCAGTTGGCTAGAGCGCTCGGTTCATACCCGAAAGGTCGAGGGTTCGACTCCCCCTCTCGCTACCAATTATTAGTAGTATAGAAGTAAGCAGTAAATACATGTCAGTGGCATGTATATTTTTGTCTGTTAAGGAGGTGAAAATATGGAACGTAAACAACACACCGTTAAGAACTTGTTGATTGGAAATAAGAGGGTTTTATATGCTTGTGGTAGATATGGTTATATTTGCGGACAAAGTCCAGAACCATTTATTGTAGAAAAAATTCAAAATCAAGCAAAACCTGATATTTATGCAGATTATAAAACGGGAGAAACATTTTTTGTTGAAAATTGTGAACAACAAGATGACTCCAAGAAATTATTTAATACACCATATCTTGTAAATCATCAACCACTTACTACCTATTTTGAAAATTATACGAATGAACATATCGATAATAATGCTCAAATAAGTAATCAGGAAATTGACGAATTAGTGAAAAAATTACCGAAAACTTATATAAAATAAAAATCTCTTTTTTGCAAAAGGGATTTTTTTATACTTGTTCTAATGTTTTTAACATGATTTTATTTTGGTTGTAAGTACTTTGTAACTCTTGTTTGGTATTTTCTATTTCTTTATTGCTTGTTTGTAGTTCTTTTTTGACATCTTTTATCATTTGCAACGTTTGAGCGAAATCTTCTAATTCTAAATAAGGAGCATATTCTTTTTCTAGTTGTTCTTCTAGTTCATCTAATTTATCAATATTTTCGGTAATTTTAGTTTCAATAGCAGCAGTATTGTCCATTAATTTTATAATTTTGGTAGAATATTCTTCATATTTTTCATGATATTCTAGTGCTGGATTCAATAAGCTATTTATCATATTTACAAAAATAATTCCCAACAAAATATTTTGTGGTGATAATTTGAAAGCATTATTTTTAGGTTTTAGTAGTGTATAAATTAGCATTGCCATCAGTAAAGCTTTCATTGTTTGGTATTGTTTTAGACTTGCTAGATCTGAAGTTGTATTTGCAATAATATCTTGTTTTGTTGCTATTGTTATGCTTTGAATTTGTTGCTGATCTTGAATAATGTTTGTTAGATCTTTTTCTATTTGAACTGTTTGTTTTTTAGTATTCTCTTTTTGATCGTTTGCTTCTTGAATATCTTCTTCTTTTAAACTCATGATTTCATCTAGAATTTCTTGCTTATCATTTATGGCTGTTAATGGTTTTTGTAATTGATAAAACCAGGTAGTGACATCAGATTGATTTTCTGCTAATGCTTTTGTAAAATTTTTAAGAGGAATTTCTAGATCTTCAAATTCTTTAGCCATTTCTTGCAATTCTTTTTTGACAGTTTCTAACTCTTCTTGTGTTAATGAGGTATGAATATCGTTTTCAAATTGATCGTATTGTTCTAATACTATTTTTTTACGCTTTTCTAATTGTTTTTGATAAATTTCTAGTACTTGTTGCATCGGTTTTTTCCTTTCTTCTCTAGTATATCATTATATGTTATAAATCGTAAGAAGAATGTTGTATATTTTTGTCATCATGTATTGGGATAGTGGTCTACTGATAATAAATGGTTGTTTTTTTGAAGTAATGGATTTTTCGATTTGCTTTGCTAAGCATTCTTTATTTTTAGATTCTACTAAATGAAAAAGAAAATATTGTAGTTTAGTCATTTGCTTGGCTTTCTTTTTTAAATAGATTTTGGAAGCATATTTGTTTTCAATCATCACTTCATTAAAACCGGTTGCATAAGCTCCTGGTAAAATGACAGATACTTGAAATGGTAAGTGTTGTAGTTTTGTTTCTAAATAAAGTGTTCTTGCTAACAGATAAAGACTTGCTTTGGTCATGGTATAGCTTGCTAAATATGGTAATGGCAAAAACGCTGCTAGAGAGGATGTGATCCATATTTTTTTAGGTGTTTCCGATTGATAATAAGCTTGCATAAAAGATTGTAATAATTTGATATTTTGAAAAACATTCGCTGTAAAGTTTTCTTTTAGTTTTTGCTGATCAATTTCTAAAATACTTCCCCCTACTCCTATTCCTGCTTGTAAGATAATACCATCTATATCAAGTTGTTTAAAATCTGGCCAGGTTGTTTCATCTAATAGTTGACAAATGATAGGAAACATAATTACTTTTTCCTTTTTTAGCTTGTTTTCTAATGTGTTTTGTTGTTTTTCATTTTCTACTCCCGCATAAATGATGTGTCCTTTTTTGGCTAGTGTTTTGGCATATTGATATCCTAATCCGCTTAAGGCTCCTGTTATTAGTAGTTTCATTTTTATCACCAATAATAGTATGTACGAAAAAAGACTTCTTATGATTTAGAAGTCTTTGAAATATGAAAAGATACACCTTTTTTTTCATTTCTGATCACAATGTCATATCCGATTAAGATACATGTTTTTTTTACGATGGATAGTCCTAAACCAAATTCGCCTTTAATACCTTTTCGGAACGGAGTAAAGATTCCTTCAAGGAGTGTGGGTTCGATGTTTGGACCATCATTATATAAGGTTAAACGATTATTTTTAGCTGTAATTTTAATAGTAGAAGTTGCATACCTTACAAAATTTGCTAAGAGATTATCAATAATGGTTTCCCAATAATCTTCTGTTCCATAAAATTTACTGTTTTTATCAAAATTTATGATAACTGTAACATCTTTTCTTCTAAATTTAAATTCTTCTTTGGCTTTTTCTACTATTTTCTGAACATCTACTAGATGGTGTTCAATATTTTGACTTTGTTGTAAATAATCTAATTTATTTAGATATAGAAGTGAATGAACTTTAAATTCTAACTTGTCTGTTTGCTCGCTGATGACCGGGATAATGACATCAGCTGTTTCGATTTTATCATTATAAGCTTCAACATAAGATTTTATAACGGTGAGAGGTGTCTTAAAATCATGTGAAATGTTTTGATACATTTGATTGCGATATTCTTCTTGATTTTTTAAGGAAATTCGCATATCTTCGATGGCTAATTCCAATGAACGAATTTCATCATCTACTTGGAATTCAATGGCATGATCATAGTGATCATCATCAATGTGGTCAATTTTACCTTTTAATTTTTCTATTTTTCTAACCAAGACACTACTCCAAATTACAAGAGTTAGGGTAATGATTAAAAAAGTGGTTACAACAACTGGTAGAATAGCATTTAATATGTCTTGTTTGGTTTTTTCTATATAGGTATCGTTTGTCAGAGAAATTTTTGTAATATCATTATCATGGAGTGTGTAATAATAATATACATTATTTCGATAGGTGAATTTTCCATATTCGCTTGTTAGTTTACTCATAATATCATTTACATTTTTGAATTTTATAATATCATGAATGTTGTCACTATAGGCGATGGTATCACCAAACTGATAAAGATACGCTATTTCAGTGGTAACTAAGTTTTTATCGATATCTGCACGAACAAATTCTAATGGTTCTTTTAAATAGTTATAAATATTTTTTTCTGTAATGGGAATGACGACCTGGGGTAAAATGACGCTTAGTAATAAGAAAACGATGGTAAAAATGATGATAATTAATAGGACAAGCTGGTGACTTAATTTGCTAGAGAATTTCATGATGAAAGTCGATATCCATAACCATAAACGGTTCCTACATTTAATTCAGGCATTTTTTTTCGTAATCTTCTTACTAGGTCATCTACTACTCTATCGGAGCCGAAATAATCGATTCCCCATACAGTTTGTAATATTTCTTCGCGAGAAAAGCTTTTGTTGATATTCTTGACAAAGAGTAATAATAAATCAAATTCTAGAGTGGTTAGTTTTAATTCTTTTCCTTTTAATGTAACAAGTCTTCTATTTAGATCAATTTGATAGTCTTGATACATAATGGTTGTTTTTTGTTTTGGTTCATAAACTCGTTTGATAATATTATTAACTCTTAGTACTAATTCTTTACTAGAATAAGGTTTTGTTATGTAATCATCGCTACCTAACTCAAGGCCTAAAATCCGATCCAAATCCTGATCTCTTGCCGATGTAAAGATAACTGGAACATCAGGATATTTTTCACGGATTGCTTTGATTACATCATAACCATTGACATCATCTCCTAACATTATATCTAAAATCCAAACGTCAACTGGATTACCGATATAGTTGATAGCATCGGTACCTAGTGAAAACACTGTCACATCATATCCAGCTTTTTCTAAATATAGTTTGACAAGGTTTGCTAAATCTTGTTCGTCTTCTACAAAACATATTTTATACATTTTATTCACCACCAATAGTATAACACTATTTTTGTTTTATTTCTATTACCACCTTCCCTTATCTATTATACGAAATACATTATTTTTTTGAGGACTTTTTTTCTGTCATCTATCATCTCCTTTTCATGTTTTTATCATAGCAATAAATCATGGGTAAATTTTCGGAACTTTATGGGAAATTATGGGAAAAGAAAAAAGATCTGTTACGATCTTATTGTTATTGTAATTCTTTTAAAGCTTCTTTTCTTGAGAAGTTTTGTTTGCCGCGTTTATCTAAACCGATAGCTTTTACTAAAATGGTATCGCCGACTTTGACAACGTCTTCTACTTTATTAACTCTATCTTTTGCTAGTTGTGAGATGTGTACTAATCCTTCACAACCTGGCCATAGTTCAACGAAGCAACCGAATTCTTCAATTTTTATTACTTTAGCTGAATATAATTTTCCTACTTCGATTTCTCGTGCTACATCTTGAATCATTTGAACGGTTTTATCGATAACTTCTTGGTCTGTATGGTAAACAATGACTCTTCCGTCATCTTCTAAATCTACTTTTACCGCTCCGATACTATTAACATCATTTACGTTACTTGCTTCACAAATAATCTTTGTGATCATTTCGCCGCCTTTACCAATGACATCACGGATCTTAGATGGAGAAATATAAAATACTTTTGTTTTTGGTGCATATTTTGATACTTCTTCTCTTGGTTTACTAATCTGTTTTTCGATGACATCTAAAATTTGTAATCTTGCTTTTTTGGCTTGTTCTAAGGCTTGTTTTAGAATTTCTCTTGTAACGCCTTTAATTTTGATGTCCATTTGTAAAGCGCAAATACCATTTTTAGTTCCTGCTACTTTAAAGTCCATATCACCTAAATGATCTTCCATACCAGCAATATCTGTTAGGATTGTATAATCATCGCCTGCTGTAATTAAGCCCATTGCAATTCCGGCTACTGGTGCTTTAATTGGAACGCCTGCTGCCATCAAACTCATACAACCAGCACAAATAGATGCTTGAGAACTACTACCATTACTTTCTAGGATTTCTGAAACGACACGAATGGTATATGGAAATTCTTCTTCACTTGGAATTACTTGTAGTAATGCTCTTTCTCCTAAGGCTCCATGACCAATTTCACGGCGACCAGGGCTTGAATAACGACCAGTTTCTCCGACAGAAAAGGCTGGAAAGTTATAATGTAACATAAAGCGTTTTTCATCTTCTAATGATAGACCATCTAAGATTTGATGCTCTCCTAAAGCCCCTAGGGTAGTTACAGATAGACTTTGTGTTTCTCCTCTTGTAAATAAAGCAGAACCATGCGTTCGTGGTAATAAATCAATCGCAGTTGATAATGGTCTTATCTCATCCATTTGTCTTCCGTCTGCTCGAATATGTTCTTTTACAACGATTTTTCTAAATGCTTCATATTCTACTTCTTCCATAATTTTTCTAACTTTAGCAATATATAATGCCAATTCTTCTTCTGTTAGGTCTATTTGTTTTTCTTTATAAAGTGTAACTGTATTTTCTTTAATTTCATCTAAGCGTTGATATTTGGCTTGTTTTTCTTTAATTCTTAAGGCTTCATCAATATCTTTTAAGACAAGATTTTTGACTTCTTCTTTTAATTCATCTTCAATTTCTAGATGTTCATAAGTGATTTCTTCTATTCCGATATCTTGTAAGACTTCTTGCTCAAAAGCACATAAGATTTTGATCGCTTCATGACCTTTCATTAAAGCTTCTAGCATAATATCTTCTGATACTTGTTTAGCTCCTGCTTCTACCATAGTGATGGCATCGATTGTTCCAGCTACAGTTAAGTCAAGAATACTTTGTTCTAGTTCTTTTGGGGTTGGATTGATAATATAGTCTCCATCGACATATCCAACTTTTACTCCTGCAATTGGTCCTTGAAAAGGTGCTCCTGTTAGCATGGTAGCAAGGGATGAACCAAGCATCGCTGTTAATTCTGGTGCACAATCTTGATCAACACTTAGTACCATATTGATGACTTGTACTTCGTTTTTAAAATCTTCTTTGAATAATGGACGCATTGGTCGATCGATCATTCGTGCTGCTAGAGTTGCAGCTTCTGTTGGTCTTCCTTCACGTTTGATGAAACCACCTGGTATTTTACCTACAGAATATAGTTTTTCTTGATAATTGACAGTTAGTGGAAAGAAATCACTTAATAAATTAACATTTTTATTGATAACTGCTGCAGTTAGTACTACGGTATCGCCATATCGTACAAGAACAGAACCATTGGCTTGTTTGGCTAATTCTCCGTGCTCTATAACAATTTTCTTACCAAAAAAATCTCTTTCAAATACTTTTTTCAAATGTAACTACCTCATTTCTTTAAAAAAAGGGAGACTCTCCTACCAAGTTCCCCTACTTTCTTAAACCTAATTTTTTAACAACTTCACGATATCTTGTAACATCTTTCTTTGCTAAATAGTTAAGCATACTACGACGTTGACCAACTTTCATTAGAAGTCCACGACGTGAATGATGATCGTGTTTGTGTTCTTTTAAGTGTTCTGTTAAGTTTTCGATTTCTTTTGTTAAAATTGCGATTTGAACTTCAGCAGAACCTGTATCATGTTCACTTCTTCCAAACTCTTTTATTAGGGTTTGTTTTCCTTCTTTTGTTAAAGCCATTTTAACACTTCCTTTCTTTCTATTTCATTCACCAAATTCTTGGTAGAAGGTGTAAGGAAGAACTCCTCTTACTAAGAATTGGTAAGCATGTTTACTATACTATATTTTCTTTACTTTGTCAAACGAGTTTTGGCTGGTTTTTGCTCTTTTTGTTCAGTTGATAGATGGTATCCTGCTTGAGATAATTTACTCGTGATATCTTTTTGAGCTTGGATACCAACTCCTTTCATATTTTTAATATCAGCTTCAGTTAGTTTTAACAATCTTCCAACAGTGGTAACATTTTTACGCATTAAGCAATTTTCGCTTCTTGGATTTAATTGCAAGGCGCTAATCGGCATGATATCTTCTTTGGTTTCATCTTTTAGATAAATGCCGTTTTTATGGGCATATTCTCTAACGGCGGAAGCATCACTACCAAAGATTTTTTGCAATTCATTCATATCGTAATCTTTTAAGGAAGTCATTTTTTTTGATTTTATATCGGCTTCGATTGCATAATCTTTCATTTCTTTGATCATTTTTCGTTCAATGTGCATAAATTTTGTATTCAGTTTAGAGATACTTAACTCATCGGTTACCATGTTTTTATAATAGCTACGTTCGATTCCATAGACACCTAGCCGTTGACGAATGAGTTTGGTTTCTTCTTCAGTTAAATTTAAAACGGTTGGTTGTTCTAGATCACACAACTCAGAGATAAACTGGTGTTGAACAGATGGTTTTAATTCATTGAATATGTGTCGATATAGTCGGTTTTCATTCATTTTTATCTTCCTTTCTAGTTTCGATTATAGCATCTTTTTTAATGTCAGTCTAGCGTCCTGTGGTTGATAAATTGCAATTGGTTTTTCGTCTTTCATAAAAAGAATATCTTCTTTTATCTTTAAATCATTTGGAATACTTGCCCCGTTTTTCACTGGTTTTTGATCTTGTTTTCTCAACTTTACTGTTTTAATATTTAGGGCTTTATCGATTGATAAAAATGGTGTATCAACACTAAGCTGTTGTAAAGTATAGGCGTTTTCTATTGTGAATGCTCCTTGTTTTGTTCTACGTAAATTTTTCATTGTCAATAACACACCTAGTTCTTTGGCAATATCTTGAATTAGTGCTCTTATATAACATCCTTTAGAAACAGTGGTTTGAATGGTAAAGGTGTTATCGTTATAGGACAATAAGGTTAGGTTTTCAATTGTTACTAGTCTTTTGGGTAATGTTACTTCTTGACCTTTTCTTGCATATTCATATAATTTTTTGCCTTTAACTTTTACCGCAGAATAAATTGGAACTTCTTGTAAATAAGATTTGGGGAAATTTTGTAAAACTTTCATAATTTGCTCTTTCGTACAAGTTTTGTTAGATTGTTCTATTATATTTCCGGTGATATCTTGCGTATCTGTTTTTTGACCAATTAAAATTTCGGCGATGTATTCTTTATTAGTAGCTGTTAAATATTCATTGATTTTGGTGGCTTGGTTGATAGTGAGTACCAAAAGCCCAGTTGCTAAGGGATCAAGGGTACCGTTATGACCTATTTTTTTGGTATCCATGATTTTTCCTACAGCACTAACTACATCAAAAGATGTCATTCCTTTTGGTTTATCAATTAATAAAACACCTGATTTTTGGTATTTCTTGTGATATTGTTCTAAACACAAGTGATTTTGTTTCATAATGGTGGCAGTTGATTTTCCAACGTAGCGATAATGCCATGGTTCATAGCAATAGCCAGTTATTCCTTCTTTCCCTTTTGGATAACGTAAAATAAGCCCTGCTTCTTCTAATTTTGGAATTACTTCTTGTTCTAATATTACAATATTTTCTTCCTTTAACAAGTCTTCATCTTTGACATACGCTCCATCTTTAAAGAAGGTTATGTCAAAACACAAACCACTATGATGTTCACTTTTACCAGGTGGTGCAACATAGTTCTTTGCATATTCTAACCCTTGTTCTTGGATAGTTGTTTGATATATTAGTTCTTGCTGTTCTATACTACGCAAGGCACTTGTAATATCTAGTTTTATATTTGTTAGCTGTTGTAGTTTTAAAAATGCTTGATAGGTCTTTTTTTCTAGGTAGAAAATCTCTCGATTATCATTTTGATAGGATACTAACTTTCTATTTGCAAAATCTTGTTTATTGTAAGGATTTTCTTGATTAATAATGATTTTATAGTTCATTTTCTTTGATTTGTAATCCTTCCATGATCTTATCCATGTGTTGTCCATATGCAATAGAATCATCATAAATAAATTTAAGTTCTGGTGTATGACGCATATCAATTTCTTTACTTACTTCTCCTCGAATAAAACCACTTGCTTTTTCTAGAGCTTGTATTGTTTGTTGTTTTTTTTCTTGATCAAGCACTGTAAAGTATACTTTACAATAACTTAGATCACTAGATATATCACATCCTGTTATCGTTACAAAACGAATATCTTCATCTTTTATTTCTTTCATTAAGATAGTGCTAATTACTTCTTGCATTGCATGATTTAATCTTTCTATTTTTATACTTGCCATTGTTCTTTCCTTTCTTTTCTTTAGTATATCATCAATTATGGCAAAAACAAAACACTTATGTAAAATAAGTGCTTCTATCGCTTTTTGCTGATACTTTCTGTTTGATTATAACTACCGCTTAAGGCATCATCCATTTTAATATCTTGTTGCTGACAGAAATTAACAAATTCATCAGTTAACTCTTCCCCTATTAAAGAGCGTAACATTTCAGGTTTCTTAGTAGTATATAAAACATTTGAAGCCATTTCCCATTTTCTTGGATCAGCATTTGGTGTTTTGCCGTTATATGGTGTTCTTAGAACAGCATCTCCTTTTAAGGCAATATAAGCATAAATAGAGGGATGAATTTTTAATTCTGGCTCTTTCATTTCATAATCTAGTTTTTCATAGCTCTTTTTTGGTGTTGCTGCCCATTTCAACCAATCTTTCGCTGTTGTATGAATGTAAACATGGGCAAAACGATTGAATAATGGCTCTGATATTTGATTGGCAGAAAGACTATCTTCTAGTTCATTTCCGGCTGCTACGATTCTTGCATTATCTGGCAGTTTCCATTTTCCGTTAACTTCTTTATCTAGCACAATATTAAATGCCATCCCCTGAATAGAAGGCAGTGCATTTGATAGTTCATCAAAGAAGACAATATGCAATTTATTTTGTTCATCTTCGCATTTTTTGGTTAGTTTTTTTAACCATGTTGGTGGTACATCCATCATTTCACCAGTTTCAGGATTATATACACTTTTTCCATTCAAACTATCTGGAGTAGCATTTCTTAAATAAATAATTTCACAATCTTTATCATATTGTTTTACTCTTGATGATTTTCCATCACTACTTGCTCCATGTAAGAACACTGGAACATCACTTTCTAATGCTCCTTTTATTATATCCTCTTCACTTACTTTTGAGTAATCAAAACCATAAGGATTTGATGGTCTTCTAGAAATGCTTTTAGTCTTTTTTAAATGTTGTGTTAAATCTTTGGCGAAATACTCATCTAAATATTGTTTTATATCTGAATCATTAAAATTACCTTTATATATTTGCCCTTTCTCACTTGTTTTAAAGAAACCAATATTTGCAAATAGTGCTTTTTCACTTAACATAATTCCTGTTTTTTCATCTAACCACCATTTAACTGGTTGCACTTCTACCCAAACAGGTTTTCTTTTCGAATAGGCTTCTTTATTAGATAAATTTTGAAGGTGATTTTTACGATACCAAAAAGGCCATGCTATTGTTCTTATATACTCTTTTCCTTTGTATTCATATTCGGTGCGTAATCTTTCATCACCTGTTGTAAAGTGATGGCCGGTTGTTTGAAGCTCTCCTTTGTTAAAAAGAAATTCTAATTCTTTTTGAGTCTTTTGATCTGCTGCTTGTTGTGGGTAATGGCCGTATTCTACTTCTAAGATTCCATCTTCAGTTTTTTTTATTTTGTAATCTTTACTATCAAATGATGAAAACCTGATAGCTGGTCTTGCTGCTATAGAACGTTCATCACATTGATAACCTTTATCATCGCCACCATAATCAATTGCAATTATTTCATTATTTTCAGAATATTCATCATTAAGAGTTTTGGTCCAATAAGAACATAGATGACTTGGTGATTTCATATTGTGGTAGTCTGTCATTGCATAGGAAAGAATGGCATAATCTGTTGCTTCTGCTTTGGTTCCACGCTTTCTTATAATATCTAATTTATCAGTGCCTAATATTTGCTCTGCACTTAATAATGTAAATTTACTCATGGTGCTTTATTTTCCTATCTTTATTTTAAATGATGTGCTTTTATTTTGCTATCATCATTATTATTTTGACCCTTTCTTACTTTCACTTTCCATTCTTAATTCTTGAATTATATCTAGACGATGTTCATCACCGTGT
>CAKPFD010000009.1 GCA_934149515.1 uncultured Bacilli bacterium
TGCAGGTGGAGTATATAATACACCTAACAGTAATTATTATTTATATAATGGGAAGACTTACTGGACGCTTTCGCCGTCTTACTTCACTTCGTACTACTCGAAAGCTAATGTGTGGTATGTGACGGCATCAGGGCTTTTGGACCCGTGGGATTACGTGGCGCTTTCGTACGGAGTCCGTCCAGTTATTAATCTAAGCTTTAATGTTCAAATTACAATGGGTGATGGCACTAGTTCTAATCCTTTTATTGTCAGTATCAGTTAACCATAAAAACGCAAATTTTTAGACTAAAGTCCGTTTTTTAACGGATTTTTTTCATTTTAAGAGTTATTGCTGTTTTTATAATATTAAACGGAAATAAACTTTATAAAAGATATAAATTTAATTAATAATGACATAAATAATTGCACGACAAAAATACGGAGGTTATTTCCGTTTTTAATACTTATTTCCGTTTTTTAAGTTTCCTTGCATTAAAAAAATATAGTATTGATAACAAATAAAGATAAACTTTATTTGCAAAAATATTTTAAATAGATTTATTATTGTCAATGGTCAAGATGAACGAGTTTATAACTCGCCATTGACAATATTTATAATAATTTATTGAATATACTTTCATCAAATACTTTAATAAATGCTTCTTTAGGAGTGTTGTTATCTAAAGAGCGTAAAGGCTTATTAAGTATAGTTTTATTAATATTTTTAATATCATCTTTTGAATATTTATCTACAGATTTACCTTTTGGGAAAAATAATCTAATCTGTTTGTTCATATTTTCGACATTAGGTTTTTGATTTGATACATATGGATCACAAAAGAATAATTTACATCTTTCTTCACCAGTTATTTTCGAAAAACAAATTCCATTTATGTCAGCAAAATTAGGATCTCTATCAGTTAATATAACAGGAATTAATTCCTTGAATGTGTCAAATCCTATTTTTTCTTCTAACTTATCGAAGAATTCAACTACTTTAGAGGAATCAGGTTTATTAATAATATCTAATAAAGTTAGTTGCAAAATAGGAAGAATAAATGTTAAAATACTTTTGTTATCTGTTTTTATGGCGCCAAGGAAATCCAGTTGCCAAACGTAGATTCCTGGATGCTCATGTAGGAAAGCAAGATAATCAAGATAAGTATGACTTGTTCTGTCAATTTTATTATTCTCAGAATACTCATACTTTTTATTATGCTTTCTTTTTTTGTATTTAACAGCATAAGGTAAATCAACTCTCTTAGTTGTTAAATAACCTTTGTTGATGTATCCATATAAAGTGGAAACACTTTTTTTAATAATGTGATTATTTTCTATCTTGATTTGGTAAAATGATTTGTTATCATCTACACCATCTTTAATGGTTTTATCTAACTGTTTAAATTCTTCATCATCCACATCTATTCCTCTTCTTGAATTAACTAAATTTATATCAGCTTGTTGTTGTGCTTTTAAAGCATCATATTTATATTTTGTATAGGGACAGTTATTATATCTATTTTTACAACCAGTACAAACGTAAGGCCATCTTTGAGTTCTATTACAATTATTTTTTAAACCAATAGAAACTTCAATTCTATTTCTTTTTACTTCTTTGATACACTAGTTGGATCAACTAATAAACTTTCTCCAATATTTTTAAATTTATACTTATGTGATATACCAGATGAAATTACTTTTCTTTGTTCAAATGTTAAATGTTTCCAATTTTTCACTTTAATTCCTCCTTACATGCAAGGAAACACAAATATATTATAACAAGACTTATTTCCGTTTTTATGTAAAAAACGGAAATCCAAATTAAAATTAACGAAAATGAGCTCGAACAAAAAGTTTGGCTTTCTTTTTTTTCACTTTTTCTCTATAATATGTTAAGAAAGGAGCTTTTTTATGAAGAATTTAACTTTATTACCAGCAGACAATTATATTGTAATTAATAAAACTGTTCTTCATGAAGAGGATCGCAGGTTGTTAACATTACTATATCAACCAATCATTGGTTATACAGCAGTTAGTTTGTATTTTACCTTAGTAGATGATTTAGATATGTTACAGAGGATGAGTGATGATTTAAATCATCATCATTTAATGGCGACGATGCAACTAAAATTAGAAGAAATAGTTGTTGCTCGTGAAAAGTTAGAGGCGGTAGGATTGTTAAAAACCTATTTAAAAACAGGTAGTAATATTAATCATTATGTTTATGTTTTATATTCTCCTATTGCTGCTAGTGAATTTTTTTCTCATCCTATTTTAAATGTTGTTTTGTATAATAATATTGGAAAAAAAGAATATGATCGAAGACAAGAATTATTTAAAGTACCAAAGATTTCTTTAAAAGAATATGAAGATATTAGCCATAAATTTAATGATATTTATAGTAGTAGTAATTTAAAACCATTTGAAGTTGTTGATACTATTGAAACAAAAGAAGAAGCTAAAATCGAATTACATCGGGTGATAGATTTTAATTTATTAATGGCTTCTATTCCTGGTGGCTTATTATCTAGCCGCTGTTTTAGTGAAGATGCTAAACATTTAATTGATGCTTTAGCTGTTATTTATAATATCGATACGCAAAATATGATAGGTCTTGTTCGAAATGCTTTAAATGAAAAGGGATTGATTGATCGAAATCTTTTAAGAAAGAGCTGTAGACAGTTTTATCAATTTGAAAATGGTGGTAATTTACCAACACTAATTTATCAAAGGCAGCCAGAATATTTGAAAAAACCAACAGGTGATAGTTCTAAATGGGCGAAAATGGTATATACTTTTGAAAATACGTCTCCTTATGATTTTTTACGAAGCAAATCAGGTGGGGCGGAACCAACAAAAAGAGATTTACAGTTAATTGAAGATTTGATGGTGGAACAGAAACTTAGTGCAGGTGTTGTTAATGTTTTGGTGTCTTATGCCTTAAAATTAAATAACCAAAAATTGAATCGTAGTTATTTAGAAACCATTGCAGGACAGTGGAAACGGCTTCATGTAGAAACGGTTGAGGAAGCGATGCGTTTGACTGAAAAAGAATATAAAAAGATGAAGATAATTGCTAATAAAGCACTTACAAAGACGAAAGCTAAAACAACTTTGAAAGAAGAAGTTCTACCAGATTGGTTTAATAAAGAAATACCTACTGTTAAAACAACTGCAGAAGAGGAAAAAGAAATGGATGATATTTTGTCTTCTCTTGCTTAATATTGAGTTTTGTGGTATACTATGCCTAATTTTAGGGGGTATATTGAATGAAACAAGAAATCATTTCTATTGTAATGGATATGTTGTATGTTATTTTTGTTGTTAGTATTTTAAGTTTTTTATGGTGGGGTCCATATCAAGATAAGGTTCGTGCACAACAATCTTATCAAGGTACTTTGAATCAAACAACAGCTTTAAAAACAACTGGGTTTGATAAAGTGGTTGTCAGTGATGATAAAGTGACACAAGATATTTCTATTGCAAATGTTAGTGATGATCTTGCTAGTTATACTATTAGTTTTATGGTAGAAGATGGTAAGATGAATCAAGATAGTAACCAAAATAACTATGTTTTCTATCAAGTGATTGATGATAATGGTACAATGAGTGATATTCGTAATTTGAGTTTAGATGGTTATATGATTACAAGCAATCTTCCATCTAACAGTTCTAAACACTATCAAATTATTTTATGGAGTGAGTCTAGTTCATTTGATGGGGCATTTTCTTTAATTGCAAATCCTATTTTATAATGCTATAATACTCTTATGTCTTCGTAACTCAGTTGTATAGAGTAACCCTCTCCTAAAGGGTAAGTCGCCAGTTAGAGTCTGGCCGAGGACACCAGAGAAATTTCATCAATTCTATTGCTAGAATTGATTTTTTTTGTTCTTACTTTTTTTCTTTTACATATCATGTTAAAAAGGAGTGTTTTTCATGTTACCAGAGAAGGGGATTCAAATTATACTATCAGATGAAGTTAGTGAACAGTTAGGTCAACAAGTCATTACAAGATCTATACAACACTCTTCAGATGATGATATTATGTTGTATCAAATATCTTGTGATTATGATTTAGATATTCCTTTTCAAGATATTGCTAATTATACCTTAGATTATGCGATGCAAGGTCATGTTGCTATGTTTTTTGATAAAGATATGATGGTACTTTCTTTACCTAGTTTTTTATCTTGTTATCAAAAGAATTATTTACAACAAGTAAAAGGTCAGTTTTGTCAGAATCACTTTATTATTTATGCCTGTGATCAAAAACAATCTTTTGAATTGTTTGATTCTTTTGATCAAGTAATTTCCTTACTGGAACTAACTCCATCCTTTTCTTTGCAAAAAAAAAGAAATCAGGATAAGTTTTGTTGATTGACTCTTTTTTCAATAACTTTTAAAATTTCATCTTTTAACTCTCTACTAGCATTTTCCCATACTAATTCAAAAAATACACCCATACCTGGTAGAGTTACTTCATCTTGTTCCTTAATAGATTCTTCAATTGCTTGTTCTAAAGCTTGATAATCATCTCCTTGAAAATTTTGAATAATATGTTGACGAATATTAATATCCATAAAATCACTCTCCTTAAGGATAGTTTTAACACCTTGTTGTCAATTTATACATGATTTTTGCAAGAAAATACTTGTCAATTGCTATTTATTTCATATATACTAACAATATAAAGGAGGTAGAAAGTATGCCAACATGGCTTATTGTGTTGATTGTTATTGCAGTTATTTTACTATTATGGTTTGTCGGTACTTATAATTCATTAGTTAGCTTGCGAAATAGAGTAAAAGATCAATGGTCACAGATCGATGTACAATTAAAAAGAAGAGCAGATTTAATTCCTAACTTAGTTGAAACCGTAAAAGGATATGCTAAACATGAAAAATCTACATTTGAAGATGTTGTCAAAGCAAGAAATGCTTTATCTAATGCTTCAAGTAAAGAAGAAGAAATGAAAGCAAGTGGTGAATTAAATCAAGTTGTCAGTCGCTTATTTGCTTTATCAGAAAGTTATCCAGAATTAAAAGCTAATGAAAACTTTATTCGTTTGCAAGAAGATTTAAAAGAATCTGAAGATAAAATTAGTATGATGAGACAATTTTATAATGATACTGTTTTAACCTATAACAACAAAGTACAAACGATTCCTAGTAATATTGTAGCAAAACTTTGTCATTTTCAAGCAGATACATTCTTTCAAGTATCTGAAAAAGAACGTGAAGTACCAAAAGTATCATTTGAATAGACTTGCAAGTAGCAAGTCTTTTTGGAAGGAGTAAAAATGAAACGAAAATATATACCTTTATTTCTTTTTTCTTTTTTGTTATTACTAGTATTTCCTTTACCTGTTTTTGCTAGTAGTGAACCAACAAAGAATTTTGCAAGTTTTATTACTGTACAAGAAGATGGATCAATTAAAGTTGTTGAAATGATTGAACTAAATGGCGATTACAATGGATTGAATCGCGATGTGCAATTTCGAAATCCAACTGCCAAAACGTTTTCTTCAAGTCTTAGTGATTTAAGTGGTAGTAGTTTATATAATGGTAGTTCTATTGATAGTATTAAAGTAGGACGTATTGATACGATCTCTTTAGATGCTACTCCTTCTTATTTTCAACAAGTAGCAGCTGCTAATAAAGGCGAAGATGGTGTTTATACGGTAGAGGAAGATAGTAATGGTGTTCATTTACAGATCTTTCATCCTTCTAGCGTTTCTGGTTTTTTCTATCTTGAATATGTGATTAGAGATGTAGTAGTAATTCATAATGATACTGCAGAACTAGCTTGGAATGTCTTGGGAGATGGTTATCAAGAAAATATTTCTCAATTTAGTGTTTCTATTGTTTTACCACAAGAAGATAAAGATCTTAGAACTTGGTTACATGGACCATTAAATGGTTCTATTGTACGACTTAGTAATGGGGCAAAAGCTACTTATTCTTTTTTAGGAGCAAGAAATGCTGTTAGTGTTCGTTTATTATTTAATAAAGATATGGTTCCTTATGCTAGTAAATATTCGCATTTAGATGCAGTCGATGAAATTATTCAGATTGAGACTAAACTTGCAGATGAGGCTAATGCAGAAAGAGCGAAGATCAGACGACAAAATGATTTTGTCAAAGGGCTTTCTTTGATTTGGTTAGCTGTTGCAACAGCTCTTACTATTGTTTTGATTAAGAAATCTCATGATAGTAAAAAAGTGGATTTTCAAGCACAATATTATCGTGATTTTCCAGCTGATTATGGTCCTGAAGTATTAGAGTATCTCATCGATAAAAAAATAGATGAAAAAGCATTATCTGCAACAATACTAAACCTTATTTATAAAAAAGTTTTAACGGTTGAAGAAAGAAGTGAAAAACATAAAAAAGACTATGCCCTTATTTTAGAAAAAGAAGATGATACTTTAAATACACAAGAAAAAGCAGCCATTCATTTATTGATTGAAGAAGCTGGTAATGGAAAAGAAGTATTGCTTTCTAGTTTGAAAAAATACTGTTCTAAAGTAAATCAAGCTCAATCTTTTATGAATTGTTATCAAGACTTTTTGAAAAGTAGTCGTAGTTGTAGTAAGTCGTTAGGCTTTTATCAAAAATTATCTAGTTTTAGAATTATTAGTATGTTCATTATTTTATTTGGTCTTGCTATTAGTGTTTTAAGTATATCATTAGAAGTTAATTTTTTCTTTAGTGATTTTGCTTGTTTATTTAGTGTAATTTATTTACTGATTGTTGCTACTAGAAGATTTTTTACGCCAAAGGGAGCTTTAGATTATGCAAAATGGATGGCACATAAACGTTTTTTAAAAGACTTTGGTAGAATGGATGAAAAACAATTACCTGAAGTTCGTTTATGGGATAAGTATTTGGTGTATGCAGTGATTTTAGGTTGTGCAGATGAATTATCACATCAAATGCAATTAAAAATAAAAGAAATGGATACTAACATGGTAGATTATCCTTATTATGATCCTTATTTCTTTCATGCTAATATTTATTCTTCACTAAATCGTGGTATTGCACAAGCGGTTTCTTCTTCTCGTTCTACGATTGCTGCTAGTCAATCCTCTAGTGGTTCTGGCTTTGGTGGTGGTGCCAGTGGAGGTGGAGGTTCCTTTGGTGGAGGAGGCGGAGGCGGACGCTTTTAATCTTCCAAAAAATATAAAATAATTCTTACAATCACATAAGGATTTTCTAAATAGCAAAAATGAGTTGATCGAGGAAAGATGATTAACTGACTATTTGCTATTTTCTTTTGCATTTTGATGCCATCTTTTAATGGTGTATCTTCATCTTTTGCACCCCATATCAATAATGTATTTATTGTTATTGTTGCTAACTTATCCGTTAGATCAGTAGAAATGATATTTTTAAAAGTTGTTCGTTCATTACTTGGTAAATTTTGATAATCATTGGAAGCAAAATGTTGAAATAGACGATATTTTGCTTTTTTTCTTATTTTTTTGGGTAATATATCAGCCATACTTTGTAAGCATTTATATAGTTTTTGGCGAAACCATTTTTTGATAGTTTTCTTTGGCTTAATGCCAGCACTATCAATTAATATTAACTTATGAATTTTTTTCTTTATAGGTTGATTAGCTAATAAAATTGCAATTCTACCACCAAAAGAGTGGGCGATAATGTTTACATTTTCTAAGTTGTTCCTTTCAATAAACGCTGTTACCATTTGAACATAATCATCTAAAATTAAATCACGATTTGGGAAAGGCGAATGACCAAACCCTGGATAATCTAAAATATAAACAGTATATTCTAACTTTAATATTTTTATCATATCATGGAATGTTTTTCTTGTTTGACCCCAACCGGGTAAAATTAAAATTACCTTATCCTTATTACCATATACCTCATAATAAATATTCATATCTTGATAGTCAAATATCATAACATCACCTATCATACTATATGACAAAAAAATAATGGACGTTCATTTTTCGTAAAAATTAGTTGAATAATAAAATATTTATGTGGTATACTAATATTGTCTAGAGAAGATGCGATGGACATCAGTATAAAACCGACTAAATGAACGATACGGGAGCATTGAAGAGTGTTGATTTGTGTTGAATACCTTTTCATTGATTAGGGATCCTAGAAAATCAACTATGTGCACCCACCTGTACAAATGTATAGGTTTTATCGTCAGTCCCTGAACGCTTCTTTGGACATTTTTTAGTTATTAAAGCATTTCAAAATGAAATGTTTTTTTCTTTTCAAAAATTGGTTGCAAAAAAAGAAAAGATGCCCTATAATGAAATAGTTCGTTATCGAACTAAAGGAGTAAAAATGTGAAAAATACCCAGTTAATCCATCGCTTTAATGCGCTTAATATGAAAATGTTTCGGGTAATTCAAGCACACTATAAAGCACTAGGTTTAGAAGTAACACCAGTTCATGCTAGAATTATGCTATATATGAATCACCATCAACAACAACTTTGTCAAAAGGATATTGAATCAATGTTATTATGTAATAAATCAACATTATCCGCTATTTTACATACAATGGAAAAGAATGGTCTTGTCACAAGAGGAGAATCTAGTACTGATTTACGCTATAAAACCATTACATTAACCAAAAAAGCGAAGGCGATCGTTACTATTTTAGAACAAGATAATACTTTATTACGACAAACCTTGATGGAAAATTTACAACAAGAAGATATTGCTTGTTTTGAAAAAGTATTAACTATTCTAGAAAAGAATTTGGATAATTTAGAAAAATTAGAAAGGAAAGAGGGAGGAAAATGAAAAAATTATTTAAAGAATTTACAAAAAAAGATATGATGATGATTGTCATTTCCATTTTATTAATCGTTTTTCAAGTTTGGTTAGATTTAAAATTACCAGATTATATGAGTGAAATTACAAGATTAATTCAATTAGAAAATAGTAAATTACAAGATATTTTATTACAAGGTGGATATATGTTATTGTGTGCCTTAGGTAGCTTGTTATCTGCTTTTATTGTTGGATATTTATCTAGTCAAGTGGCTGCTAATTTTTCTTTGAATGTTCGAAAAAAGCTATTTCATAAAGTAGAATCTTTTGGAATGGAAGAAATGAAGAAGTTTTCTACTAGTAGTTTAATTACTAGAACAACCAATGATGTTAGTCAAGTTGAAATGTTAATATCTATGGGATTACAATTATTAATTAAAGCACCAATTATGGCTTTTTGGGCTATTTCTAAGATATTAGGTAAGAATATGACTTGGAGTGTTATTACATTTGCTGGTGTTTTTATATTATTAGCAACTGTTATTACACTAATGATCATTGTTTTACCACGATTTAAAGTTGTACAACAATTAATTGATAGATTAAATGGTGTTACAAGAGAAAATTTAACTGGTATTCGTGTTATTCGAGCATTTAATGCAGAAGCTTATCAAGAAAATCGTTTTGAGCAAGTAAATACAGATTTAACGAATATGCAATTATTTAATCAACATTGTTTTGCTGTTTTGAATCCAGTGATGAATTTGGTTAGTTCTTTCTTAACGCTTGGTATTTATTTTTTAGGAGCTTTTATGATCCAACAAGCCAATATGCTAGATAAGATCAATTTATTTAGTGATATGATTGTCTTTACTAGTTATGGTATGCAAGTTATTATGGCTTTCTTGATGCTTGCGATGATTTTTATGATGTGGCCTAGATCAGAAGTATCTGCTGCTCGTATTAATGAAGTATTAGATTCACCGGTTGCTATTGTAGATGGTAATAATGATGGAAGTACAATCACAGAAGTTGGAACGGTTGAATTTCAACATGTATCCTTTAAATATCCTGATGCTGATGAATACTTATTGAAAGATATTTCTTTTCAAGCTAAAAAGGGACAGACGATTGCTTTTATTGGATCTACTGGTAGCGGTAAATCAACCCTTATTAATTTAGTACCACGCTTTTATGATGCAACAGAAGGTCGTGTCTTAGTGGATGGTATTGATGTCAAAAATTATCAACAAGAAGCCCTACATAATCGTATTGGTTATGTTCCTCAAAAAGCCGTGATGTTTACAGGTGATGTTACTAGCAACGTTTCCTATGGTGATAAAAATGGTAAGGAAATAACTGCTAAAAAAATAAAAGAAGCCATTCTAATTGCTCAAGCAGAAGACTTTGTTTCTAAGATGGATAATACGTATCATGCACATATTGCAAGAGGCGGTACCAATGTATCTGGTGGTCAGAAACAGCGATTAGCAATTGCAAGAGCGATTGCAAGAGATCCTGAAATTTATATTTTTGATGATTCTTTTTCGGCACTTGATTATCAAACCGATGCTATTTTACGAAAAGAATTAAAACAATATACCAAAGATGCTACTAGTTTAATTGTAGCGCAACGAATTGGTACTATTATGCAAGCTGATCAAATTATCGTATTAGATAAAGGTTGTGTTGTTGGAAAAGGAACCCATCAGGAATTGTTAAAAAATTGCGAAGTGTATAAAGAAATTGCTCTATCACAATTATCAAAGGAGGAATTAGAAAATGCCTAGACCACAAAATACATTTGAAAAATCAAAAGATTTTAAAGGCTCTATGAAACGTTTATTTTCTCATTTGAAAGTTTTTAAAGTAACTATGATTTTTGCTATTATTTTAGCCATTGCTTCTTCTGTTTTGACGTTAATTGCACCTGATCATTTATCTGAATTAACAAATACGATCACCAAAGGCTTAGCACCTAATGTTAGTGAAGAAAAAATAGAAAAGATAATTAGTGATCCTTCTATTTCTAATGAAGATAAAATGGCAAGTGCTAAGATTTTTCAAAGTTTCAAAGAAGATATGTCAACAGATGAAAAGTTAAAAGCTCTTGATGCTTTACCAGATTCTGTTTATCAAAAAATCAAACCACAAATGGATCTTGATAAAGTGAAAAAAATTGCTTTATTCTTAGCTATTATTTATATGTTAAGTGCTTTGTTTAGTTATATTCAACATTATGTCATGACAACCGTATCTAATCGTTTTGCTCAAGGATTACGAAAGAAAATCAGCCATAAAATTAATGCACTACCTTTACGGTATTTTGATAGTCATGAAACAGGGGATGTTTTATCACGTGTTACGAATGATGTTGATACTATCGCTCAAAATTTGAATAATAGTTTAGCGACTTTAGTTGCTAGTGTAACATTATTTATTGGTTCTATTATTATGATGTTTACAACTAATTGGATCTTAGCAATTACGGCAATTGTTGCTAGTTTATTAGGATTTTTATTAATGGGAACTATTCTTAGTAAATCCCAAAAATATTTTGCAAGACGACAAAAAGAATTAGGTGATATGAACGGATATATTGAAGAGATCTATTCAGGTCATAATGTTGTTAAAGCTTATAATGGTAGTAAAAAAGCAGAAGAAGATTTTGCTAAGGTTAATGAACAATTATTTGAAAGTAATCAGAAAAGTGCCTTTTTATCAGGTTTAATGCCACCAATCATGAGTTTCGTTGGAAACTTAGGATATGTTGCTGTTTGTGTTGTTGGAGCACTTCTTGCTATTCGTGGAACGATATCTTTTGGTGTGATTGTTGCCTTTATCGTTTATGTTCGTTTATTTACGAACCCATTATCCCAAATTGCACAAGCTATGACAAGCCTACAATCAACTGCTGCAGCTAGTGAACGTGTCTTTGAATTTTTAGATGAAAAAGAAATGCCTGATCAAAGTCATTGTACAAAACATTTAGATAAATCGAAAGTCAAAGGAAATATCTGTTTTGAACACGTTCGTTTTGGATATGATGCTTCAAAGACGATTATTAAAGATTTTAATGCCGATGCAAAACCAGGTCAAAAGATTGCTATTGTCGGACCTACTGGAGCAGGAAAGACAACACTTGTTAATTTGTTGATGAAGTTCTATGATATTAATGCTGGTGATATTAAAATTGATGGAGTTTCTACCAAAGAATTAACAAGAGAAAATATTCACGATCTATTTATCATGGTATTACAAGATACTTGGTTATTTTCTGGTAGTATTCGTGATAATATTAAATTTAATAAAGCAAATGTTAGTGATGAAGAAATATGGAATGCTTTACAAACAGTTGGTGTTGATCATTTTGTTAAAACATTACCAGGTGGATTAGATGCTACTTTAGGAGATAATGATTCTATTAGTCAAGGTCAGAAACAGTTGTTGACGATTGCTCGTGGTATGATTGAAGATGCACCATTTTTGATCTTAGATGAAGCCACAAGTAACGTTGATACAAGAACAGAAGAACTTGTTCAGAAAGCCATGGATAAATTAACAGAAGGAAGAACTTCTTTCATCATTGCACATCGTTTATCTACGATTAAAAATGCTGACTTGATCTTAGTAATGAAGGAAGGAAATATTATTGAACAAGGAAATCATGAAGCATTAATGCAACAAAATGGTTTCTATGCTACTTTATATAACAGTCAATTTGAGAAGACACTTTAAGTCTTCTTTTTTTGTTAAGGTAAAAGAATTGAAAAACAGCATTGTTTATGTTATGATAATGTCATAAAAATAAAAGGTAGGTGTTAGATATGAAAGTATTCTCTATAGTAAACTTAAAGTTAACCTGGGGGGGGGTACTTTAATCAAACACTTTATCTTTTACCATGTCAAAAACATCAGGATATAAATGTATTCTGGTCTTTTTGGTGTTTTAAAATAGAAAAGGAGTAAGATATGAAAAAATTAAAAGAGAATAAGGAAAAAATCTTTATGGTGGTTTCAATTATTGTATTGTTTGTAGCAGTTATTGGTATCAGCTATGCAGCTTTTTCTTATACAAGAGTAGGGGAAAATCTAAATAGTATTACCACAGGTGTTATCTCTATGAGCTATGAAGAAAGTAGCAATATCATATCAATAGATAAAGCCTTACCAACAACAGATGCGACAGGTAAAGTAAGATTAAAAACAGGAGAATATTTTGATTTCACTGTTTCAACAACTGTCAAAGGAACAACATCGGTTAATTATGAAATCGCAGCAGAAGACTTTTCTAGCAATACTTTTGATGGAAAAAATATTCGTTTGTATTTAACAAAACTAAATACCGATGGAAGCGAAACAGAAGTAATGGCACCAAAGAATTTCTTAAAAAGTCCAAGTGAGAATAAATCAACAGGAAGACCAGCAAACATGATGAGCTTAGCAAGTGGAACAATCAGTGCAAGTGAAAGTAATAAATACCGTTTAAGAATGTATGTAGATGAAAGGTATAATCCACAAGGAGATGGAGGAAACAAAACATTTTCGATTCGTATAAATGTTTATGGAAAAGTCTATGAAGGACCATTAGGAAGTAGGTTAAAAGCCTATGAAAGGAATGCAACAACAGATTTTCATACAGCTGATTATAAAGCAAAAACGACTTCTATTGTAACAAAGAAAGATAATAGTGTACCAGAAACAGCAATAGAAAGCTGGGATGTATCCAAAGCTGGAGATGGATCCATTATGGCTTATGCTGAAAGTGATGGAAATGATGGTTATAAAATTACTATAGGAGGACAAGATGGAATTGTACCAGAATCACTAGAATGGTATTTTGAAGAATTTACAACAGTAACTTCAATAGATTTATCAGCATTTGACACTTCAGAAACAACTAATATGCATGGTACTTTTAATAATTGCAACAACTTAATTAATTTAGATGTTAGTCATTTTAATACAAGTAAGGTAACAAATATGAGAACGATGTTTCAATACTGTTATAAATTAACAAATTTAGATGTAAGAAACTTTGATACTTCGAATGTAACTGATATGGCAGGCATGTTTAGCAAGTGTTATGTAGTTTCAGAATTGGATGTAAGTAACTTTGATACCTCGAATGTAACGAATATGCAAGTAATGTTTCAGCTATGCCAATCTTTAAAAGAATTAGATGTCAGTCATTTTGATACATCCAAAGTAACAAATATGACTTACATGTTTAGTAAATGTAACAACTTATTAAATTTGGATGTCAGTCATTTTGATACTTCAGCCGTAACGAATATGAAAGCTATGTTTCAAAAGTGTGAAAGTTTAACAGAATTAGATGTAGCTAATTTTGATACTTCTAAAGTAACAGATATGGCCTATATGTTCAATGGATGTGAAAATTTATTAGCTTTAGATGTTAGCAATTTTAATACTTCTAAAGTAACAAATATGTTAGCAATGTTTAGTGTATGTTTATCTTTGAAAACAATAGATGTAAGTAATTTTACCACATCGAATGTAACAAATATGAATAGTATGTTCTTTCAAGATACTGGATTAACAAGTCTTGATTTAAGAAACTTTGATACTTCAAAAGTGACTGATTTCCAAAATATGTTTTATGGTAATTCTAATTTAAAAGAAATTAAAGTAAGTAGTAAATGGGTAATATCTTCTTCTGCTACAATTACTGATATGTTTACAAATTGTGGTGTATCAAGTGTTACCACTGTTTAGATAAAATAAGAAAGTTTGATTTTATACTTTCTTTTTTTATAGGAAAGTTATCCCTAGCTGTGGTACAATATTTTAGTAGGGATGTGATGGTGATGTTTCCGTTTGAAGATGATCTTTATGTTGTAACACCTGATTGTATGAAGAAAAAATTGTTACTTGAACAAAGTGATAATGGTTTGTTATATCAGATGAATTTTGCTAGTTTAGAAGAAGTAAAGGAGCATTATTTTTTTACAATTAAGAAAGAGGCGATCCTTTATTTATTAGATACGACGGATTATTCTTATGATGTGATTGTGGAGTTGCTTCGTTTTTTGTATGTGATTGATGATAAAAAGACATATCGTAAGAAAAAATTGATCCAATTACAACATATTAAGAAATTGTTAGATGAACAAGGATTTTTAGAATATGATGAGACATATTTAGAGTATATTTTATCAAAAAAAGTATTAGTAATTGGTTATCCTTTATTAGAGCCATATGAAGTGGATATGCTTGATGCTATGGGGGCTTGTTATTATCAAGAGGTACCTTCTTTTCCTTTGCCGAATGCAATTCATTATGATAGATTGTATGATGAAGTGGTTGGCACTTGTCAGAAGATGCGGTTATTGAACGCTAATGGTGTTCCTTATAGTCATATGGTTTTAGCCGGTGTTGATGATAGTTATTATTATGCTTTATCTGTGATGTGTCGTTTTTTTGATATTCCAATTATGATCCCTTATCAAAATAGTATTTACTCTACTATTTGGGGAAGAAAGTTTTTACAACAACAAAATTTGGAGGAGATCAAAGATAAAGCGATTCGCAATAGTTTAACAAAAATTGTTTCTTCGTTATCGTTTGCCAAGAATAGTAAGCATTATTTGTTGTTATTAGAAAAAGAAATGCAAAAGGCGCTATTAGAAGAAGATACCTTGCTAGATGCAGTTCAAATTCAGAACCAGGTGACTTCTATTGCTGCTTTAACAAATGATACGCAATATGTTTTTATTCTTGGTATTAATCAAAATAAGATACCTACCTTATATAAAGATGAAGATTTTTTAAATGATTCTTTAAAAGATGAAGTGGCGTTATTAACAACTGCTCAAAAAAATAAACAAATGATGCATGCAACTGCTATGGCAATAGCTTCTATTAAGCATGTTACACTATCTTATAAAGATACCTCATTACAACAATTATTTTATCCTAGTAATTTGTTAGCTTCTTTACATATTGAAAGTAGTTTGCCAGAAAAAATGAAATATTGTTATAGTGATTGTTATAATCGTTATTTGTTAGGAACTAGTCTTGATAAATATTATAAATACCATGAAAAAACTCATGATTTAGCGAATTTGTTACCTTATTATAACAGCGCATATTCTAGTTTTGATCATCATTACCATACTATTACCAAAGAAAAGAATTTTTTAACACTTTCTTATTCACAACTAGATGACTATGCCTTATGTCCTTTTCGCTATTATGCAAAATATATTTTACAACTAGACCCATTTGTTGTTAGCTTTCCTCAAAAACTTGGAACGATTTATCATACGGTTTTGTCCCATTTATATGATAGCTCTTTTGACTTTGAAAAAGTATATCAGAAGGCAGTTTGCTCTATGGAATTGGATAGCAAAGAACAATTTTTATTAAAACGATTGAAAAAAGAACTTTCTTTTATTGTTCAGACGATACGAGAACAAGAACAACAAACTGGATTACAGAAAGCTTTGGTAGAAAAAAAATTAGAGATTCGAAAAGAAAATTATGTTTTAAAGGGTTTTATTGATAAAATTTTGTACTGTCAGAAAAATAATCAAACGTATTATGCTTTTTTCGATTATAAAACTGGTAATGTAGAATTAAATCTTGATTATATAAATAGTGGATTGCATTTACAACTTCCAATCTATTTATATTTAATAGAAAAAACACAGTTATTTGATGATGCTGTTTTTGCTGGATTTTTTTATCAGTGCTTATTAAAAGGTAGTAAAGAAGAAGAGAAGAAGAAACAAGATTTAAAACTTTTTGGTTATACTGCTCAAGAAGAATCCGTTCTTGCTATTTTAGATGATTCTTATGAAAAGAGTCAGTGGATTAAAGGCTTAGCTTTGACAAAAGATGGGACACTTAGTAGTCGTGCTAAGGTACTTAGTGAAGCTGAACAGCAAGACATCATTGATAAAGTAGAAAATGTAGTAGAACAGTTTGCTAAGCGAATTCAAGAAAATGATTTTGTGATTGCTCCTAAGATTTGTAATCAACAAAATATTAGTTGTTTGTATTGTTCATTTAAAGAGATTTGCTTTCATGATTATTTAGATAACCAGTTATTAGAAAAAGATGAAAAGGAGGTGGAACAAGGTGCCTAAGTTTACAGAAGAACAACAACGTGCTATTGATGAAGAAGGGAAAAATATTTTAGTTAGTGCAGGAGCTGGAAGTGGTAAAACAGCTGTCTTAACAGAGCGAGTATTGCGTAAAATAAAACAAGGGGGCTCAATTTCTTCTTTACTTATCTTAACTTTTACCAATAAAGCAGCAGCAGAAATGAAAGAGAGAATTCGTAAAAAATTACAAAAAGAAAATATGAATGAACAATTAGATTTACTAGATAGTAGTTATATTACGACCTTTGATGCTTTTTCCTTATCTATCGTTAAAAAATACGCTGACATTTTAAAAGTACCAAAGAATGTAGCAATTGCTGAAAATTCTATTTTAGTATTACAAAAGCGAGCTTTTTTGGAAGAAATCCTTGCTAATTATTATCAACATCCAACAAAAACTTTTGAAGGGCTGATTTCTTACTTTTGCTTGAAGGATGATAAGAGTTTTCAAGATAAGATTTTAGCACTTGATGAAACGTTAGAATTAGAACTTGATAAAGAACAAACACTTTCCCAATATGTAGATAACTATTTTGATCCTAAGCATTTAAAAACATTTCAAGAGGAGTATTTAACATTACTTTGTGAAAAAAAACAGATGTTAGAAAATGCTTTGGAAGATGTAAAAGCACAAGCAGATGGGAAATATTATCAAAAAGTAGCAACGTTATTAGAACCTATTTTGGCAAGTGACAGTTATCTAGCCTTAAAAAAATCTTTACAAATAGAATCGTTTCCACGCCTACCTAGTAAAAGTAGTGAAGAGTTAAAACAGACGAAACAAAAAATAATGCTGCTTTTACAAGAATTATTAGATTTAGCATGTTATGATAACGAAGAGGAAATGTTGCAATCTATCATGAATATGAAACCTTATGTAGAAGTTATCATTGCTATTTTACAAGAATTAGAACAGAAAATGGTAGCTTATAAGCAACAACGACAACTTTATACATTCATGGATATTGAAAAATTAGCGATTGCTTTAGTACGTGATCATGCTGAAGCAAGGGAAGAGATAAAACAACAATTTCAAGAGATTTTGATTGATGAATATCAAGATACCAATGATATTCAAGAGACATTTATTTCTTATATTGCAAAAGATAATCTTTATATGGTTGGTGATATCAAACAATCAATCTATCGTTTTCGTAATGCGAATCCATTGATTTTTAAAGAAAAATATGATCGCTATCAACAAGGTGATGGTGGTATTGTTATTGATTTAACCAAAAATTTTCGTAGTAGAAAAGAAGTACTAGATGATATTAATATGCTTTTTGCCTTTATTATGGATGATAAAATAGGTGGAGCAGAATATCGTTGTGGGCATGAAATGATCTTTGGTAATATGACATATGAAGAAAAAGCAAAGACAAAAGATGAACATCATTTAGAGATCATCAGTTATGATGCATCCAATAAAGAAAGCAGTAAAGTTGAAAAGGAAGCGTTTTTAATCGCTGATGATATTAAACAAAAACTGGCTGATGCTTATCTTGTGTATGATAAAGATGATGATAAACTACGCCAGATTGAATATCGAGATTTTGTTATTTTACTTGATCGTTCTACGGACTTTTTAACTTATCGACAAATTTTTGAGCACTTACAAATTCCTTTAACCTTATGGCAAGATGAAAAGGCTAGTAGTGAAGTTGATTTATATTTGTTAAAAAATTTCTTTGTTTTACTTCATTGTATGGCGACCAATCAGTATGATGCTAGTTTCTTTATGGCTTTTACTTGTCTTGGACGTAGTTTTTTACTTTCTTATTCTGATGATATGATTTATCATTATGTTGCTAACAAAACATACCGTGATAGTTCATTATATAAATTATTTTTACCATTTGCAAAAAGTTATAACAGTTTGACGCCATCATCTTTTTTAAGGGATATTTTAGCTGCTTTTCATTATCAAGAGAAGTTGACTACAATTACAAACTTGGATATTATGAATTTACGAATGGAATATTTTGTTCAATTGGTGACACAATTAGAAACAAGTGGTTTCTTGATGGATGATGTTTGTCATTACTTTCAAACTGTTATGGATACTAATTTTGAAATTAAATTACCGATGAGTCGTCCTGATACAAATAGTGTTAAAATCATGACCATTCATACATCTAAAGGATTAGAGTATCCAATTTGTTATTTTGCTGGTTTTACTAAGAAATTTAATGATAGTGATTTTAAAGAAACTGTTTTTTATGATCGAAACTATGGGCTTGTGTTACCTGATATTATAAAAGATCAGGATTTAATTACAAAGACATTATCTTTACAAGCAGTACAACTTGCTGATATTGGAGAGAAGATTCGCTTACTTTATGTTGCTTTAACAAGGGCAAGAGAAAAAATGATTCTTTTATTACCAGAGGAAGAGGAAATACTTTTTACAGGTTTAAAAGTAGATGATTTTACAAGATTACAGTATCGTTCTTTTGAAATGATCATGAAAAGTATTTATTCAATGGTATTATCTAATAAACGAAATGTAGAAGCCATTCCTTCTTTTAGTAAAGCTTATTTATCGGTTCAAAGTCCTAGTAAGTTTCAACATACTAAAGAGAAAGAATTAGAGATTATTCCTTCACTTTATCAGAATACTCTATTAGAAAAACAGACTTTCTCTAAAGAAGTACAAGATGTTGATGAGAATTTATTGGCTTTTGGTAGGTATGTTCATCAGTTGTTAGAACGCTGTGATTTTTCAAACTTTAGTATTCCCAAAATAGAAGATAAAAGGGTAGAGAAAAAGATCTTAGCATTTTTAAATCAACCATTTTTAAAGCAGCACCAAAATGATAAATTTTATCAGGAATTTGAATTTTATTATCAAGAGGATAAAAGATTTGCTCATGGAAAGATCGATTTATTGATTGTGAGTAAGACGTGTGCTTTTATTGTTGATTATAAATTAAAACATATTGTTGATAAGGCTTATGTAGAACAGTTGAAAGGATATCAAAAAGCTATTCAACAACGACTTGACTTACCAGTTTATTGTTATCTTTATTCTGTGATGGATGAAGAGCTTGTTTTAGTACTTGAAGCTTAAATTTGGTCTTTTTTGAAATTAAAATGCACCAATTGTAAAAATGATATTTTTTAAACTGCCCATTTCATACTACCAAAAAAACCTGTTTTATTTGACAAATAGAAACTTTTGTAGTATAATACAACCATCTTCAAAATATAGGGGTTGAATAAGGGGGTTATAATTATGGAGAAAGCTTATATATTTGAGTATTTAGATGAAAATGATTTTAGAAAGAGAGAACGTTCTGTTCGTAAGTATAATATGCTTGCTTATAAAAAGTTAACGTTTGAATATTATCCTGAAATTCGTTCTGGACATTTTTTAGGTAAAAAAGTAGCAAGTGATACAACTGCAAATACAGAAAGCTATGAATTAAAATTACCAACAGATGAATTGTTTGCAAAAGTTCATGGGGAAATTCGTGTACATTACACAGTTTATCTTGATAAAAATATTATTTTATTAACCAATATTACACCAGAAGGAATTTTGGATGAAGGACATCGTGCAGAATTAACGACGTATAAAGGTGTCATGATTTCTAAATCTAATCCAGAAAAAGATATCTTTAAAATTAATTTATTAAATCATTTAAATAAATAACTGTTATGAACAAATAAACTCATGCAGTTTTTATTTTGTTGTTTTTAATTATATGATACAATGGTTTTAAGAAAAGTGTTAAAGGAGAATAAAAAAGTGGAGAAAGAAGATTATATAAAAATTACAAAACAACAGCTTGATGAACAACCTAGTCAAATAATAATTGATCAGATTCACCGTTATTATAACGCTAAAGAATTACCATGTTCAAAGCATCATTATAAATTGAACGATGATGTTGTTTTGAAAAAAGGTACGTTATTGCATGGCACCTACAAGAATTTAGAAGGATTAAAAAACATTGTCAAAGAAGGATTAATATCTAGTTGGTTTATTGATGGTAGATTATCTAAATATCCAAGTTCTGTTGGGGTATGGAATTTAAAAAAAGATTACTTATTAAAAGATTATATAAATTTTTACTCTGGAGGTACTGTTTTATATAGTGGCATTTTTGAAAATGGGGTAGATACACAAACAATAAGGACGGCTGTTATTCCATATAATGAAATGAATGATATTATTAGTATTACAAGCAAATTTGATTGCCATAAGTGGATTTTAGAACAAACAAAAGAAGCAAGATTTATGCCTAGTTTAGTTCAAAATAGAGTCCAAATTGGTATTATATTTAATGGAAACAATGTCGGTACGAAAACTTTATTAAAAGGAGATATATTAAATCCTAATTTTATTAATGATGAAATTGTTAAAGAATTTGTTAATCCAGATTATTATAATGAAAAATTTTTAAAGAAAAGAAAAAATAAAGATGATTTCTTTACGGATAGAGAAAGTGCTATTTTGTTTGGTATTCCTTCAAATTTAATAGAGGGCATATTGGTTGGAAGAAAATATGAAAAAGATACTAAAATATTGTGTGAAATAAAAGAATTATTGCCTAATTGTTATATTTGTAATTTAGATGGGAAAGTTATTTATACTTAAGCAAAATAAAAAAGACTGTTATGAATAAATAAATTCATGCAGTTTTTATTTGGTATGATCATTTGTTTTTTGATAACTTAAAACATTATTTACTTCATTTTTATAGCAATTAGATAATCTAGTAATATTATCCTGATTTATTTTAAGTTCTTTGTTATTCACAATAGGAATATCTAAAGTATCTAGTAGTTTTAAATCATTATCTGCTACTAAATCAGTATGTCCTAGTATATCGATTAGATAGCAAAGTTCATCTTTCTTTTCTTGTTGATTTTGTATTTTGTTATGAAAATCACTTGCTAACACTGTACCGATAACATATCGTTGTCGTTTGTCAAATTGCAAAGATCCAGATTTTACTATGTCATTTAAATAGTTTTCACCTCTTGTAGATAATAATTCATAAAGTTTTGAATTTTCATCTAGAGAGTTTAAATAATTCAATAAAACATCTTGGGTAAGGTGATTATTATTTTGTTTATATAATTTTACTAATGTATTTTCAAAAATGATGCACCCTGCATCATCGTAAGTTTCTATCAAACGATTATTTTTTCGTACCGTTATTTCTTCATCATTATATTCTTTGCTTTCTTGAAGATAGTCTTGTAATAAAAATTCCATTGTGATTGTTGATGTTTCTCCTAAAAATTGTTTTATTGTGCTATCTTGATTTTTTGGTTGACTAAATTTATGTGTTATTTCATGAGCAATAGTGAATGTATCATCTAAATTTTCAGCATAATCTATTTGAACAGAACCATCATTTCCAACTCCTGAGTGATTGCCATTATATTCATTTTCAATTTTGGAAAATTTGACAGAAACATCTTCTTTGCCATTATATACATCTTTTTCTCTTAAGATATTTTGAAACATAGAAGAATATTCTGGTTTTATGGAAGCGAAAAAATCAGTAACCGTTTGAATGGAAGTATTTAATGGAACATTTGATGAATATTCTTTTGGTTCTAGTTTCTTAGTATTATCTATAATTATATGTGCAAGTTTTGTAATTTCATCAAAATACTTTAATTGAAGTTGTAATCTATTATCATTTAAGGAATTTTGTATTGCTGAATTTAATCTATCATAATAATTCATTTTATCACCAACCTTAATATATTATTTATTATATCATGTTAGCTTGCTTAATGTTGCAGTAAGATGAAAACTTTTTTAGTAGGTTATTGGATTATTATCTTGAATATTTATTTCAGGATTATATAATCTTCTATAAAGTGATGATGTTTTCATTAGTTCCTTATGATTTCCACTTGCTAATACTTTTCCATTATCAATTAAATAAATTATATCAGCATCCATTATTGTCGATAATCTATGAGCTACAATGATGATGGTGTGTGTACTGACTAAGTTATTTATTGTTTTTTTGATATATTCCTGTGATTCATTATCTAGGGCAGATGTTGCTTCGTCAAATAATATTACTTTAGTATTTTTTAGTAAAGTTCTTGCAATGGCAATTCTTTGCTTTTGACCACCAGACAAGTTTACACCGCTTTCACCAATTATTGTATTATATTTTTTCGGCAATGACATAATATAATCATCTATGTATGCTTCTTTACATACTGCTCTAATTTCTTCTAAACTAGCATCATTTTTAACCATTTTAAAATTATCTATAATACTTTGATTAAAAAGGTAAGGATCTTGCCGAATGATGGAAATATTCTTTCGTAAACTATTTTCTGTTAAGCATTTAATATCAATATCGTTTATTTTGATTTTTCCATTAGAAGTATCAAAGTATCTCATTAAAAGATTAAATATTGTTGATTTCCCTTGACCAGATTTTCCAACGATGGCAATTTTCTTATATGGTTCTAATTGCATTGTTAAACCATTTAAAACATAATCTTCTTCTTTTCTATATCTAAATTTTACATTGTCAAATGTAATTTTAATTTTATCATTTTCAATTTCTTTTGTTCCGAATTTTTCGTCTTTATATAAGCGATTATTAATTAACTCATCTATTCGCTTTAATGATACTACAACTTTGTTGTAATTAACTCCAAAATCAGATAAATTTTCAATGACTGTATCAAATTTCCATATTAGGGTTTGGATGACTAAGAATAATTTTATATCAATATTTCCGTTTAGAACTAGTAATCCTAATGTTAAAAATATGATAAATTCTATTGTAAAATATACCAAATTGTTAATTCCATAATAGATGTTTTCTTCTTTAGATATTTTCATTTGTTTATCATTAATATTTTCTATTATTTTAATCATTCTAGAATTGGCGTTTTCTTTAATACCTAGTGCTTTTATTTCACGAATACCATTCATGTCTTCTGTAGCATTTTTAGACAGTTTGTCACTTTCTTTACTAATTTCTTCTTGTACTTTTTTAATTTTTGGATAATAAATATTAGCTAAGATATACATGGCAATTCCAAGAATTATAAATTCTAAACCAACAAAAATTGAAACACAAAATGAATAGATTAATATTACTATGGCTGTTATAAAATTAGAAGCTAAATCAATGATACTTTTTAAAAGAGATATAATTTTTTCTAAATCATTATTTAATCTATTAGTTAACTCTCCAATACCCATATCTTCAAAGGCAATAGCAGGTAGGTCTAATATTTTATGATACAAGTCTATTTGACCATTTTTGATAAAATCTTTTTCTAATTTGTTATAAAGTAGTTCTTTAATTGTACTACATATTGCCCATGAGATTATATTGGATAATCCAAATAAAGTTAAAAATATAATAAAATTAGCTTCTTGATTAACAGTTAAATTGTCAACAGCATAAGCCCAAAATATAGATGTTGCTAGAGGTAATATATTTAATAAAATATTAACTATAATGTATAATGTCATTCTTAATTTATCGTTTTTTAAGTATTTTAGCATTAATTTAAAATAATTTATGTCTTTCATATTTTCTTTTCACCTCAATATTTTTATTGTTTTTCAATGTGTTGCTCTTGATTTGTTTATAAAAAAATGAACCATTTTGGTTCGATTAATTTTTTTATGGTACCCTAAGAAAAGAAGTAAAACAACTATTTTATTTGGTCAAATTTTCAATATAATGATATATTTTATTTGTATTTTTTATTGCTTCCTTTATTCCATTTGGATAAATTTCATAATTATCTATATTAGAAATGTCGATCCATTCAAAATTAATCCAATCCCCTTCTAGGCCTTTGAATTTAAATTTTTCGATTGGTTCATTTAACATTCCTTGATACACTAAGTTTATTTGTTGATTATAGAAACCTTTATCTATAACAAATTCTTCACTTATAGCAAGAAATGAAAATTCTATATTCTCATATCCTAATTCTTCTTTTATTTCTCTTTTTATCGCATCAATACTTTCTTCCTTTTGATTTACCTTTCCACCAGGAAGCATATAAAAACTTCTTCCTTCAACGTTAAATAACAACACCTTTGTCCTGTCATTATTAAAAATAACAGCTGACGTACGATATAAGAATTGGTAGTCTTTTTCTATGTATTTAATATCCGCCATTTAATCATCACTCCTTATCATTAATTTGCAAATTGTTATGTCATTTTGCAAGTGTGTTTCTAAATTAACTATGCAAATTCAATCTATATAAATATTTTATCACATTTTAAATGTATATTAAAACTCGAACTAATTAAAAAATTGAAAAGTTCGAGTTTAGTATTAATCTGGTGCGGGTAACAGGAGTTGAACCTGCACGTCATAGACACTAGATCCTAAGTCTAGCGCGTCTGCCAATTCCGCCATACCCGCATGTAATGGTGGACCCTGATGGACTCGAACCATCGACCGTTCGGTTATGAGCCGAATGCTCTAACCAACTGAGCTAAGGGTCCATTGCCTTTTCATCATAGCATAGATAAAAAAATTGTGCAAGTCATTTGGATAAATTTGTGTTAAAATATTAATGACATTTGAAATGGAAGGAGAAAAATTAATGGCAAACGCAGTCTATATCCATATTCCTTTTTGTCAACACATTTGTAATTACTGTGATTTTTGTAAAGTGTTTTATCAAGCTGAATTTGCAAATTTATATCTAGAACAATTACAACAAGAAATTTTAACCACTTATCAAAATGAAGAGATTTCTACTATCTATATTGGAGGGGGTACGCCTAGTTGTTTATCTTTGCCTCAATTAAAACGCCTATTTTCTATTTTATCTATTTTCAAACTTTCTAACGATGCTGAAATTTGTATGGAAGCAAACTTTGATAGTTTAGATGAAGAGAAAATAAAATATTTATCTAAAAAGATACATCGTATTAGTCTTGGGGTTGAAACTATTTGTCCTAGATTACAATCTATTATTGGTAGAAAACAAGATCCAAAAGATATAACTCATACCATTGGTTTATTGAAAGAATATGATTTAAATAATATTAATGTTGATTTAATCTATGGATTACCAACCCAGACGATTTCTGATTTAGTACTAGATCTTGATTTTATACTATCACTTGATGTTTGCCATATTTCTTTATATTCTCTTATTCTAGAAGAACATACGAAACTTTATTTAGAGAAAACGAAACCAATTAGTGAAGAACTTGATTTGGAAATGTATCAACTTATTGAAAAAACTTTAACTGCTCATGGTTTTATTCATTATGAAATTTCTAATTATGCTAAACCATCTTTTGCTTCTAAACACAATCTTATTTATTGGAAAAATCAACATTACTATGGGTTTGGAGTAGGGGCGGCTTCTTATCTTGGAAATAAACGAATGACAAATTCTAGGAGTTTTACTGCTTATTTAGATGGTAAAATGACGAAGGAAATTGAATCTTTAACAAAAGAAGATGAACTAGAATATGAAATTATGCTTGCTTTTCGTTTGCAAGAAGGTCTTGATAAAAAAGCCTTTGAAAAACGTTTTTCACATCCTTTATCCTTCTATTATGCGTATGAACCTTTAGTAAAACAACAAATATTACAAGAAGATGCTACCTTTTTACGTGTTCATCCATCTTATTGGTATGTATTAAATGAAGTTATTGTAGCATTTCTAAAGTTGCAAACAAATGTTTAAAATGATATACTATCAAATAGAAAGCGTGGTTTAGATGAAAAAATCAGAAATATTTCAAGAAGAAATTCAATATATTCAAGATAATGCTATTCGTAATAGTACTAAAGCAATGGTAGAAGCAATACCAGATTATTTTTTTGAAGAAGCAGCATCTTCTACAGGGAAATACCATCCTAGTTATTCTCTTGGGAAAGGTGGTTTGTTACGTCATACAAAAGCAGCTGTTCGTATTGCTAAAGAATTATTAGATGATAAAGTCATTGGTGATAAATATACACAGCATGAAAAAGATTTAATGATTGCTGCGTTGATTATGCATGATTCTTTTAAAAGAGGAATTGTTGCCGAAAAATATACAAGAGCTGATCATCCATTGATTGCTGCTAATTATATTTATGAACATAAAGAAGAGTTTTCCTTAAAAGAAGAAGATGCTTTATTTTTACAAAAAGTAATTGCAAGTCATATGGGACCTTGGAATAAAGATTATCAAGGGGTAGAAATTTTACCAATACCTAAAACAAAATGGGAAAGTTTTGTTCATTTATGTGATTATTTAGCTAGCCGAAAATTTTTATTAGTACCATTTGATGAAAAAGATCATATTACAGTTTAGGGGGATATTATGGGCAAGATCATCGTCATTGAGGGGTTAGATGGTAGTGGAAAAGAAACACAAAGTAAATTATTGGTACAAGCTTTACAGCAAATGGGAAGAAAAGCAATAGAATTTTCTTTTCCTATGTACAATAGTCCCACTGGCAAAATTTTTAAAGAATGTGTGATGGGAAAAGATAATAAAAGTTGGTTTAAAGAAGGGTATGAACAACTTGATCCAGAGCTTGTTTGTTTATATACAGCAGCTGATCGAAAGTATCATCAAACCTTATTACAAGATTATTTAGATCAAGATTATATTATCGTTTTAAATCGATATACTAGTTCTAACATGGCAAATCAAGGTAGTAAATATGAAACAAGTGATGAACGGTTTTATATGTATCAGTGGATTGATAAATTAGAATATTGGCTTTTAAAATTACCTAAACCAGATTGTACCATTCTTCTAAATTTACCAACATCTTACCTTGAACAACTAAAAGAAAAGCAAGTGTCTTTTCTATTTGATGAGGTAAACTCTTCTTCTAAAGTGCTAGATAGTTATTTAGAACTAAAAGCATTATATAATTGGGATATGATTGATTGCTTACGTGGTGGACGTGTTAAGAGTATTGAAGAAATTCATCAAGAAATTATGTATATTGTGAAAGAAAAAATAAAGGAAACTGCATAAAATATAATTTGTTTTATCATATTAAAAATAGGTGATATAAATGGATTATATAGCTGTGCTTGTGAAAACTTTATTTTTTTATTGGGTGATCGTATTTGTTTATCGTTTTATGGGGAAAAGAGAAGTAGGAGAGCTTAGTATTGTTGATTTAATTGTTTCTGTTTTAATAGCAGAACTTGCTGCAATGAGTATTGAAAACTATAAAGAAAATATTTTTATCAGCTTGTTACCGATGCTTGTTTTAGTGCTATTACAGGTACTGTTATCAAAACTTTCTTTAAAGTTTTTGAAATTGCGAACCTTTTTAGAAGGAGAACCATCTGTCATTATAAAAAAGGGGAAAGTAAATTTTAAAGAAATGGTGAAACAGAGATATAACTTAGATGATCTATTGACACAATTAAGAGCAAGAGAAGTTAAAAGTATCGAAGAAGTTGATTATGCTATTTTAGAAACTAGTGGGAAACTATCGGTTTTTAAAAAACAACTAGGAGATAATAACTATCCAATGGCTCTTATTTTAGATGGTCAAATTCAAGAACCTATCTTAAAAGAAATCAAACGTTCTAAGACTTGGCTTTTGGAAATGTTACAATTAGAAAATGTTTGTTTAGACGATGTGTTTTATGCTTTTTATAAAGGACATCAATTATTTATTATAAAAAATAGTGATTGTATCAATTAACGACAAAGTTTTTTGTCTTTTTCTTTTATTCTAAAAATGGGTGATTTTTTGAGTATGAAGAAAAATAAAATACTAGTTCTTTTAGTGTTTTTACTTCTTTTTATTTATCTTATATTACCAGAACCAAAAGAAAAGGAGAAACAAACAGTGGAAGAGAAAAGAGCAATTTTTGTTTCTTATATTGAACTTAGTCATTACTTAAAAGGAAAAGATGAAGCAGCAATGAAAAATATAATTGATGATATGATAGAACAAATTAGTGATTTTTCTTTTAATATGATCTTATTACAAGTAAGAAGTTTTTCAGATGCTATTTATCCTTCTACTATCTTTCCAAGTAGTTCTATGATTGTAGAGCAGGAAGGAGCAGCACTTCCTTTTGATGTGTTAGATTATTTTATTCAAAAAGCACATGCTCATCAGATTGAATTACATGCTTGGATTAATCCTTATCGAATTAGAAGTAGTATATCAACTTCTCCAATCACAGAAAAAAATCCAGCTTTTTTATGGCTAACAACGGATAAAGTAAAAACAATTGAAGGAAAAGGTACGTTTTATAATCCTGCTTCTAAAGAGGTAGAGGCTTTGGTTTTAGATGGAATTCAAGAAATATTAGATAATTATTTGGTGGATGGTATTCATTTTGATGATTATTTTTATCCGGATAATACAATTGATCAAATAGAGTATCAAAAAGCTTTTGCTGCTGATCAAAGTTTAACATTGCAACAATATCGGTTGCAGGTTACTTCTTCTCTTATTCAAAAGGTATATCGTTTGGTGAAAAAGAAAAATAAACGGTTATTATTTGGCATTAGTCCAGAAGGAAATATTGATAATAATTATACTAGTAATTACATTGATACAAAAAAGTTTGGGAAGGAAAAGGGGTATGTTGATTATTTAATGCCCCAGATTTATTTTGGTTTTTTAAATGAAAGTCGTCCATTTTATGCGACAATGGAACAATGGAATCAAGTGATTCAAGAAAAGTCTGTTATGCTAATCCCAGCACTTGCCTTTTATAAAGTTGGAAAATATGATGATTATGCTAAAGCTGGAGCTAATGAATGGCTGGATAACAATAGTATTATTATGCGAGAAGTACTAGCTTCTAGGAGTTTTTCTTCCTATTTTGGTTTTGCTATTTTTCGTTATGATTCTATTTTTTCTCCGTCTTTAAGTCAAACTGCATTTTTTGAAAAAGAAAATTTAAAAAGTATTTTATCCGATCCAGCTTCATGATATAATGATAAAAATAAGGGTGATAGATATGAACAAAAAAGGATTTACGTTGATTGAATTGTTAGCAACCATTTCCATTTTAGCACTTATTATGGCAGTGGCGGTTCCGAATGTTATGAATATTATTGATAAAAATAAAAAGGCAACCTATGTAGAAGATGCCAAAAAGATGATTACACTAGCAGAATATAAAATTAGAAGTGATACTTCCATTGCACTACCAGAAGCAGATCATTGTGTGGTGATTTTGCTACGAGCACTTGATCAAAGTGATTTGCAAAAAGGACCAGAAGGTGGTAGTTATGACCTTGATTTGTCTTATGTTATGATCGCTAATAAAGATAATCAATACATTTATTATGCTAGTTTAGTAGAAAATTATCAAAGTAGAACAAGAGGATTAACGTTATTATCTAGAGATGATTTATTAGATGAAAAAGCAATTACGAAAGTAAAAGCAAACGATGATTTACAAACTGTAGAACCGACAAAATATGAACTTTTGAATGGTTATTATGTCGATGATGTTATTTTTGAGTCGTAATTTACCAAAAAAGAAATTGACTTTATGATCAAATACTGATATATTTAGAATGTAATAATAAGATATGGAGGAAGAAAAATGGAAGTTAATAAAAGATTAAATAAAAGAGGTTTTACGTTAATTGAATTATTGGCAGTTATCGTTATTTTAGCTATTTTAATGACTCTTGCAATTACTAGTATGTCAGGTGTTATCTCTAACGCTAAAAAGGATACTTATATTACAACTGCTCAACAATATGTTAATTCTGTTCGTTTTAAATTTATTAATGGTGATTATGCTACGATGCCTGGTGCAGGTGGTTGCATTGCTATTAAGGCTAATACAATTGAACTTGAAAGTGGTAAGAACAAAAGTCCATTTGATAAAGCTTTAGATGATAGTTTAAGTTTTATTGTTATTGCTAATAATGGTACTTTAACAGATCCAAAATATGAATATTTTGTGCAGATGTTTGATACTGATAATAATGGATTTGTTTTGAAAGAAGAAAATGCTTTATCAAAATCTGATGTATTAGTAAAAAACAATGCTACCGTTCAAGGTTATCCAACAGTAACTGGATCAACATTTACACCTAGTAGTTTAACATTAACTGGTGTTACTGCTACAAGTTGTAAAGTAGAAGCTGTTTATTAATCTTTATTCTTAGCTGTTAGATTTTTCTAACAGTTTTTTTATATATAAGGAAAGTGCGTTCAGATTGATATTGAATAAAAAAAAGAACTCAATAAAATTAAGCTCACAGCAAAAAGCTTCAAGAAAAACCTTTAATTTTTCATTAATGGATCAAAAGAATTGAAAAATAGTGCTGTTCATGTTATGATAATGTCATAAAGATAAAAGGTAGGTGTTAGATATGAAAGTATTCTCTATAGTAAACCTAAAGTTAACCTGGGGGGGGGTACTTTAATCATCTAATTAATACTTGTATCTTTTATCATGTCAAAAAGATCAGAATATAAATGTATTCTGGTCTTTTTGGCGTAAAAAAAATAGAAAGGAGTAAGATGAAAGAAAAATTAAAACAAAACAAAGAAAAAATCTTTATTGATAAAAGTGATAGAATATAACTAGGAGGATATGTATGAACGGAGAAACAAATGCAAACTTAAAAGGGAAAATTAGTTACTCAAATTTAAGACAAATAATATTTGATTATTTTAAACAAACACAGGGATTAGAATTAGGATCTGCAAGTATAGATTATTTACAAGCTAAATTAGCGAATAATTCTTACCCTAGACCATTTTTTACTATAAATGGAGAATTTGGCGAAACAAGATTTGATATTCCACAAGAAGATATAGAAAAAGTTTTTAAATCATATTTAGCAAGTAAAGGTTACGAGGAGACCTCAAGTTTAGAATTTGGAAATAATGATGCAATAACTTTTACTTATAAATCAAATCCTGAAATCAAAAATGAGATGAATAAACCAGAAAACAAAGTTGTACTTGATTTAACTTATGATGGATCGATTAAATATGAAGATTTAAGACAAATTATTTTTGACTATTATAAAGATACTAAAGGTGTTGAATTAAGTTCGAGTAGTATAGATTATTTACAGAGTAAATTAACTGGATACAACAATAGTAGTTATCCTTTCTTTATTAGAAAAGATGAATTTGGTGAAACAAGATTTGATATTCCACAAGAAGAAATTCAAGAAATATTGAAATCACATTTAGCAAAGAAGGGTTATGAACTTGCTGAATTAAATTATGATAATAAAGTTAAGTTTAAATATAAAAAAGTTAAAAAGAACGAACAAGAAAAAACAGCAAATGATGGTAAAATAAATGAATCAGGAGAAACGATTCATAATGAAAAAGCAACATCAATACAACCTGAAGTTGGTGTTCTATATTTTGATCCGCCTAAAAATAAAAATTTATCAGAAGAACAATCTAAAACTTTATCACAACAGGTTAAACCTGAACAAAAAACAGAACCAATGAATGGTAAAGATGATGAATTAGAAAGAATGACTAGAGAAAAAAAGAAGTTTACTATTCTACAAAGAGAAAGAGCAATGAATGAAGCTCAAAAAAGTAAAAATCGCTCTGCAATAATGGCTGGTATTTGCATATTAGGTGCTGCTGTTGCTGTTTATTTTAACGGACAAGATGTAAATCAAGTATTACAACATGAATTAAATGCAATCTATTCTTGGAAAGCTTTAGGACAATATATTCAAGATTTAGGACCTTTAACAACATTATTAGCTGCAGGAGCTGGAGGATTTATTGCTAAATATATGAAACATTCTAAAAAATTAAAACGTGCTCAACATGAATTTCAAGATTTTAATTTCTCATTAGAAAATACTAAGGTTGAAGAATTAGGAGGTAATGAAAATGCTAAATCAAGGTGAGATCTTAACTCTAAATGATAATAGAAAATATTCGGTTGTTTATACAATAGAATTAAATTCAAAAAATTATGTATATCTAATTGATCAAGATGATTACACAAATACTATGTTTTGCGAATATGATAATAATAACGGATTAGAAGAAGTTGTTGAGCCAGAAATAGTTGAAAAATTATTAGCAAAATTGAATGTGTAAAGAATTTTGTGTAAATAATAAATCTCTTCATGATAAATATAAGAAATGGAGAGATTTTTATTGATCATTTTTTACTTACGAATTTGTATTTTTTTTTGTATAATAGAAATAGTACAAATGGAGGAAATATGTTATTAATAGGAAGTCATGTTGGATATAAAAAAGAAAAAGGATTATGTGGAAGTGTCGAAGAAACAATTAAAAATGGGGCTAATACCTTTATGTTTTATACAGGGGCACCTCAAAATACTGTTAGATCATCAATTGATAAAGAATTAGTAAAACAAGCTTATACATTAATGGAACAACATCAAATTGATCCAAATACTGTAATTGTTCATGCTCCTTATATCATTAATTTAGCCAATGGAGAGGAAGACAAATTTGCTTTTTCTTGCCAATTTTTAAAAAATGAATTACAAAGAGTAGCAGCGTTTGGGATGAAATATTTAGTATTACATCCAGGTAGTCATGTTGGACAAGGGATTGATGTAGGTATTCAATATATCATTACAGGTTTAAATCAAATATTAGAAGATGATACAACTGATGTTATGATCTTATTAGAAACTATGGCTGGAAAGGGAAGTGAAGTTGGTAGTCGTTTTGAAGAATTAGCAACCATTATTCAAAGTGTTTCGCATCCTGAAAGAATTGGAGTTTGTCTTGATACTTGTCATATTCATGATGCTGGTTATGACCTTCATCATTTTGATCAAGTCTTGCAAGAATTTGATACTATTATTGGACTAGATAAATTACATTGTATTCATGTTAATGATAGTAAAAATGAAAAAGGTGCTCATAAAGATCGCCATGAAAATATTGGATTTGGTAAGATTGGGTTTGATAACTTATTACAAGTAATCTATCATAAAAAATTAGAAAACATTCCCAAAATATTAGAAACACCATTCGTTGATAAACTTTATTCTCCTTACCAACTAGAAATAAAAATGATAAAAAATAAAATATTTGATGAACAATTATTAGAAAAAATAAAAAAACAATACTCTTAAAAATTAAAAATATTGTTTTTTTAATGTTAAGAAGACATTTGTAGTATCTATATAAATCGTATTACGAATTTTCCCTTTTAATTCTATTAAAGGTTCTGTTTTTCTTGCTAATATTTCTTGATAATTTTCCTTGATAAAATTAGTCATCACGATTGCTTCATCTTCTGTTGGATAAATGTTTTTGGCTTCTAAAAATCCCATTAACAAATGGTAATTTAGATTTCCAATTTGATTTTGAATCATTCTTTCTAACAATTTTTTTCCTCCTACTACATTCTATGAAATAAAATTTACTTTATGTGATAAACTATAACTAGAAAGGCAAGTGCTTTAGATGAAGAAACCACTAAATAAAAACAAAAAAGCTTATTATGTAGGAAAACGAACGTATTATAATCGTTTTGTTTTTATGGCTTGTGTTATGATTTTCTTATTTAGTGTTTTAGCTGTTCGTCTTTATCAAGTGATGTTACGAGATCGAAGTAAATATAGCCAGCAACTAGAAGCATTAGCTACTACAACTGTCAAAGGTGCTAGTACACCAAGAGGTAGGATTCTTGATCGCAATGGAAAAGTTATTGTTGATAATAAAGCCTTAAAAACAATTATCTATCAAAAAGATAAGAGTCGATCTAGTGAAGAAGAAATAGAACTTAGTTACCTTGTTAGTAGTCATTTACAACTAGATTATGATAAAGTAACTGATACGATGTTACGATCATTTTATCTTGCTAAATTTCCAAAAGAAGCTAAAAAATTAATTAAAGCAAAAGAATGGGAAAAACTACAACAAAGAAAACTTACAACAGAAGATATTTTACAATATCAATTAGATAGAATATCTCAAGAAACACTTGATGCGTTCCAAACAGAAGATAGAAAAGCAGCTTATTTATATTATTTGATGAATACTGGTTATACCTATCAAGAAAAAGTAATTAAAAATGTCGATGTAACAGAAGAGGAGTATGCTTATATTGCTGAAAATAATGCAATATTAGGTGGTTTTAATACGAAACTTGATTGGGAAAGAGTGTATCCTTATGGTGATGTGTTTCGTACGATTTTAGGAACAGTTGGAGCAATTCCTAGTGAAGAGAAGGCAAAGTATTTAAAAGCTGGTTATAGTTTAGATGATCGGGTTGGAATTAGTTATTTAGAAAAAGAATATGAATCTTATTTAAAAGGGGAAAAAGCACTTTATCAAGTGATGAATCGACATGAGATGTCTTTAATTAAAGAAGGAAAAAGAGGCAATGACTTAGTTTTAACGATCGATATTACTTTGCAACAACAAATAGAACAGATTTTAAATGAAGAGATATTAGCTGCTAAGAAGATGCCAAATACCACATATTATCATCGTAGTTTTGTTGTCATACAAGATCCATCTACTGGGGAGATTTTAGCTATGGCAGGAAGACAAGTTAGTGATAGTGATCCTAATAAAACAATCGATTATACTAGTGGTATTATAACTTCTCCGATGACAAGTGGTTCTGTTGTGAAAGGTGCTAGTATGTTAGTTGGATATAATCAAGGTGCAATTCAACCTGGTGAGTATCAAGTAGATGAATGTATTAAAATTGCTGGAACGAAACAAAAATGTTCTTGGAAAACACTTGGTAGGATCAATGATATTGAAGCACTTGCTTTATCTAGTAATGTTTATCAGTTTAAAACAGCAATGAAAGTAGCCGGTAGTACTTATCAATATAATGCTCCTTTTGTTATTCAAAATAATGCTTTTGAAATTTACCGAAATACTTTTCATCAAGTTGGTCTTGGGGTGAAAACAGAAATTGATTTACCAGTTGAATCTTTAGGTTATCATGGTAAAAACGATAGCCCTGGTTTGTTATTAGATTATGTGATGGGACAGTATGAAACCTACACTCCAATTCAATTGTCACAATATGTTTCTACGATTGCTAATGGAGGAAAGAGGATGCAACCACATTTATTAAAAGAAGTTCATCAAAGTAGTGATGATGAGACTTTAAAAGATACCATTTATACTTTTTCTCCTAATGTGTTAAATCAAGTAGATACGAAAGAAGAATATTTAAATCGAGTCAAAGAAGGGTTTCATGCTGTTACGATGGCAAGTTATGGAATTGGACATCATTATATTGATGATAGTCATGATCCAAGTGGTAAAACAGGAACTGCACAGAGTTTTACAGATACCAATGGTGATGGAAAGATTGATACAGAAACCATTTCTACAGCTTTTATTGGTTATGCGCCTTCTAATGAACCAAAGATGTCTATTACCGTTACAAGTCCTGATTCCTCTTGTGAAAATCCTTATAATTCTTATGCTAGTCCAGTTACTAAAACGATTACAAAAAGAGCAAGTGATGCTTACTTTGCACTCTATCCATAAAGTATAAAAGTCATATAAATACTTGATTTATATGGCTTTTGTGGTATAATACATCTTACATTTATTAAGGGGGTTATATCATGTTAGTAAAGGATTATTTAGCTTTTTTAGATGCTTATAAGAAAGGCCAATTAGAGTTTTATTTAAAACAATATCAAACTACTATTCATACAACAGATGTTTCTAGTGAGTCTAAAAAAGAATTTTTAGGTTTATTAGAAGATGATTTAACATTAGCACAAATTCAAACTGTTTTAGAAGATCCTAGTTTAACACCTACTATTATCTTAACCAAAACACTTGCTTATTTTGCGAAAAAGTCTTCTACAGCGATAGATTATTTGTCCTTTCTTTCCGAACAAGAGACGAACAATTTAAAAGATGCATCAACCCTTGGATTAGAATTATTTGATGAACAGCTTTATCTTCCGATTTTATCTTATTTATTAAAAAATCAAGAAACAGAAGCAGCAACCAAAGAATTATTACGTGGTGTTCAAATAAAAAATCTTTCTACTTTTTTAGGTGCTATTTATGAAAAATCATTACAAGAATTACAATCTTTAGAAAAAACAGTTCAACAAAAAGAGTATCAAGCAGTTATTTCTTTTCGTTATTTAGATGTATATCATGATTTTGAAAGAGACTTTTCTTATTCAAAGATACCAGTATTAGAAAAGTTAAAATTACTTAATCAGTTATCTTCTTCCATGGGAAGATCATTTCTTTATCAGTTGAATTTGTTGGCTTATGAATTAGAAATTGATATCTCAAAAGAAAATTTATATTATCAGTATCAAGATATTTTACAACATTTAAAGAACCCTTTACCTAGTTTTTATGTCTTAGCACCAACGTTGCAATACCAATTAGAAAAAGAACTTGGTGCTTCTATGTCCCCTTTAACGATAAAACAACAAGTAGCATTATTAAAAGAATTAGATGAAATTAGTTATCCTGTTGAGTCTTCTCAAATTTTAAGAATTTTACCAGAAAAAGAATTACCTAGTGATGTGATGCAAATCATTATCAATGAATATCAAAAAGCAAGACATGATACTTTTTCTTTTTCCCTTTCTTCTTTTACTGCTAACATGAAACAAAAATATATAGAACATCCGATCTTGAAAGATTTTTCTCAAACGATGTTTTACCAAGCCCATTTATCTTTTGCTAAGATGAATGAACAGCAGAAAAAATTATTGTGCTGTGCTAAGACTTATCAACAAAGTGAAGTAGGAAAAACAAAACTTTATCAAAAAAGATTACAACCATATCTTGAAAAAGAACAAAAAGCTTTACAATTAGAAGAAGCAATTTATCATCAAAGTGTTGAAGAAAAATACATGCCTATATTGAAAACATTACAACAATGCGATAATTATACACTTTCAAGTTTTATAAAAGAAAATATATCATTAGAAGATCAAGAAAAATTTAGAGCTTTATGTCAGTTCTATAAAGAAAAAGATCCTACCTTTTTTGCAAATTCTATTGATCGAGAAGATGCTATAGAAAAAAATCAAAAACGACTTATTCAAGCAACCAATGAATTTCTTTCTACAACACCTTTAAAAGAATTAACTGGTGCTAATATTGTTCGTTATTTTGAAAAAATGAAATCAGAAGAGTTTCCGTATAATCGCCATCAATATATGGGCTTAGCTTCTGAAACGATAAGAAGTCGTTTGGTAACACAAGCGAAATTTCAAATTCCTATGTTATTAGAACAATTAGAACATCAAACATCTTTACTATCTTATATTGCAACACAAGATTTTTTTGTTAAACAAGTCTATGATATGTTAGATTTAGCAGAAGATAGATATTTATTTGATAAAACATTACTAAGCCGCATTACTAAAGCATTAAATGAAGAAGAGAAAAAGCAAAGAGAATTAGCTTTACAGCAAGAACTAAAAGAAAAACAAGAACAAACAAAAAAAACAGCATATACTTTAATGAAAAAATTTTTAACGAGTGATTGTTATGGTTTGATGGATTTTTATACAGAAGTAGCAAAGGAATATCATATTAATGAAGAGAAAACAAGAGCTTTATTAACTTCTGTTTGTCAGGCTGATCCTGCTTTACAAAAAGCATATGATGAGAAAAAAGTTCAAATGAAAGAAAAACAAAAGGAAAGAAGAAATCAACGGTTACAAGAAAAAAAGAAGAATAATCCTAAATTAACGGATGATATCCAACTACAAATTCCAATTCGCCTTTTTTCAGGTAGTGATATTGCATTAGAACGTCTATGTAAGACTTACCAATTAGACTATGATTACTATCTTTTCTTAAAACAAAAATATAAAGAAAATAAAAATGATGAAGCTTTACTTCCACTTTTGCAAAAAGCAAGCCAAGAATTAGCACCAGTCATTCAAACGGTGACGTATGTGGTAGCAAAAAGAATGGTACACTGTCATAAAACAGGAGAACCTTATCCTTTATTGACACATTTTGAACGATTTGGTTTTCCAGTTTCTGAATTTGCAAAAATTGGTAATCAATTAGGATTTAAAAACACACCAGTTTTAGAAAAGTATCTTCGTTTACATGAACCTGTTTTTCAATATGTCTCTTATCAACATGCCAATCAATTACAAACAGCAGGTTATAGTGCAGGTACTTCATTTTTAGTTGATAAAACCGAAATACCTTATACAAAAAAACAAATGACAGAAGCAATCGCTTATTTACAGATCAATAAAATACCTTTTTATAAAGGAACTATAGCAGAAGCTTTAGGACAAGTAAAACAACAAGAAAAAGTAAAACTTCACACTTTTACTTGCTCTAAAAATAAAGACTAGCTATAATAGGAAATAGAAATAGTGGTGATAGAAATGGAAGCAGATAATGATTCATTACTCTTTATATCTGCTAATAAAAACAAATTGCAATATGTACAAAAATTATTAGATCATTTAAATATTAAAGCAAAATGTATGGAATTTCCATTATATGAGTTTTCTATTGATGATATATTTTTAATAGCAGCAGGAAAAGCAACAGAAGCATATAATAAAAATCAAAAACCATGTATTGTAATGGATACAGGGTTTTATATTCCGTCTTATCCTTTAGAAAAAGATTTTCCAGGTTCTCTTATTAAAGAACGCTTATTAATTCCTTTAGGGGTAGATGGCCTTTTAGAAGTGATGAAAAATGTAAAAGATCGCAGTTGTTACTTTAAAGAATGTTTAGTATATTATGATGGTGATGAATTACAACCATTTTATGGCATTAGAAGAGGAACTTTACTGCAAGAAAAAAGAGGCGTTTCAACTGCAGAAGCCTGGTCAGAATTATGGAGCGTATTTCAACCACGTAACTGTGATATGACCTTAGCAGAAATGACTGAAGCAATGCGTCATGATAAAACAGATGGTCATACAGAAGCCTTAGAAGCATTTGCAACTTGGTATCAACAAAAAGAAAAAGTAAAGACCCTACGTAAAGTCGGACACTAGAAATAAAAAATTCTAGTGTTTTTTCTTGTTAGTATCTTGTAAGGAAAAGAAAAATTATGCTATACTTTAGATAAATAAAAGTAGAGGGAAGATAGAAATGACGAAGAAGAAAAAGACGATTATTATTAGTCTGTTGGCAATTATTTTATTAGTGGTTGCTGCTGGTTTTACGTATGCTTGGTTGACAAAAACTGTTCAAGGTCAAAAAGAATACACTTTAAAAGCAGGAACATTAAGTCTAACTTTAGATGAGTCAAGTAGTGATGGAATTAGCTTATTAGAAGCATCACCACTTTCTGATGCAGAAGGGATAGCACAGGAAGTAAAATTCACATTTACAGTAGAAAATAAAGGTACGATTGCAGCAGGATATAAAATTTATTTAGACGATGATACTATCGATAGTAGTGATGTTCGTATTGATGATAGTAATATTAAATATCAAATAAAAGCAGTCGGTAGTGGAGGTAGCGTTAAGCTATTATCTGATGGTAGATGTATTGAAAAAAACAATCTTGCAGTCGGCGGCAAGAAAACATATGAATTACGCTTATGGTTAAAAGAAGATTCAACTGCTAATTACAATGAAGTATTTAGTGGTAAGTTAAGGATTGTAGCATCACAGTTATTAAATGATTTACCAGTAGCAGACACATTATTAGCAGGAGTAGGAAAAAACGGTGCAATAGATACCACTGATTCAGAACAAACCTTTATCACCGGAACTAATCCAAATAACTATATTTGGTATAGTGGAAAACTATGGAGAGCAGTATCAATTGACCCATCCGATAATAGTGTAAAATTAGTAACACAATGGAATATATCATCAATACCATACAACGCATCAGGAAATACAGCCTTTGAAGGAAGTTATATGCAACAATGGTTAAATGATACAACGAGAGATGGCTTCTTAGGAAATTTAAGAGAACCAGAAAAATTTATCAAAATGGATAGTGCTTGGAATGCCACACAAACAACTGCAACGACAAAACCTGCAAAAACAACCATGGTAACAAGTGCTGTAGGATTATTAAATATGTATGAATATACAATGAGTTATAAAGGTACCACATATTCAAATGGTTATTTAAATAATGGTCTATATTGGTGGACATTAACACCCGATAACACGTCTAGCGTCCGTTATGTGGCCAGCGGTGGCAAAGCGTACAGCAGCGATGGTATGGGTTCGAACGGTGGGCGGCCCGCAATTAATCTAAAATCTAGTGTTGAAATCGTATCAGGTTCTGGAACAGCAAGTGATCCGTATCGTTTAAAAGGAGATAATGATACACCAGCATCAGGAACAAAACTAGCAACAAGATATAGTGGAGAGTACATTCGATTTGGAACTGGAGAAAACAATCTATATCAGATCGTCAGCCATGAAACAGAAGGTACAACAAAAATAGTAAGTGCTATACCATTGAAAGAAAATTATAATAAACAAATTGCTTTTGCAAGTTCAGGAGTCAACTATTCAAGTAGTAATACAATAGGAGCATTCTTGAATGGAGAATACTTAACAAGTGGAAGTTATCTAACAACTGATCAAGTAAATATGATCGAAGATAATACAACCTGGTATTTGGGGACAGTAGGAAATGGTACAAGTTATAAATTAGCAAAATATGCGAGTGCATCAAGTGCCACTGTAACTTCAAATACAACAACAGCCAAAGTTGGATTATTAAGATTAGGAGAATTAAATTCTGGGCAATTTGATAAAGCTGGAAATAATACAGATTATTGGACATTAACACCATATAATACGTCTAACGTCCGTTATGTGATCAGCAATGGCGCTGCGGGCTACGGCGTTGTTAGGTATTTGCTCGGCGGGCGCCCCACGATTAATCTAAAATCTGATGTTATGATTACTGGTGGAGATGGTACAAAAGAAAATCCATTTGAAGTGAAATTAGCAGGATAATGTTTTTTCGGTGCAGATGTTTCTGGACCGAAAAAACATAAAAATTTAAATTTTTAGCTATAATTATAAATATTAATGGATTATAATAGATAAGTTTATAATGTTTTGGATTTTTCTAAATTAAAAAGAAGGTATGATGTTTTATGAATAGCCTTTTTAAGATATTATGAGCTTACCTATCATTTTGGTAGCATTGTATTTTGCACCATTTTTAGGAGTTTGTCTTCTTTTGTTTAGATATTATGCAGCTTTTTGATTTTGGCACCAGAGATGGTTGTATCAATTATCAAGATACTAAATCTAAATATAAAAATACCATACTTAAGTAGTATCATAACATCAGATATTTATGTTAAATTATTGCAATACAATATAGTAAATTAATCATTACGGTTGGAATCATCTTTTTAATTCTTTCTTTTATCTTTAAAAATATATTTATTACTATGACAAATAAACTTGATTTTTCGATGAAAAATTATATTTAACAAGAAAAACGTGAAAAATCAAAACATACTAATGTCATGCATTGTCCATCTTGTGGTTCTGATAACATATTTACAGAAAAAACAGGAACTTGTACATTTTGTAGAAGAACCTTAGAAAATAAAGCGTGAGAAAATAAAAAGTTTCTTGTTGATGATGACAAGAAACTTTATTCGCTTTTTTGATTGATCCCTATCATGGCTCCGGCGATAGATACTAATAATAAAATAAAATAATATAAACTAATTTTTAAAGAGATATTTGTAGCGGTTGTAGATGCAATAATAAGAAAGATAAGGATGGTTAGGCTTCCTAGTTTTAGACCTTCTAGCCAGCCTTTTTTCGTGGCTTTTTTACCAAGTAAGAATGTTGTGATAAATAAAGTAATACTAGGAATGATAAAACAGATGATACGATAGATAGAATTAGAGATAATATTGGTATGATAAAGAATAGTTAAAATAAAAGATAATAGTAAAATAAGTAAACTATTAAAAAGTAAAGCTTTTAATAAATTTTTAATATACGTCATATATTTCACCTAGTATACTTTATGAACTTAGACGTTGAATTATACTTAGATTGTGTGATAGAATAACTTAAGAAATGGAGGATGTGGTGCTTCATGCAGTTGTTAGGTGTTATACAGAATAGACAATATCATACTTATTTAGAAGCTGGTTTAGATGGATTTTTATTTCCTTTAAAGGATTATGCTTGTGATTATACAAATTATTATACCTTAGAAGATATTTTATCTTTTCAACAAAATTATCCATCTGCTACTTGTTTTGTGGTATTAAATAAAATGATGTATCAAAAGGATTTAAAACCTTTAGTAGAAATTTTAAAAACATTAAAGGAATATCAGGTTGATGGTGTTTTGTTTTATGATACTGCAATTGTTTATTATAACGAACTTTATCATTTAGACTTACCATTATACTTACATCAAACACACTTTGCTTGTAATCATGAAATGATCGATACCTATTATAATTATGGTGTTCATGGTGCTTATTTATCTAATGAATTAAGAAAGGAAGAAATTTGTCATATTGCTTCTAATACGAAAGGAAAACTTCTTTTGTTGCTAGAAGGTTATCCGGTTGTTGCAATGTCTAGAAGATATTTGATTTCTAATTATCAAACGATGATGTCTAAGAAGAAGACTTCGCATTTAACTATTAAAGAACCAAAGTCAGCACAGACATTTTTCTTACAAGAAGCAAAGGAAGGAACTACTTTTCGATATGGTAAACGACTTAATGCTAGTTCTATTTATCAAGAGGTTGAGCCACTTATTTCTTTTGGCGTTTTAGAACAAGCAGATTTATCCAGCTTAGAATTTTTAGAAGTGATCAGAGCATATTGTCATTTTGATAAGAAAAAATTAGATACTTTATTAGGACATAATCGGGGATTTTACTATCGAAATATGGTTTATCAGGTGAAAAGAAAATGAAGAAAATAGAATTATTAGCACCGGCTGGTGATATGGAACGGTTAAAGATAACCTTATTATATGGTGCAGATGCAGTTTATATAGGAGGACCACGGTTGGGTCTTAGAGCGAATGCTGTTAACTTTACGATGGAACAGATACAACAGGCTTGTTCTTTTGCTCATTCTTTAGAAAAAAAAGTATATGTGACGGTTAATATTGTGTTTCATGATGCGGAAAGAGAGGGGTTAGAAGAATATTTAGCTGCTTTGGTTCATTGTGGCGTTGATGCGATGATTATTAGTGATGTATATGTTATGAAGTATGTTCATGAACATTTTCCAATGGTTGAAGTTCATGTTTCTACGCAAGCCTCAGTTACCAATACTGCTGCTAGTTCGTTTTATGCCTTGCTTGGAGCAAGTCGTATTGTGTTAGCAAGAGAATTATCCAAAGAAGATATTGCAGCAATTACTAAAGAAGCTCCTGTGGAAACAGAGGTCTTTATTCATGGGGCAATGTGTACTTGTTATAGTGGTCGTTGTGCATTATCTAATTATGTGACGAATCGTGATGCTAATCGTGGCGGTTGTGCACAGGTTTGCCGGTTTTGTTTTTCTGATGGTGATAGTGCTTTTACGATGGCAACCAAAGATTTAAGTATGACGCATTATGTGAAAGATCTAATTGAAATGAAAGTTGCGTCTTTAAAAATAGAAGGAAGAATGCGTTCCATTTATTATCTTGCGACTGTTGTTTCTTGTTATCGGAAGTTAATTGATGCAATTTATGAAAATAACTTAGATGATAATTTGATGCAGCAGATCGATAAAACGTTATCAAGTGTTGCTAATCGAGAAGTAAGTACACAATTTTTCCATCATGTTGCAGATGAGACGGATCAATATTATACTGGAAGACAAGAGATATCTAACCAAGAATATTTAGGATTAGTTGTTGGATATCATGATGGTTTGATTGAATTAATAGAAAGAAACTATTTTGAAGTAGGGGATGAAGTAGAGATCTTTACACCAGATGGTGCGACTTATGCATTAACAGTAACTACTTTATACGATGATACTAATACCCCAATTACCATTGCAAGGCATCCAGAACAGCATCTATTTATTCCGTTTTTTAAAGAAATACCAACTTATTCGATGATACGACTTATTAGAAAAAAGAGGGATTAAAATGTTTGAAGAAGTGAAGCATAATTTTTTAAATAAAGAAAAATACTTAAGCCAGTATGCAACGAAAAATCAAGAGGCGATTCGTTTTCAGGAAGAAGACTTTACTCATGAGATTCGTCCTAGTTATTTTCATGATATTGATCGTATTATTCATTCTATGTCGTATACTAGATATTCTAATAAAACACAAGTTTATTCAGAACTTGAAAATGATCATGTCAGTAGTCGAATGGTCCATGTTCAATTAGTTAGTAAAATTGCAAGAACCATTGGTAGAGCTTTAAATTTAAATGAAGATTTAATCGAAGCGATTGCTCTTGGACATGATATTGGTCATACACCTTTAGGTCATAATGGGGAAAGTATGGTTAAAAAAATCTCTTTACGGGAATTAGGAGAAGATTTTGCTCATAATGTACAAGGGGTTCGTTATTATATGATGATTGCTAAGGACGGTAGTGGTTATAACTTAACTTTGCAAGTACTTGATGGTATTTTATGTCATAATGGAGAGATTTTAAGTCCTATTTATGAACCAATGAAAAAAGACAAAGAAGAATTCTTAAGAGAGTATCAAGAAGCTTATACAAACCTAGCAAAAGCTAATACGTATCGTCCGATGACCTTAGAAGGTTGTGTGGTGCGTATTAGTGATGTTATTGGGTATATTGGTAGAGATATTGAAGATGCTATTTTATTAGGGCATATTAAACGAGAAGAAATACCTAAAACTATTACAAATGTATTAGGTAGTACCAATCGTGAAATTGTCAATACTATCATCCTTGATATTATCAAAAACAGCTTACATCAACCATACATCAAACTAAGCGATGAAGTTTATCAAGCGTTAATGCAACTAAAACAATTCAATTATCAACATATTTATACATATTCTATGACAAAAGAAGAATATACTTACTATGAGCAAGGGATGGAAAAACTTTATCAAGATTATTTACAAGACGTTATGAATCAACGCACTGATAGCTTTATCTATCAATTGTTTTTAAACCATCAAAGCAAAGACTATTTAGAAACAACCAATCCAAAACGACAAGTCTTAGACTTTATTTGTGGAATGACAGATGATATGTTTACAAGACAAGTGGAAAAGCATCAGTAATACTACTTGCAATTTCTATAAAAAAAGCTTGAAAAAAACACAATAATGTGATACAATTTTAGACATGTTGAGATTACAGGGGGATTCAACTGGAAAATATATTCGAGGTGAAATAAATATGGGAAATAAAAAAGTAGTCTATTTAACTGAAGAAGGTTTAAATGAGTTGAAGATGGAACTTGATAGTTTAATCAATGAAAAAAGACCTGCTAATATTCAATCTATTAAAGAAGCAAGAAGCTTAGGTGATTTGTCTGAAAATGCCGATTATGATGCTGCTAAAAATGAACAAGCACAAATTGAAGGTAGAATTAAGACAATTGAAAAAATGTTAGAAAATGTAGAAATTATTAAAGATATTCCAAAAGATAAAGTAGGACTTGGAAGTACAGTAGAAATTAAATATGTGGATGATCCTGATGATACAGATGAATATAAAATCGTTGGTAGTCAAGAAGCTGATCCATTTGAAGGACGTATTTCTAATGAAAGTCCTATCGCTTTAGCACTTCTTAATCATAAAGTAGGAGATATTATTACAGTAGAAAGTCCTAATGGTGATTATGAAGTAGAAATTATTGAAATTAAGTAACATCCATTGGGTGTTTCTTTTTTTTATTGAAGAGGTGAATCATGTTAGATTTTTATACTATTTTAATGAGTGACGATGTCGTAGGAGAAATAAAAAATCATTTAGATTCTATTTTAGAAATAGTTCCTGAAATAAAACCCATGATAGGATTTGCTCATAAACATTCACAACATCATTTAGATGTGTTTGAACATACGCTTTATGCTCTTTCTTTATCAGAAAAAGATTACTTAGTTCGAATGGCTCTTTTATTTCATGATATTGGAAAACCCTATTGTTTTGAAGAAGGCGAAGTAAGAAGTTATCATCACCATCCGATCTATTCGGAAAAGATAACAAGAAGTGTTTTAGAACGTTTGCAATATCAAGAAGACTTTATTGAAGATGTATGTTATCTAGTGCGATATCATGATGCACCAATTAAGAGAAGCGAAGTGTTAAAAAATTATGATTTGTTAGAAAAACGATTAGAAGTACAACGATGTGATGCACTTGCTCATCATCCGGATACCATTGATAGACGAAGAAAATATTTAGAAAAAGTGAAAACATATTTTTGTTAATAATTTTCATATTTGATTTTTTGAAGAGCTGTTGCTTTTTCTTATTTGTTGTGATAGAGTAGTAATAGATAGATAAGATAGGTGAGGTGTTTGAAATGCTCAATAATGTTTCTGTAAACCGTAAGTTAACCTGGGGGGGGGTACTTTAATCAAGCAACCAATACCTGTTTTTTTGATGAGGTAAAGATCAGAATAGAAATGTATTCTGGTCTTTTTGCTGTTTCAAAATAGA
>CAKPFD010000010.1 GCA_934149515.1 uncultured Bacilli bacterium
ATTATTTTCTTCTGTTACTGTTCTTTCTGCTTCTACTGTATCTGTATCAATTGCTAGTTTTTGTAAATCATCTAATTTCTTTTGGCTTTCTTTCAATATAGCTTCATATTGATCAATTGTCTCATCATACTGATCTGTATATTCCTGAACAACTTGATCATATTGTTCTTTGGATAATGTTTGATTTTCAGCTTGAGAAGTTTGCTCAAAGTTTGCTGTCCTTAAGTCAAGCTCCTCCACTGCTGCATTCGAAGAAGAATTATTCTGATTAGAAAAATTAGCATTCTCCAAATCAGAAATTGCTTTATTGACAGCATCAACTTGAACACTTGATAAATTTCCACTATCTCTTGTTGCTTCTAAACCAATTTTCATACCAGCAGCTATACTAGATTGAATTACCATTTCGTTTCTCCTTCATTAACAATACTAATTCACTGCCATTTCGAATATCTGTATGAATTAGTATATCATTATTTTTATACATGATACCACTATTTTTATTTAACAACTCATAATTATCATTAATATTCAATTTTACATTACACAAATCAGAAACCGATTTTACCAACAATTTTTTTATTTTCCAAATAACTTCATTAACAGGAACAAAAACATCAAATGTTTTTTCAAGTTCTAATATAGATAATTGTATTAATACTTTATTTTTCATCACCTTGTTCCTCCTTTGAAATAAAATCAATATATTTACACAATACGCCCATACTTTCCATTACTACATAACCCATATTATTTTTATAATCATTTGTCATATCACGGGTTATTGTAGATAAATGTAATAGATTTTGATCTGATAAACCTCTTCCTATCCAAATACCATCATTAATACTAAAAGTACTACTAAACCATGGCTCAAAAGTAAAGGTTTTTATTTTAGCTGCATCATCCACAATAATTAAACTTATTTTTTCATAATCTCTCAACGCTTTAACTAAACTATCAAACTTATTACTTTCTTTCACTTTTGCAATAAATTTATTAAAGCCATAAATTAAAATAACAGAACTTTGATCACTTTTATTTGCTTGTAATTGGTTAACCCACATAATAAGTTTATCAAGTACTTCTACCAATTGATTAGTATAATAATTTGGATAATTATTTATATCAAGTTTTAACAACTTCATTGGATCGATCACAATCAAACCCATTCCAGATATCTGTGTAAACACTGTCAACAAACTTCTAACAAACTTTTCTGTATTTGCTAATTTATTAGAAGTAATAATATTACCAACATTAGCTAAATAATCAATAGTAATAACGTCTAATTCTTTTTTACTAATTCCAACTGGTATAGAATGTAAATCAGTTATTTCATCATCAATATCATTTAAACGAATAATGTCAGGTAAAGTTGGTATTCTTTTCGCTTTACTTGTTGAAGAAATTTTAATATTTTTAACGAAATCTTGTAAATAAGAAGCTGTATTAGAAGAATCATCACAAATACTAAGTGTTTGAAATTCATGAACTGTGTCTGTTTTCAAAAATCCTCTTCCAAATACATCTCTTGGCCAATTTTTTACTCGTACACCAAACAAAGAAGTATAATCGCTCACATCTTTCAATTTAAAAGCAAAAATAGTAGAACAATTTTGTGACAATTTACTCTGAATAGAATTAACAGCACCTGCTGTAAAAATATAAATAATACCATATCGTTCCGAATCACGTAATAATTCTGGTAATTCATCATACAAACTAGGATTTGCTTCATAAATTGAATCGTAATTATTTAAAATAACAACTAACAAAGGTAATTTAGATGAAGAGGTATTAATATAATTTTCATAGTCACCACCATAATCGATTAACAATTTCTTTCTTTTTTGTAGTTCCTCTCTTAATAATTTTAATAAATTATGGTATTTCTCATCTTCACCTGCAAAAACCATTCCACCAACATGAGGTAAATTATTATAAATTCTTAAAAATTCAGATCCATAATCCATTATATAATAATTGATTTCATCTGCACTATGTTCTTTAACAGATGTATAAATACAAGCAGAAAGTAAATTTTCTCTTTCAGCACCATCATTTCCATAAATAATCATGTTGCCATCTTTTAAATAAGAATAACAAACCAAACCTTGTTCTTGTTTTTCTGGTGCATCATATTCACCTAAAATAGCTGTAATGTGATAAGGTTTTTGTTCTACTCCATACTTATTAACAAGCAGATCTAGAGTAATAATACTAGGAATATTATCTAACCATAATTTTCTTGCATGTTTATTAGTTTGATTTGCAATTGTAATAATAGATTGAATAACAGCAGATAATTGTTCACCTTTTGCTTCTAATTTAACATTAGAAGAAGCTTGTATGCTCTTAATTAACATACCATTATCATTAATAAAATTAATACTTTTATCAACGGCTTTTATCATTTGATCAGATGGATAGTATTTCGCACCACACCAAGCTGATTGTCCAAGTAAAAACAACTCATCATATCCAACCTGTAAATAATATCTACCAACTTGTTTCAAACTTGCTGCCTCAGGACGTTTTAACATTTCACGACTATCTTGTTCATCTTGTACCTTCAAACAAACTCTAAATTTTGTATTAGACCAAATTTGATCATTAACAACACCACTTGGTTTTTGTGTAGCAAGAATTAAATGAACTCCCAAACTACGCCCAATACGTGCTACACTAATAAGGTTATCCATAAATTCTGGCTGTTGACTTTTCAACTCCGCAAACTCATCACAAATAATAAACAAATGTGGAACCGGAGTAGATAATTTCCCTTCTTTAAAAAATCTTTGATATTTATAAATATCTATAGTACTTTGTCCAAGTTTGTCCCTTGCTTCGTTAAATATTTGTTGTCGACGTTTAATTTCACTATCGATACTAACCAAAGTTCTATCCATTTCAGCTTTATCTAAGTTAGTAATTGTACCAGCCAAATGTGGTAATACAATCCCTTGTGTTTTATTTTCAAAAGCAAATGCCAATCCACCGCCTTTATAATCAATTAATATAAATGCAACATCATCTGGGCTATAATTAATTGCCATTGATAATATGTAGGTAATAATGAACTCTGATTTACCACTACCAGTCATACCAGCAATCAATCCATGAGGACCGTGATATTTTTCATGTAAATCCAAATACATTAATTCACCACGTTCATCAACACCAACTTCTGCTTTTAAACTTGTTGTAGAATCATTACTATTCCATCTGTTTAAAATATTTAATTGTTCTACCTTGCCAACTTTTTCCATTTCCAAAAAAGTAATTGCATTTGGTAATTCTTTTTCTCCTTCTGAAAATTCAACAGGAATATTAGCAAGATAATGTGCTATACTCATTAAATCAATATAAGGGTTAATTTCATCTTGAAAAGATATTTGTTGCTGGTTTTCATAAGAATTTTTTAAAATTCCTGATTCTTTTTCTCCAATTGTAATAAAATTGTTACATTTACTAGGTAATTTACTCAATTTATTTTCTAATATAAGCAAACTAAAACCTAAATTATTATCATTTTCAGTAATTAAATTAATAAGATCGTGATATTTTATTCGATCATAATCATCAACTATAATAAAGTAATATGGTTTAAATAAACTACTTTTACCCTCTGTAATTGTACTTAATCTTTGATGAAATTGCATTTGTAAATAATCAGCCACGTTCTTAGTAGACTCTTGATCAGTTGCAAAAAAGCGAAAAGATTTATCATTAGAAAAAGTATGATTTAAATATCGCAAAAATTCCCAAGATTGTTTTTTCTTTTCGTTTGTAAAAATAACAAACTTTAAATCATCATAGCTATAAAATGTCATCAATTGTAATAACATATTACATACAAAATAATGAGGTTTATTACCTTCTCCCATAACGGCCGTCACTTTATTTTCTTGAAAAGAATATCCTATTGGAACATTATTAATATATTGAAATCCAGCAATAACAGCATCAGCTTGCTTTCGAAGTTCGCTTTCTTCAATAGTAAATCCTTCATCTGGATATTCGATGTCAACATCCAATTTTTCATTGCCTAAGCCTACCCTAACAACCAAGAAATCTTTTTGATCAATTCTTTTATCCCAAAAATTAATACTTTTATTTTGAATAATGGATAAACAATCTGATGTTGCAATTAAATTTTCATACAAGATTTCTCGCTGTGTTTTAGCTTCTAATTCTAATTCTTGCTTTTTTTCTTTTAAGTATTCTGTATATTTATCAATAATTTCCTTTTTAGATTTCTTTTTCATATGACGGTTATATGCTTGTGTAACAAGTGGCCAAACTAACATAGAAACAAGCATTGCACCACTAGTAACTAATTGTGGCATATTATCAGAAAATGATGCTTGTTTAGAGTATATTTTAGAAAGAGTATTTAAAAGCATTGTACCAGAAGTAACACCCATTGTTAACATTGGCCCTATAACTAAAATGACCGGGACTTCTGAACTATCTCCTTCTTTAGGTGGTGGACTAAGTTTTATCTTTTTATTTTCAATTAATCTTCGCATTCTTGGAGATTTAGAATAATAATCTGTTTTAGCATATAAATCTTCATCTTTGATTATAATATCTTCCAAAGGTTCGCAAGGTGGAAAAGAATACAACGTTATATGGGCATTTCCCATGTTGATATTAAGTAAAGATGATAACTTTGATATTAACAAAACATTTTTGTAAAAAATCAAACGCAAACCAAATATTTCAACCTCATCACCAATATGCAATAAATATTCAGAAGATAAGACAATTTTTTTATTAATATAAAAAGGTATATTTCCATTTTTCTTCAATTTAAGTTGATTATCATTATTAGTAATCTCAATCATAGAATCAGTCAAATATGAAAGTTTATAATTAATATTAGCATTTTCTGAATTACCAATTAATAAATGCATATCATTTTGATAAACATAAAGAGAAAATCCAGGAAAAAAAATTTCTTCTACAAATATTAAATAATCAATATTCTCTCTTTGCAAAACATAAAAATTTTGATTTGTTAAAATAATATTTTCAACATTTATATTCCCATTTAATATTTTTACATCAGTTGTTCCATATAAAACCCAATTATTATTTCTTGCTTCAATATTAATCAATTTATTTGTTATACTTTCATCTATATCAAAACTAAAACTTCCAGATATTTGTTCTGGTAATAAAAATTTCACAATTCTATCTTGTAAATATAATGATATCTTCATAATTAACACCCCAATTATATACAATACCAGCATAACATATAATCCATAAAATTAGCAAAATAAAAATAAGAAAGTTTGCTAAATATTCAAAAATCATAACACAATCAACACCTTAAGATTCTATCAATAAAAAGATCACCAATACTATTTTTTGTTAATAATAAAAGAGATATATCAGGAATAAAAATTTTTGCGTCCAGATTAAAAATTTAAAAGTAAGAAAGGTATCAAAAAAATTATACAGAAGATGATTTTGCCGAAGCAATCACTGTGTTAATTAATTCAATCCAAAATTCAATATGTGATTATTCTAGTGGAATATCAAATTTACTTGATGAAATAAATGATTCAACAGATAATTCAGTAGATGATTCAACATATTAATAAAAATTTCCGTCTAATTATGACGGATTTTTTTATAAAAAAAGATATCCATAAAGGATATCGAAAGAAACAATAATAAATTTTAACGTTTTGAGAACTGAGGTGCTCTACGTGCTTTCTTAAGACCTGGTTTCTTACGTTCTTTCTTACGAGAATCACGAGTAATAAATCCTTCTTTCTTAAGAATTCTACGATAACTGTTTTCAGAATCAACAGGAGTAGCTTGATCATATACTAATAAAGCTCTTGTAATACCAAGACGAACTGCACCAGTTTGTCCAGAAAATCCACCACCAGTAACATCAGCATCTACATCAAACATATCACGAGTATTTGTAGCATCTAATGGTTGTGTTAAATCCATTACTAATGTTGCATAAGGAAAATATTCATTTACATCACGACCATTAATCGTAATCTTTCCTGTTCCAGGAACTAATCTAACACGTGCAACACTTGATTTTCTTCTACCTGTTCCTGTATATACTTTTTTATCTTTTGCCATACATTTTCCTCCCTATTATATATCCATTTCTTCTGGTTTTTGTGCAGCATGTGGATGTGTAGCACCAGTATAAACAAATAATTTTTTATACATAGCTCTTCCTAAACGATTCTTAGGTAACATTCCTTTAACAGCTTTTTCAACCATTTCTTCAGGATATTTTTCAACCATTTCTTTAGCAGTTCTTTCTCTTAATCCACCTGGATATTGTGAATGACTATAATATTTTTTATCTTCTAGTTTATTACCAGTTAACAATACTTTTTCAGCATTAACGATAATAACATAATCTCCACAATCAATATGTGGTGTAAATGTTGGTTTATGTTTTCCACGAAGAATATGTGCAGCTTTACTTGCAACACGACCTAATGGCTTTCCTTCAGCATCAATAACATACCAATTTCTCTTTACTGTTTCTTTTTTTTGCATATAACTTGTCATAGTTTTCTCCTTTACTTAAACCGAGTTTTCCCAGAACTCAAGTTTATGTGGGGATATAAAATGTACCGATTAAAATTATACTAAAGATTAATAGGAAAGTCAAATCTTTTTGTTAAAAAAATTAACCTGTATAATATAAATATAATAGAGATTACTTGGGGAAAAGATAAGGAAGGAAAGAAAATGAATTTTTATAGTAAAAAAATTGACGAAGTATATAAAATATTAGATTCAAAAAAAGAAGGACTTACAAAAGAAGAAGCTTTAAAAAAATTGCAACAAAATGGAAAAAATAAAATTATAGAGCCGAAAAAGCAATCAAATATTGTAAAATTTTTAAATGAATTTAACGACTTAATGATCATTATTCTAATAATATCAGCTATCATATCTTTTATAATATCTATGATAAATCACGAATCATTTACAGATAGTATTATCATCTTAGTAATCGTAATTTTAAATGCAATTCTTGGATTCATTCAAGAACTAAAGGCGGATAAAGCCATTGATTCATTAAAAAAATTACAAACAACAACGACAAAAGTAAAAAGAAATAATACAATTTACAAAATCAATAAAGAAGAATTAGTAAAAGGTGATATCATCATATTAGAAGCAGGTGATAGTGTTCCAGCTGATGCCAGAATTATTTCTGAAGCAGCTCTAAAAGTAGATGAATCATCTCTTACAGGTGAGTCTATTTCTGTATCGAAAAATACGACAGTTTTAAAAGAAAACACTCCCTTATCTGCAAGGAAAAATATGATTTACGCAGGAACTAATATCGTTTACGGAAAATGTTCTGCCATCGTATGTGCCACTGGAATGAATACAGAATTAGGTATGATTGCAAACTGTTTAAATGAACAGGAAAAAGAAATAACACCATTACAAAAGAAAATGAACGAAATAAGTAAATTTCTATCTACTACTATAGCAATAATTATTGTCATCATGTTTCTTATTGGTTTAATAAAAGGAATGGACATAATAGAAGTTCTAATGTTATCTGTTTCACTTGCCGTAGCAGCCATCCCAGAAGGACTTCCTGCTGTAATCACGATCACGTTATCACTAGGTATGAGCAATATGGCCAAAAAACGAGCAATTGTAAGAAAAATGTCCAGTGTAGAAACATTAGGATCAACAGAAATAATTTGTTCTGACAAAACTGGAACAATTACGCAAAATAAAATGACAATAAAAGAAATTTACTTTGACAATAAAATATGTCCTTATCAAGAATTAAAAAATGATAATATTTTACTTTCTATTATGGCTCTTGATAATGATGTTGAAAAAAATGAGAATGACTATATTGGTGATCCAACTGAAATCGCTGTTTATGAAGCATGTGAAGAATGCATCAATATTAACACTTTAAGAAAAAACAATCAAAGAATAGACGAATTACCATTTGATTCTGATCGAAAAATGATGTCCACTATTAACAAAAATAAAGATAACATCACTCTATACACAAAAGGAAGTTTCGATTCTATTATAAAACATTGTTCTTACATTTATGAAAATAATCAAATAATAAAGCTAACAAAAGAAAAAAAATTACAATTAATGCAAATAGAAAAAAAAGAATCGAATAAAGCATATAGAGTATTAGCATACGCCTATAAAACAATTCAAAAAACATACATTTTAAATAATGAATTAGAAAACGAATTAATTTTTGTTGGTATGACTGCTATGATAGATCCACCAAGATTAGATGTTAAAAATGCCATTACAGAATGTAAATTAGCACACATTAAACCAATTATGATTACAGGTGACAGCTTATCTACAGCTACCTCTATCGCCAAAGAAATTGGAATTTTAACAAAAGAGGAAGAAGCTATTTCAGGAGAATATCTAGATAAAATGAATGAACAGGAGTTAAAGGAAAATGTTAAAAAATATTCTGTTTATGCAAGAGTTAGTCCAATGAACAAACTAACAATTGTAAATGCCTGGAAACAAAATGGTAAAATCGTAGCAATGACAGGAGATGGCGTCAATGATGCCCCTGCTTTAAAAAATGCAGATATAGGTGTTGGAATGGGAATAACAGGAACGGAAGTTTCTAAAAGTGTATCAGATATTATTTTAGCAGATGATAGTTTTTCCACAATTGTAACAGCAGTAAAAGAAGGTAGAAGAATTTTTGATAATATCAGAAACGTATTAGTTTATCTTCTTACTGGAAATATCGCTGAAGTGTTCGCTGTATTTATTGGAATGTTATTTGGAATAGAAATTTTCCTACCAATCCAATTATTATATATTAACATGATAACAGATTCTATCCCAGCAATTGCTTTAGCATTTGAAGATTGTGAAGAAAATATAATGCAACGTCCCATAAGAAAAAAAGATAGTTCATTCTTCACCCCTTTTCTAATTGCAAAAATGAGTTTATCAGCACTATTAAAAACAATTGCTATTTTACTTGTTTACATACTAAATTCAAAATTATATACACTAGAAGTAGCAACTACCATGGCGTTTTTAACTTTAGTACTACTAGAAATTGTATTTGCTTACTCTTGTAGAAATTTAAAATCAAGTATTATCAATAAAAATATAGGAAGTAACCATTATATGAATAGAAGTATACTTTTATTATGTATATTGCAAATACTTATTTTTATAACACCCCTAAAAAACATTTTCAAAATTACTACACTAACTCCTATTCAACTAATGTATTGTTTATTTATTGTACTATGTATATTTTTAATAGATGAATTATCCAAAAATCTTATTGCAAAAACATTTAAAGACTAAAAAAGTAATGCTATTTCTAATAGATTAACATTACTTTTTTTCATAAAAGTTTTACATCTACCAAGCATAATCCACAAGCTGGAGCTCTACATCCATGTTTGCCTCTTACTTTACTATCTAGTATTTCTTTTACCACAATTGGTTCTATTTTTCCATTACCAACTTTAATCAATAATCCAACCATATTTCGAACTTGATAACGCATAAAACCATCTCCAACAAACTGGAAAATAATTTCCATCGGATTTTTTTCATCTACCATGATAGAAGCATCCATAATATGACGAACACAGTTTTCTTTTAATGCATTCTCTGTAACAAAAGCTCTGAAATCATGAACTCCAATAAAATAAGTAATGGCTTCCTTCATCTTAGCAACATCAAGTAAATAATTATGCTGATAACAATAATTTCTTTCTAGTGGTTGATATTCACCCATATTCAAGCGATATTGATATGTTTTTTGTAAAACATGGTAGCGAACATGATAATCATCTGGTACAACAAAGGTAGAAATCACATGAATATCTTCTGGCAAATGACTATTTAAAGCCCGTTTTAATTTATAAGGTGTAATAGTAACATTGACATCAACATGAGCGTATTGACATTTTGCATGAACTCCTTTATCCGTTCTACCGGTAGCACATACGACTGTTTTTTGCTTATTATTAATGAAATACATCGCCTCTTCTAAACATCCCTGTACCGTTCTTTTTAAAGGCTGTCGTTGATACCCAGCAAACAAACTTCCATCATAAGAAAATTGAATAATATAACGCATAACTCACCTCTTTTTGGAATATCCATAAAATAATCGCTTATAAACCATCATTTGATCACATGCTTTATTATAAGCACTTTGCCCACTCAAACGCAAATGAAAGAAAAAATGACGGAAAAAAAACTTAGAAGAAAATTCTTTTGATAATTGATAAGAAAATAAAATTTCTAAATACCAATCATGAAAAAATTGACCAAAAAGTAACGTTTGATAAAGTATTTTCTCATTAGGGCATACAAAAGCAAGTAATTTTAAAATACTCCTTTTCGGCAAATGAAAAATATACCACACAAATCCAAGAAGAAAAAACAAAAGAGAATCAAAAGAAGAAATAAAAATCAAGCAAAGAATAAAAATAAGAAATTTAAAATAGATCTTAAAACCCAAATGATAAAGTATACATACATAAATAAAACTAGATAAAAGTCTTGTCATCAAAGAAGGAAAAAAGATAATACTAATAGTGTAAAAAAGGAAACATATAGATAAAAGTAACGTATGATCTTTTACAGTCATTTCTTCACTATACATTACGATAAATATCCTTAATAACATCTCTTACATCTTTACGATGTGCTAATTTAATATGTTTCTTTTTCTCCACCAAATCAATAAATTCCACAATGCTTGGTCGATCAATTTGATGTTGTACAATCTTTTTATCAGAAAAATAAACATCCTCTACACTACCTTCTGTCAATACTCTGTTGTCATCTAATACAATTAAATAAGAAGTATATTCATACAATCTATCACTATCATTGCTAGCAATAACAATCGTTTTTTGATATTTATCTTTTAATTTTTCTAAAATTCTAATAATTTTTCTTTCTTGTTTTTGATCAAAATCCATAAATGGTTCATCTAATAATATCACTTTAGGGTTAGATAAAAATGCTAACGCTAATTGCACTAATTTTATATCACTACTACATAAATCTGAAAAAGATTTATCCAATAAACTACTAGAAAGTCCAACAACTTTAAAAGCTCCTTTTATTTTATCTTCAAAGTTATCAATAGGTAGATGATAATACATCATATAATATTTAAAATAAGAATAAATATGATCTAAATGGAATTGATTGACAAAAAATTCACTAACTAAAACAACTTCTTGGCGAAATCGATGTTGTTGATATGGTAACATTTTTTTACCATCAAAATAAATGGTTCCTTTAGTTGGAATCAATAAATCTAGCATTTCCAAAACTGTTGTTTTACCATGTCCAGTTATCCCTGTAATTTCACCTTTAGGAATCTTAAAGGTAAGATTACTAAGTTCCTTTCCACAAACTTTTACAAATTCTATTTCCATAATACATCAACCAAACTTTCCGGATCTAATATAATATCATCAAGTAAATTATAATATTTTAATTTAACAGATAAATCAACCATAAATGGCAATTTTAACCCAATTTTATTCAAAAGACTATCATCCTGTAAAACCGTTAGCACCTTCCCTTCTTTTAATACTTGACCTTGATAAAGAACAATTAATTTAGAAATATCAATCATAATTGTCTCTTCTAAAGAAGACGTCGTCATAATAATACTCATCCCTTGTTGATGATAATAGTGTAAAATTTGTAGTATTTCTTTTTTTTCACTTCTCATCAAACCTTTTAATGGATCATCAAGCAACAAAATTTCTGGTTCACTCACTAATAAAACTGCAAGTAAAATCTTTGTCTTCATATATTTACTAACTGTATTAGGATTTAGTTGCAATACTTTCGATAAACCAAACATAGCAATCACTTGTTTTGTTTTCTTTTTGATTTCGCTAGAAGAGTACTTTAAATTTTCAAGAGGAAAGCGAATTTCTTCTTCGACAGTTTTAAAAATAAATGGCCATTTTTCTTCGCCTAAAAAAACATGTATTTTTTTATAAATTTCACAAACAGGAATACTTTCAATATAAGCTTTATTAAAAAGAATGGCTTCATTTGTTGGAACAATGGTACTTAAAGCTTTGATAAGTTGCGTTTTCCCACTACGATTAGCACCAGTAATCATCGTAAAAGTATGAGAAGGAAAAGTAAGATCAAGTTTATGAAATGGCAAAAGTGTCAAGGAATTTAAAGACAAACTACTCATTTTCATCATTCCTTTTCTTTTGAATTTGATAAGACATTCTAGCAAGACGTTGATCACTTAAAAAATGGCTGAAAAATTTTACTACTTTCATTTTTGTTCCTGGTATTATCACTGTTTTTCCTTGTAGACATTTATCAATTGCATATTTAGCTACATAACTACTAGATAAAGAAGAAATTCGAAATTCAACACCTGCTGTTTGATTGAACAGTGTTTTTACAGGCCCAGGACATAAAACCGAAATTTGAACATGACTTTTTTCTCTGCGTAATTCCTCTTTTATTGCTAAAGATAAACGATATACATAAGATTTACTAGCATAATAACTACTAAGCAAAGGGCCAGGATAAAAGGCAGCAGAAGATGCAACATTTAAAATCATGCCCTTATCCTGCTTCATCATTTCTCTTAAGAAAAATTTTGTTAACAAATGAACTGCTTTTACATTAACAGCTAACATATCTAATTCTTTTTGAATATCTGTTTCATAAAAAGCACCAAACAAACCAAAACCAGCATTATTAATGAGAAAATCAACCTCTTCATTTTTCGTCAATACACAAAGCTCCTTGACTTTTTGTTCATTTGCTAAATCTACTAAAATAATCTTAGATTTTGTAAATAATTGATTTTGCAACTGCTCTAGTTTATCTTTTTGTTTGTCAACCAATAACAATTCATAGCCTAATTTACTTAAATAAATAGCCATTTCATACCCAATTCCACTAGCAGCACCAGTAATCATCGCCTTCATTCGTACCACTTCCTTCTTACCAATATTATATCAAAGAAAAAAGAAGAAAGCCAATATCTTCTATACTTGTTCAATATATTCTAACAATTTTAAAAATAATGTCATATAAGCTTTCGATAATCCTTGATATCGTAATTTTCGAATAGCAATTCTTTTCTTCTTAATTTCTTCATCACCAAAGATAACAGCAGCAATTTTTTCTTTTAGATCTGTTTCAATCTGTAAATCCATCAAAATGCTATCAATATCTTCATTAATCAAACGAACGGCATCAATTTCAATGTCCTTTCCTTTACAATAAATTGTAAGTTGCCCAATAGTATCAATTTGTTTAATTTCTACAATAAAGTCATTATCTTCAATATACATAGCATCAACTTTAATTTCCATATCATTGAAATATGCTTTTACCTCATCTGCTTGTTTTGTATTTCTAAATCGTATTTTATAATTACGACATTCAGGAACAATACCACTTTTTCCCTCCACAGAACGAATAATAACCGTATAATTATTTTGAAGATAGTTATAATCAATATCTGTTTTCAAATAATAGCCTTCTTCATAAAGTTCACTAATTCCATCATCTTCATATAACGTATAAAGATTAGAAGTGCCAGGGAAAATATGAATTTCTAAATCAAGTGGTAAACCAACATTATTCATATCACTACGATTAGAAAGAGGAATAATTGCACCACTCTTAGCAAAAACAGGATAGTCTTCTTCTTTATAGAAAGAAACATATTTTTTATGACCAGGAAATTTCTTTCCAGTTTTAAAATCATACCAAGTACCATCTGGAATATAAAATGATTGAATCGTACGGTTCATAATCACATCTTTTTTACCCAAAATAGGACAAACTAACAATTCTCTACCAAAATAATATTGATAGCGATAAACATCATCATCAATGACAAATGGATTTTGATAATAAAAAGGTTCAATTAATGGTTTTGCATTTTGATAATAAAAATAGCTTTCAGTATAAAGATAAGGAATAAGTCGATGCCTTAATCGCAAATAATCGTTAACAATTAATTCTGTTTTAATATCCCAACGCCATGGTTCTCTTTTATAATAAGTACCACGTGCTGCATGAAAACGTAGGATAGGACTAAAAACACCAAGTTCTACAGAACGAACATAAAGTTCACTTTCTTCAATTCCACCATGATAACCACCAACATCATGACTCCACCAAGAAATACCAATATTACTAGCATTTAAATTATGATCGACGATTTCTTTTAATTGTTGCCATGAGACAGAAGAAACTCCTGCATATAAGACCGAATAACGATGTGGTGCATAAAGTGGATTACGTGCAAGCATCAAAGCACGTTTCTTAGGATCACGATTAGCATCTTGAAAATGATAGTGTTGATAAGCAAGAAAAGAAGTAAGAAAAGAAATATTTTTATAATCATGAAAGAAAAAATCAACGCCCATTGTTTCTAACGGATGCAAAAACAATTTAAAATAAACATCTAATAATTTCGGATTTAATGGATCAAAAACAATAATCTTATTTTGCTGAATATTTAAATACTCACACGCTTTTTGATAGTACATCTCATAAGGATAAATACCCTGTTCTGGATTGATAGTAAGTCCAAGTCGAATATTATACTCATGTAACCGTTGTGCTAAATTAGTACTATCTGTAAACAACTTAGAGTTAAAGGTAAACCCGCTTTCTAAATGATGATTTTCTTCAAAATCACGATAATGCCAATCATGATCTAATAAAATAATAGATAATGGAATATTTCTTTTACTAAATTGTTGAACCAAAGAAAATAAACTATCTGTAGTATAAGAAGTATCACGACTCCACCAATTTCCAAATGCATAACGAGGTAATAATTTAGGCTTTCCAGTCAGTAAAAAATAATCTTGCATTGCTAATGAAAAATCACGATAATACATAAAAACATAAACATCAATACTACCCTTTTCTCTTGCAAAAACAGTACCATCAGAAGCATAAAGTAGTGTTTGACTATCATCAAAACTGGCAAACCCTTCTAAAGAATAAAGTCCCCTTTTTAAAAAGTCTGGCGTTTTAAGATCATCACTAATGCAATTTCCATTCATATTACGAACTTCAGGATGTTGATAATACCACGCTCTATTATCTTCTTCTTTTCCTGTTATTAAAGTAATTTTTAAATTTTTCATTGGATCAAGTTTACTACCTAAAAATGGTGCATTCTTAATATAAGTTAAATGAAAATAAGATGTTGTAATTTCTAAAATTTTATTGGTTTCATTAACTTTCATTTTTGGCAAAGAAAATACTCGATTAGAAACCATTTGACTAGGGGCATCCACAAAATGGCCACTAGGATTATATTCAAGACGAACCAAACGCTCACTCAAAACACTAATACGATAACATTTAGAAGAAAAAACAACTTTATCAATACATTTCCCTTTTTCAACATCCACTTCAAATTGCTTACCTAAAGGATACATAAAACAAAACCTCCTATTCTTTTTTATCATATCACAAAATAAGAAAGAAAAACCAATTTATCGATCTAAAAACTCAATATAATATTCATCATATGTCATGTTATGTTCTTTCATATATTTTGCAATCTTTTCCCCAACATAACGATAATGCCAAGCTTCACATTTATATCCTGTAATTTCTTCTTTAGATTTAGGATATCTTAAAATAAAACCATATAAATATGCATTATCCATCATCCATTCATACTCTTTACTTTCAACAAATACATTAGAAACTTTACTAGCAACATCAATACTCATTCCAGTTTGATGTTCTGAAAATCCAGGCCTTGGAAGATAACGATCAACATAATTTTGCCCATAAGCTTTTAAATAAGTATCTACAATTTCTTGTTGTTCTTGATAAGTACGATAACCAGAGCCAATTAACAAATAAACATTATCTTGTAAAGCTGCATTTGCCATTTTTTCAAAAGCTTGCAATACGGATTTTTCAACTTTAACAGTATCTGTTGTTTTCGTCATTTCAGAAGGAACCTCAACAAGAGAAGTTGGAGTATAATCTTCACTTAACTGACGATGTTTATTGACAAGTACTTGCTCATCAAAAGTAGAAATCATCATAGGATCAACATAATCTTCTTTATCAAAACCCATATTTACTAGTAAAACCGTCGTCTCTACATCTTCATTTTCTAAATTCTGATACGCCAAATAACGATCATAATTTTCAAGCTTCGAATAAGATATCGAAAAAAATTCATCTAAATACGCCACCTTATCACGTTTAGCAAAAGCACTTACCGCTTCATTATCTCCCCTTGATAAAATTAAGGAAATCTCGCTTACTTTATAACCTTTTTTTAATAAAGTATTAATATTTTTTATAATGTCTTTTTGCTTTTGATATTCTATTTTTGTATAAGAATCTAAATTTTTTTCTTGATAATCTTGACTTTCAAAAGCAGCATTTACTGTTTTATTTTTACCAATAGCAACAACATCATTCCATTTTAAACGATGCATAATTTGTTGAACAGCACGCTTGCTATAACCTAAAGAATATAATCTTGACTTCTGATATTGAATAAATCCAAAAGCAAAGATAAAAAGAGCAACAATAGAAGAAAGTAATAACAACAATTTTTTACCAGCTGGCTTTAATTTTATTTTCTTTTTTTGAATCAATTGAAATCACCTACCATTAATAGTAGTATATCATAAGTTTAAAATATGGTATACTATAGCTGGTGATAGAAATGAAAAGAGCAATTGTATTATCTGGTGGAGGAAGTAAAGGTAGTTATGAACTAGGTGTTTGGAAAGCTTTGAAAAAACTTCACATTTCTTATGATATTGTCACAGGCACTTCAATTGGTGCATTAAATGGTGCCCTAATGACACAAAAAAGTTATTTAAGAGCCTGTTATATCTGGCATAAACTAAGTTTAGAATATTTATTTAATCAAACACCACAATCAGAAAAAAATGTGGACGTTTTTAAATTGTTTAGCGATAACTTTCTAAAAAATGGTGGAATGGAATTAGAAAAAATAGAAACCATTATCAAAAAAAATATTTCTCCCCAAAAATTTTACAAATCTAACATTGATTTTGGATTAATTACTTATAATTTATCAGCCAAAAAAGCAATACAACTAACAAAAAAGGAAATTGAAAAAGAAAAACTAGTAGATTATCTAATGGCATCCGCCACTTGCTTTCCAGCTTTTCAAATGAAACAAATAGAAAATGAAAAGTATGTCGACGGAGGAATCTATGATAACCTACCGATTAATTTAGCATTAGAAATGGGAGCAGATGAATTAATTGTTGTTGATTTAAAAGCACCAGGCATAAAAAGAAAAGTAAAAACAGACAAACCAATGATTATCATCAAGCCCAAAAATACAATCTCTTTTTTTCTAAACTTTAATGCTCAACAAGCAAAAATTAACAAACAATTGGGTTACAACGACACTATGAAGGCTTTTCAAAAATTAGATGGAAATATATTTACTTTCAAGAAAAATGAAATTAAAAACTATTATCAAAACCAAAAAGAAACTTTAAATACTATTTTTAAACAAAATATCACAGAAAAACAATTCTTAAAAATGCTAGAAACACTTGGAAAAACGTTTGAACTAAAAGAAGAAAAAATCTACAGCTTCAGACAATTTAAAAAAAGTCTACAAAAACAAGTAAAAAATCAAGACGCTTTATCTAAAGAAATCAAAAAACAAATCAAAGCAATGCAATTACAACAAGTGAAAAATCAAAAAGTAATTACCTTATATTTTTTAAGTCGATTAGAAAAGAAAAGGAAAATAGAAAAAGCCTTAACCATTATCTTTAAAAAAAGTTATGAACAAGCTTTATTATTACAACAATTGGAGTGTCATTATGGAAAATAAATTTATATATAGTATAGATAACAAAAGATATCACACCCTAACCTATTTTTACCATCAAAAATTCAATAGCAAAGTATGTAAAGTCAGTTTAAACGCTGGCTTTACTTGCCCAAATATTGATGGAACTGTAGGATACGGAGGTTGCACTTATTGTTCAAAATTAGGAAGTGGTGATTTTGCAGGAAATCCAAAAGAAGATTTGATAACACAATTCGAAAAAGGAAAAGCAAAAATGCAAAAAAAATGGAAAGATGCAAAATTTATCGCTTACTTTCAAGCACATAGCAATACCTACGGAACAATTGATAAATTAAAATCTTGTTTTGAACCATTTTTAAACAGAGAAGATGTTATTGGTATTTCTATTGCAACTAGAAGTGATTGCCTATCAGATGAAATCATAGATTATTTAAGTGAAATAAATCAAAAAACATTTTTAATAGTAGAATTAGGTCTACAAACCATTCATGAAAAAACTGCCACGCTCATCAATCGTTGTTCTAGTTTAGATAGTTTTACAAAAGCTGTGGAAAAATTAAGGAAGAAAAAAATAACAACCGTCGTCCATATCATAGATGGTCTACCTTATGAAACAAAAGAAATGATGATAGAAACAGCAAAATTCTTAAACCCTTTAGATATTCAAGGTGTCAAAATACACATGCTTCATATCATCAAAGATACAAAAATGGCAGAAACTTACAAAGAAAAACCATTCAAAATTTTATCAAAAGAAGAATATATTGATATTGTAACAGAGCAATTAGAATATCTAAAAAAAGAAATTGTCATTCATAGAATTACAGGTGATCCAAATAAAGATGATTTAATAGAACCAAAGTGGCTTATTAAAAAATTCTCCGTTTTAAATGATATAGATAAAAAAATGGTCGAAAAAGATATTTATCAAGGTGACAAAACAGAATAAATGTGCTATAATACAGCCTACAAAGGGAGGTTTTAGTATGCATAATTATGCAGGAACAAAAGAAGAAAGTGAAAGTGAATTTATAAAAAACTACAAAGTAGATGGAAAAGAAATCATCATTACTTTCGGAGACGATCATGAATATAGAATCAATTATAATGAACAAGCTATCAAAAACTTAAATACTGTCATGAAAAAGCAAGTAGAAGAAAAGAAAACTAGTACACTAACATTTAAAAGTATTACAGGATTTGCTGTAAGTGCAGCTTTAATCACAACTGGTCTTATGACTACTCAAAATATTCCATCACAAGCAGCATATATTGCACCAATGGCTTGTGGTCTTATCAGTCTGTATACTTTGAGTAAAGGAATACACTATGCTTTAAAATCAAGAGACTTGAAGAAAAACAAATATTTCTTAGAAATAGAAGATGACTTGAATAAACAAGCAAACTCTAATCCAAATACGTTTACAGGAGTTGAAAATAAAATACCAGAGGAAGTAGAACAACAAGATAAAGTTGTCTTTAATCTACACAGTATTGATAAAGTGAATTTTTCTACTTTAAAAAAACTAAAAACAAACTTAGATTGCATTCATTATGTTGAAGAAAACATTGAAGAAAAACCAAAAGTTCTAACAAAAGAATAAGAAAAATTTGTAAAATGCACAAGAAAAAGTGCATTTTTTCTTGTTTTACTATCGTTTCTATTTTATAATAGTAATAATAATAGAGGGTGATATCATGAATAAACAAGTAAGAGCAATCACAGTCACAACATTCTCGCTACTAGGAATTTTATGTATTGCATCAGGAATAGGCTGTTTATTAAAAGAAAAACAAGTAACCAAAAAGACAGTGCTTGTTATTGTCCAAAAAAAACAAATCAATAAAGAAGAAACAATTCAAATTGTACCAAAAGAATTAGAAATTACAGCGAATACACCATTGAGTATTAAAGTTGCAGATTACTTACAAGTTGCTGTAACAAATGAACAATTAGCAAACTTAAAATTAGATACAAGTACAGTCGACGTAACAAAAGCTGGAGTATATACATATACAATTACTTATTTAAACCAAGTCTATCAAGGTCATATTACAGTAAAAGAAAATGTACAAGAAACAGCAGCAATTCAAAGCATTACATTAAAGACTCTAAATATAAAACTAAATGCTACATTAAGCCAAGATGTTGCAGATTATATTGTAGAAACTGTACCAGATGAAGTCAAAGCTTTAATGAAATTGGACTTAAGTCAAGTAAATATCTACAAAGCAAATACATATCAATATACAATTACTTATCTTAATAGTGTCTATACAAGTAACATTACTGTTACAGAAGATAAACCTCCACTATCAACATCTACAAATGATGAGCAAACTTCTCAAGAAGATAATAACAACACACCAAACACTACAGAGGAAACTTCTAAAGAGCAAGAAAACACGCAAATGTAAAGCGTGTTTTTTAAAGCATATTTTTCCAACGTAAGATAAGTGCAATAATAATAGATAAGAGTAAAGAAATAAGTAACAATAACAAAAAGGCAAAGGGATTATCGCCAAATCTTCCCAAGTCTACATTCATTCCCATAAAAGAAGAAACCATAGTAGGAATAGAAAACACAATCGTAATACCAGCTAAAAATTTCATGATGCTATTTAAATTATTAGAAACAATAGTAGCAACCGTATCTGCAGTACTACTTAATATATCACGATACAAATCAGCCATAGAAATCGCTTGATTATTTTCAATAATAGCATCTTCTAATAATTCTTCATCTTCTTCAAATAATTGAATAACATTTCCCTTTAATATTTTATCTAATACATTACCATTACTACGCAAAGCTGTAATAATATAGGTCAAACTATTTTCCAAGGCAAGTAATTCCAAAAGCTCTTCATTTTTAGTAGATGTTAAGACTTTTTTTTCGATAAATTCTAATTTTTTATTAATTTTTTCAAGAATTTGTAAATAAGAAAGTGCTATTTGATAAATCAGCTGAATAACAAAGCGACTTTTTTTCTGTGTCCAAAAAGAAGCAATATCACCAGAAATAAAATGATCTATAAATGTATATTGTTGCAATGAAACTGTAACAATATAATCGTCTCTAATCACAAAAATAGCAAGTGGCAATGTAATGATAGGTTTAGATGTATCCGTTGTTGTAACAGGAACATCTAATAGTAACAATTTACAAGTATCATTTTCACTAAATCTAGGATGTTCTTGCTGATCCAAAACAGATAACATCATTTTCTGCTCAATTTCTAATGATTTTGCTAATTTACAAAGTTCTGTTTTAGATGGATTTTGAACATAAGCCCAACAACCAACTTCTAATTCTTTTATTTCTTGTAATGAATTGTTTTCTAAATTTGTATGATAATATTTAATCATAAGACACCTCTACCCTTCCATCATAAAAGGTTAGAAGATAAATGTCAAGATATCATTCTAGCTTCTTTTCTTCCTGTAAATCAGTATTTTTTTCAAACACACTTACTTGTTCATTACTATCAATGGAAACCAAAATCAATTGAGAAATATCATCATATTGCAAATTGTTTAATCTGGTTTTTAACCAAGCTTCATCTTTTCCAATCGTTTTTAAATTTTCTAACATAATATGTCCATCAATAACAACATTTGCACATAATCCTTCAAAGGTAGTTTTTAATTTTAAATCTTTACAATTAACTGGTCGATATTTACTTTTAGGTAAAAAGCTTATTTTTCCATTGGCTTCCATCAAAGCATATTCAATTTGTGTAATATCAAAATACCCATTTACTCTTGCTTCTTGCAATAAATCATTTAAATCTATTTTGGCTTTTCTTAAGTTTTTGGAAAGTATTTTCCCTCTTTGTATTAGAATTAAAGGTGTACCAGTAATAAGACGTCTTGCCGTCATATTTTTAATCGTTAATAACGTTGTCAAATAAGCTATAATTGCATAAACACTAATTGCAAAAACACCTTCAAAAAAATCTATTTCGGGATTTAAAGTCATTTCAGCAGCAATAGAACCAATACTAATACCAATAATATAATCAAACAAATTCAATTCACTAACTTGTTTTCTTCCCATCAATTTTGATAAAAGAAATAAAACAAGTAAAGATATAACTCCTTTTCCTAAAATCATAACATATCCCAATTAAATCACCAATTATAGTATGGAACAAAAATTTTAAAAAATACCGATTACTTTTTGATCAATGTAATCTATCTTTTCGTAATTAGGATGTTTTGGTAAGCCTGGCATCGCAAGTTGTTTACCTAAAAAAACAGTAATAAATCCAGCACCACGATAAAGTTTAATATCACTAACATGTAAGACATCGGTCATTGGATAACCCAACTTTTTAGCATCATCTGATATAGAGTATTGTGTTTTCGCTACACAAACAGGAAGGTGATCAAAATTATTTTTAACTAATATCTCCAATTTTTCTTTTGCACAAGCGCTAAATTCAATGGTAGAAGCATGATATACTTTTTGTGATAAAATGGTCAATTTTTCTACAAGATCCATTGATGAAGTCAAAAGAGGTTGAAAAGCATTTTTTTCATCAGTAGCCTGTAAAACAGTCTTTGCTAAAGCAATTGCGCCTTGCCCCCCTTGTTCATAAGCACAGCTAACTTCTGCTGCTAAATGCATTTTTCGGCAATAATCAATAACATATTGGATATCATCTTCTCTATCTTCAGAAAAGCGATTAATACAAACGACAATAGGAACATGATAGCAAAGTAAATGATCAATATGTGCTTTCAAATTAGAAATACCTTCTTTTAAATCACCATTTCCATGATGATATAGTGCACGAATTGTTACCACCAACACCATAGCAGCAGGATGAAATTGAGCCATAGGACAAACTAAATTTAAAAACTTCTCAGCACCCAAATCAGCACCAAAACCAGCCTCTGTTATAGTATAATCACTAATCGCTAAGGATAGCTTTGTTGCTTGAACACTACTACAACCATGTGCAATATTAGCAAAAGGACCACCATGAATAAAAGCAGGTGTTTTTTCAAGAGTTTGAACAAGATTAGGAAGAAAGGCATCTTTAAGCAAAACAAGTAATGCTCCTTCCAAATGTAAATCATGAACAGTAATCATTTTAAAAGAAGAAGTATAACCAACAACTATTTTTGATAGACGCATTTTTAAATCAGAAATATCTTTGGCCAAGCAAAATAAAGCCATGATTTCACTAGCAGCAGTAATATTAAATTGATCTTGATACTCCTCATTATGACAAGTAAAAGAAATATGACGTAAACTCCGATCATTGACATCTAAACATCTTTGAAACACAACAGTTGCAAACCCTAACTCATTTCCTTGTTCAATATGATTAAAAATAGCAGCACTAATTAAATTATTAGCAGCAGTAATAGCATGAAAATCTCCAGTAAAATGAAGATTAATATCACACATCGGTGCAACTTGACTATAACCACCGCCAGTAGCACCACCCTTCATGCCAAAAACAGGACCTAGCGAAGGCTGACGCAAGGATAAACTAACCTTTTTATGTAAAAGAGAAAAAGCATCAGCCAAACCAATACTAACCGTCGTTTTTCCTTCTCCATATGGCGTCGGACTAATTGCAGTTACTAATATCAATTTTCCATCATTAGAAGAGATTTGCTTTTTAATCTTAGCTTTATCATTACCATAAAAAATCATTTCATCCCTTGTAATACCAAGTTTAGAACCAACCTGTTCAATAGAATCTAATGTTTTTGTCATTTGAATTTCCAAATCTGTCATTATTATCATTCCTCCTTGCTGTAACAATCACAATTTTAGCATTTTTTAAGCATTGATGCAATTATCAAAAAACTATTAAATTTAAAATTTCAACAGAAAATGAAAGTAAAAACAACCAAATCTAGCAACAAAAAAACGAATTTAAAACTCAAAATTAAATAAATTTAATTTTTTTATCATTTGATAAAGCATATCCTTTTCTGTATAGTAGCAAGCGTTAAGAAAAAGGAGGTTACCATGAAAAAAATTTTAATACTCTTAACAATATTAACAACATTTTTTTGCATAAACGCAAAAGAAGTATATGCTGCTACTAATTTTTATGAAGCAGAAAGAATCAATAATATTTATATGACAAGAACAAATGGAGCAAGAAAAATTTATCAGCAAGCACGATTTCTAAGACGAAAAGGTGACGATCAACCGGCCTATTGTATTCAACCATTTATTATGTTCCAAGCAGATGGAAATTACGATCAGACAACCAATCCAAGTTTAACACCAGCACAACAAGAAAGAATAAAAGACATTGTACATTTCGGTTACTTATATCCAAACCACTACGAAGCAAAGTGGTATCCAATTACTCAAATGATGATCTGGCAATCTATTGAAGCAAAAGATAACTTTTATTTTACAGACACTTTAAACGGCAATAAAATTAATGCATATCGACAAGAAATGAATGAAATTGAACAGTTAATTCAAACAAGTAAATTAAAACCAAGTTTCAACAATCAGATCTACCACACAACAAAAGGAACAGCATTTTCCTTAGTTGATCAAAACAATGTTCTAAATCAATATTATGTACAAAGTGGAAATGCAACAATTTCAAATAACACTCTAATATTTAATACAGATAACTTTACTAATGAAACTGTTACTTTAATACGTAAAGACCAAGTTCATAATACACCATTATTATTTTATTATGGAAATAATACACAAGAATTATTAACACTAGGAAATCGTGATCAAACAAGTGCACAAGTAACTGTAACAGTCGATGAAGTAAAATTAAAAATTAAAAAAACAACAGAAGACGATGATAGAAACAAAGAAGGAAATTTACAAGGAGCAATCTTCACTCTATATAATGAAAACTATCAAAAACTAATAGATTTAACATTAGACGAAAATTTAGAAGCAACTATCACTAATCAAGATATTATATTTCAATATAATACAACTTACTATATAAAGGAAACAACAGCAGGAACCGGTTATCTACTAGATGACACTTATTATCCAATCACCTTTAAAGAAAATAAAAAAGAAATAGAACTAACAATTAAAAATGATTTAATAAAAAGAGAAATAACACTTCAAAAATATCTAACAGATAATGACAAGACCCTAGAAGAAGAGGGAGCTGTGTTTGAAATTTACAATAAAAATGGAGAAAAAGTTGAAACCATAACAACAGATGTCACTGGTAAAGCAACGATTACCTTGCCATTTGGTCATTACATTATCAAGCAAATAAAAGGTAAAGAAAATTATGAACTTGTTAAACCATTTGAAATCATGGTAAATGATCAACAAAGTGAATACTTTTATAAGTTATATGATGAAAAAATAAATCAGGAAATAACCGTACCACATACTGGAATAAAAAAGAAAACAAAATCAAATGTTGTATGGATTATTTTACTATCTAATCTTTATATCATAACAAAAAAAGAATGGTCATAAAAAACCGTTCTTTTGATATAAAATAATTTATTTTTGTTTAATAACAATAGCATTATCAACAACATCAAACTTAACAGTATCACCATAAGCAATATTGCCTTTAATTAATTCATGAGCAAGTAAACTTTCTATTGTTTTGCTAACCTCACGTTTCAATGGTCTAGCACCATAATGAACATCATAACCTTGATCAACCAGATAATCACGTGCTTCATTAGTTAACTGAATATGAATATCATGCAAAGATAATCTTGATTCAATATCATGAATAACTTTATCTAATATTTGATAAATCACAGGTTTTGTTAAAGCTTTAAAAATAATAACTTCATCAATTCTGTTAATAAATTCTGGTCTAAAGGTATTTCTCAACTCTTGCATTACTTCTTCATTATGACCATCTAAAATAGCTTCACTACCCAAATTAGATGTCATAATAATAATAGTATTTTTAAAGTCAACAGTACGACCATTAGAATCAGTAATTCGTCCATCATCCAGAATTTGAAGTAATAAATTTAATACTTCCGGATGTGCTTTTTCCACTTCATCAAATAAAACAATACTATAAGGATTTCGTCTTACTGCTTCTGTTAACTGACCGCCCTCTTCATATCCAACATAACCAGGAGGAGAACCAATTAAACGAGAAACACTAAATTTTTCCATATATTCACTCATATCAATACGAACAAGATGCTTTTCATCATCAAACAATTCATAAGCAAGTGTACGAGCCACTTCTGTTTTTCCAACACCAGTTGGTCCTAAAAAGATAAATGAACCAATCGGACGGTTTGGATCTTTGATACCACTACGAGACTTAATAATCGCCTCACTAACTAAATGAATGGCTTCATCTTGACCCATAACTCTTTTTTTCATACTATTTTCAAGATTCAAAAGTTTTTCTTTTTCACTACTAACAAGTTTACTAAGTGGAATATTTGTCCATTTAGAAATCACAGAAGCAATATCTTCTTCACTAACAACATCACTAAGTAGTTTATTTTCATTCTTATCTTTTAAAGCTGTCAATTCCTTTTCCAAACGTGGAATTTCTCCATGACGTAATCTTGCAGCAGCTTCTAAGTCATAAACATTTTCAGCTTGTTCTAAATCAAATCTTGCCTTTTCCAATTCTTTTTTCTTACTTTGAATTTGATCATTTAATGTTTTTTCAGACTGCCAAGCAGCTTTCAAGTCACTTTCTTTTGCTTTTAAAGTAGAAAGTTCTTGATCAATTTCTTCTTTTCTTTTAATAGATAATTGATCTTTTTCTTTTTTTATCGCTTGTCTTTCAATTTCAAGTCTCATAATTTTTCTTGTTAAAACATCCAAATCGTTTGGAACCGAATCCATTTGAACTCGAATCGTAGCACAGGCTTCATCAATTAAATCAATTGCTTTATCTGGCAAAAAACGATCTGTAATATAACGATTAGATAAAGTTGCTGCTGCTACTAAAGCTTTATCTTGAATACTAACTCCATGATGAATTTCAAAACGTTCCTTTAATCCACGTAAAATTGTGATAGTATCCTCAACCGTTGGTTCATTAACTTTAATTTTTTGAAAACGTCTTTCCAAAGCACCATCTTTTTCAATATATTTACGATATTCATTTAAAGTAGTGGCACCTATAACATGAATTTCACCTCTTGCTAACATTGGTTTCAAAATATTAGAAGTGTCCATTGCACCTTCCATATTTCCACTACCTACAATCGTATGAATTTCATCGATAAACATAATGATAGTACCTTCACTTTTTTTAACTTCATTCAAAACATTCTTTAAACGCTCTTCAAACTCACCACGATACTTTGCTCCAGCAATCAAAGACGCCATATCAAGTTCCCAAATAACTTTATTTTTTAAACTTACTGGTACATCACCTTTTACAATTCTAAGTGCCAATCCTTCTACAATGGCTGTCTTACCAACACCTGGCTCACCTATTAATACCGGATTATTCTTTGTCTTACGGGATAATACTCTTGTAATACTACGAATTTCTTCATCACGACCAATCACCGGATCAATCTTACCAGCTTTAACAGCGTCATTAATATTACGACCATACTTTTCTAATACATTTTCTTCCTGTTGATTTTCTTGATACATATTTATCCCCTCACTTTCATTACCTATTATAACACATTTTTAGCACTTGTCAATACAGAGTGCCAAAATAATAAAAAAAGAAAAGCAGTGAAAACTACTTACTACAAATCACTTCAATAGCTTTCTGTAACTGCGTATCATTTTCATCAGTTAAAGTTTCATTAATACCCAAATTAAGCTTTACTTCTTTCGTTGGTTCAACACCCTTTTCATTAATCCAATTTCCCTTTGGTGTTAACCATTTCTGTACAGTGTATTTAATTGTATCACCACTATTTAAATCTCCTGTTTTTTGCACAGTTCCTTTTCCATAAGAAGAAACACCAACAATATCACTATGATACGTTTCTTTAAAAGCAGAAGCTAAAATTTCAGAAGCAGAAGCACTCTCTTTATTAATAAGTACAACAACTGGATATTGATAAGTTGCTTTCTTACTTGTTCCATATATCTTTTCCTTAACACCTTTTGTTTCTAGTTGATAAATTACCTGTTTCTTATTCATAAATAATGATAAAATCTCAGTAACCTGTGTTAAATAGCCACCAGGATTGTCACGAACATCAATAATTAAACGACTAATATTTTCTTCTTCTAATTTTTTCATCTCATTTTTAAACTGTTTAGCAATATTAGCAGAAAATATTTCCAACTTGATATATCCAACTTTTTCTTGTCCTTCTGTATAAACCTTGCTGCTAACTTGTGGAATATCAACTGTATCTCTTGCTACTGTTAATACTTGCTCTTTTTGATCACGCATAATTTGAACATCAACAGTACCTGTTTTATTACCCTTTATTAACTCAACAACAGCATCAAGTGCTAGATTAGTAACATCCTCTCCAGATACTTTCGTAATGATATCTCCAACCTTAAAACCAGCCTTAAAAGCAGGACTATTATCAAACACTTTTGTAACTGTAATAGTTGTATCATTTTTAACAACTTCAACACCAATACCTTGATAACTACCATTTAATGTCTGATTAAATTCTTCACTACTGCTACCTTCTAAATAACTAGCATAAGGATCATCCAAATAAGAAATCATTCCCTTAATACCAGCATCAATTAATTTTTCTTTATCTACTTTTTCATAATAATTATCAACAATATCCTGATAAGTATCTACTAATTCTTTTAATTCAGTATAACTACTACTACTTGTTGTAGAACCACCTTTTGTAAAACTTACAATATTTCCAATTAAAAATCCAAAAAGTAAAGCAATAATCATAATAATGATCATTTCAGGATAATTAAAGCCACTTTTTTTCTCAATAATAATTTCTTTTACATTTTCTTTTTCTTCTTGTTGATTATCCATATCACACCTCACTATACTATTTTATTGTAGCACATTTTCTAATATTACTAAAGAAAAATTGAGTACTTCTAAAACTTAGAAATACTCAATTAAAAACTCTTAAATGGCGCCTCAACTAGGACTTGAACCTAGGACCCCTTGATTAACAGTCAAGTGCTCTAACCAACTGAGCTATTGAGGCAAAAAAGGAAGTGATAATTATTTCGATAAATAACTATTAATTTCACTACTTGAAGTTATCACTTCTATAACTTTATGATTTTTAAATCTTAAAAGCGTTGGATAAACAACTTTTAAATCAGAAATGCTATCAGTAACAACTGAATCAGAAATATATTTTTTGTTCATTCCATCATTTAAATCAACACTATATAATCTCGTCACATCGCTTTGAGATTGATAAGAACTAATAATAGAACTCAAAGTTGAATATTTATCGCTACTATCATAATAAACAACAAGATATTCATCCTCTTTCTGATTAAAAGACTCTCCAGCTAGAATTTTATCATACTGAATAACTGCTTCTTCTACTTCTTTTTTAGTAGTATTAGCTTTTGCTAAAATTCTATTCGTTACAAAATACATAATTCCAAGAAAAGCTACTATACAAACTAAAATTATCAAAGCCTTCTTAGCTGTATCCGAAAAAATAGAATGCTTATTATCAAATTGTTTCCGTCCTGTCACCTTTGACATTTTGTATCACCATATTCATTGTAACATAAGGCAAATCAAAAATAAACAAAAAATAGAAAAAAATGAAAACAAAAAGTAAGATACACTTTATCAAAACATAAAATGAATCTTACTATATATTACTTTATTTCATCGTTGGTAAAACATTAATAGAACTAGCAACTTCAATTAATTCATCTTGGTTCATCACATCACTAACTAAATAATATTCCATATTACCAGAAGTAAATGTTAGTGAATTAGTGGAAAGAGCACCAATCGTATCCATAAACATATAAGGTTCTCCCATGGTTGGTATAATTGTAAATTCATCTTCTGCTTTAACAGTTTCCTCTACCAATAAGAATGGTTTATCTCCATCAAATGTTAAAATCACACGTTCGCCATCATTTTTATTGACTTTTTCTTCACTCTTTAATTTCGTTCCAGCTGGTAAAACAAGTGGATAAATAATATCTTGAATACTAGTCGTTTCAGTTGTTTTTTCCTCCTGTTTAGTATCTGAATTGTCATCTGAAGATTGCATAATAGCATCTAACTTAAAATAATCTTTCTTAAATTTTGGACTATAATCAATACTTTTTACTGTTAAAGTCATTTTTGGTACATCAGCATCTGTTGATACAATTACTTTTTCTAAAGCCAATTTATCTGAAAACCTTACCTCTTGTTTTACAAGTTTACGATTGTTAGGATAATTCACTTTGCTTTGGACAATATATTTTTTGTTTTTTTGTTTAATACTAACATCTTTATCAGTTTTAATATCATTTACAATAGATTGTAATAAGTAAATCTGGGAATTATTATAAGGCCATTGACTTTGAAATTTAAAACTTTTATTAAGACTTGGCGTCAATAAATATACACCATCATTATTTTTTAAAATAATTTGTTCATGACCGTTTGTTGTATTAACTAATCGTACTTTATAATAATCCTCTTTTTGATAAGCTGCTTCTACATCATAATAATAAATATCATCATTATTCACAATAGAAAGTTTGGCATTCATTACATATCCTTTAGATTGATTCATTTGTTGTGAGAGCTTATCAACAATATTTTTATCTTTTCCCACCTGACATCCTGTTAAAAGCAATAAACATACTCCAATCAACAAGAAACTAATTTTTTTCAAACTTTTCACCTCATTTATATTCTCATTTCATTATATGGATTACTTTTTTGGAATATTCACGAATAATTCAGGAAAGTATGGTTATTCTATAAATAAGATTTTTAAAGGAGGAAAATCATGGATACATTAAAAAAAGTATGCTTAGTTTTAATTATTATTGGAGCAATCAACTGGGGATTTGTTGGTTTATTCAATATAGATTTAGTCGCTAGTATCTTTGGTAGTAGTGATAACATCATCGCCAAAATCGTTTATATCATTATTGGTATAGCCGGTTTAATTGATATCAGCATACTATTTGATCACGACTAAAAAAATTGTGTATGAAACACAATTTTTATTTTGTAGTAATTTTAACTTTTACTTTCGTAACTTTAGATTTATAAGCCAACTTAACGTCATCACCTTTAACTTTAACTTCAACTTCATGTTCACCAGGACCTAAATCTTTTAAATCAACATAAGCTTTAATAATAGAAGAATCAATACTATCTATAATTGACTTACTACCAGTGACAACAACAGTTACTTTACTATCTGCTTCGCTTGATGCTTGTACTTTATATTTCGTTGTATCTAAATTTTCAGTAGCAATAGAAATATCATCAAATTCTTTTGTAATGGAATCATCTAAAACAACTTTTACAGTAATTGTTTTAACGCTAATAGAAGTAATTCCATTTGGTTTTTTCAATGTAACTGTATAATCTTTATTACTATCAAGACCAGTAACATCAATTTCAACTGGTAAAGAATCAAGATTTGCTAATGCAGCATCACTACCATAAACAGTAACAGTATTAACACTAGTACTTAAAGACTTAATTGCTTTTCCTAAAGCAAGTTTTCCACTTGGAATAATACTTAATGGTATTGTTTTACTTGGAGAAGTAATCGCTACTTTCGCTGTTACAGACTTAGGAACAATCTCTACATCAACAACTTTACCATCTGTATCATAAGCAACTAACGGAACATCTTTCAAGGTTAACTCACCAGCTTCTGGTTTAGCAAACTCATCAACATCTACTAACGCCTTAACCGTTGCAACTTTATCTAATTTATATTCTGCACCTTTAACAATCACTTCATCTCTATCAAGTTCTACTGTATCAATATTTAATTTACTATCTAAATTATCTTTATGTAAGATATCATAAGTAAGTGTTTTGGTTGCACTAACTTTATCATAAATTGTCACTGTCACACTAGATGGATCAAGACGATAATCAAGTGATTTTAACTTTTGTGTATATTTTAATGTTACTTTATGCTGACCAGGTTTTAAACCAGTTAAATCAACAGAAACACCACCACTTGGAGATTGTTTTGCCAAAAAGATATGTCTTTTTTGTCCTACCAAAGTAATATCAACAGTTTTTGGTAACCCTTCTACGACATAAGCTTCTTCATTATAAGTAGCAGTAACCGGTTGATTATATAAAATCTCAGCATATTGATCAACTAATGTATTACTTTCTCCATCAATAATGAAGAAAACACCTAAAGCAAGTAACAAACTGATAACAATCAATGTTTGCTTTTTTCCTAAAAAACGTTCTACATTTTTACTATTTCTTTTAGAAACATCAACAATTTTTAAAATCATTTTTGTAATAGGAGTAATTAACCACTTATCAAAAAATGAACCAATATGTTGAAAGAATCTTCCTATCATCCTAATTATCTTCTTCATACATTTCTTCCTCTTCTAACACTTCATCATCTAATTCACTATCTGATTTTGGTCTTAATTCATCAATCAACATCATTCGAACATCATCTAAGGAAAGATTATAAAATAACTCGCCTTTAATCGCAATAGATAATCTACCAGTTTCTTCAGAAACGACCAATGAAATAGCATCAGTTTCTTCAGATATACCAAGAGCAGCACGATGTCTTGTACCTAAACGTTTATTAATTTTTGAACTACTACTTGTAGGAAAAACAGCTCCTGCACAAGTAACTCTATCCCCTTGAATAATCACACCACCATCATGTAATGGATTATTGGGAAAGAATATGGAAATCAATAAATCACTAGATAAATCAGCATAAAGTTTTTTTGCTTTTTCAATATAATTTCCCAAACTAACATCACGTTCTAAAACAATTAAAGCCCCAATTTTTTGTTTACGTAAATAATCAACTGTTTGAACTAGTTCATAAACTAGTCTTTCTCTTTCATCAACAGTCAACACTTTATGTCTACCTAACAAACGACTACGTCCTAATTGTTCCAACATTGTTCTAATTTCAGGTTGAAAAATAACAATCAATGCTAAAGGACCATACATAATCACATATTCAAGTAAAATTCCAACAGTAGTAAAACCACATATATCACTAATAACTTTCAAAAAGACAACAATAATAACGCCTTTAAACAAAAGTGTCAATTTAACACTATTTCTAATATTTTTTAAAATAATATAAAACATAAGCCATACAATAGAAATATCAATAATTTTTTTCACAATTGATAAAACTGAAGCTACTGTAATAACCATAAAATCTCCTCCTTGCATTTATAGTATATCAAATTTCTGAAAACCATGCCAAAATTAAGATTGATTTGCATTTGGATCAGCAACAATCTCTGGTATAGCACTAGACACATCAGGTGTTATCAAATTACCAGGCACAGCAGGAATAGAAGATGCAGGTACTTGTTGGCTAGGTTGTGTACTCGCTGGCATAACCGGTGTATTCGTTAAAGGTACATACATATTCGGTGCAATCGAAACACTTTGTGAAACAGGTTCTACAACAGGAGCTGCTACAACCGTCGGCGTTGGTGCAACTGCTACAGAAGGCATTTCAACTGGCACACTAGGAGTAGAATCATCTATTTTCTGATAAGAGTTTATCTTCTTTTTTTGATTTAAGCTCTTCTCTGCTAAATATCCAATACAAGCAAACAACAAAATAATAGCAATAATAACTGTAATAATATAAACAGGACCATCTAACGTATCCCGAAAAAACATAATAATATCCATAGGCTACCCTCTATTCTTATGTCTATGATACCATTATCACATCATTTTTTCAAGCGTTTATCTTTCAATCGATTCTCTTTCCCGACAAACATAAACTATAAAGGTAAATAAAATAGGCATTCCAAAAACAAAAGGCATAGCATATCGAAAATATGTGTTGGCAGGAGATACAAAACAAATTAAATAACTAATATAAAACGGTAAAAAACAAATCAAATATCGCCCCTTATGATAGGTAAGTAAATACACAATACTAAATAGTAATATCCAAGCATTAAAACCAATATTAACAAGCAATCCTAAAACAGGAATATAAGGAAAGATAACACCATAGCCTTGTAAAATAGAACGTAAAAAAGAAAGATGATTATAATGGTAATTTACCAAATGATCTTCTGTAATTAATTTGTTATAACGATAATAAATATACCAATTCGTCGTATCTGGATAAAAATAACCAAATGTATTATGTAAAGTAGCTTCTATATAGGTCATTGGTGCTTTAAAAAACTGTCGATACCACACTTTAAAATAAGACTGCAAATCAAAGGATGTAGCATACTTATTAAATTTATTTTTAACAGGATCAGCTAATACTGGATTGTATCGTTGAGCCAAATCATCATAGCCCAACACTTTATCAATAGCAGCCTTTTCACTAGCTGTAACTAAATCACCATGTTCTTTCACATAACGAGCACTTTGTTGAAATACAACAGATAAAGCTTCTCTTTTACTACCAGGAGTAATATGAAAACTAGGAAGCAAAACTTTATCATAAAATCCATAACTACCAATCAATAAAAGAAAAACTAGCAAAAGCCTCAACCATTCTTTTCGTTTATAAATTATAAAAGCTGGAAAAGACAAAACAAAGACATAAATACCATTATTTCTAAAAAGGAAAAGGAAAAGTCCAGTAAAAAACATACAACACAAATACAAAGGAGATATAGATACCTTTTTATCCATGCCTTTTAGTAGTAATAAAACATAAAACAAAATAAATGCAGTATAAAACGTATCCTTCACTGCTGACATAGCATAAAAAGGAAAAACTGGAACAAAAGCATAAAGGAAAAGAATTACTAAACAATAAATTACTGGAATCTTCTTTTGGTAAAGAAAGCAAATAAGACTAGCAAAAGCACTAGCTAATGTTACACTTTGTAATAGCGCATAAAGAAACAAACCAACATTATCACTTCCAAAGAATCTTCCTATTTCAATAAAACCACCTAATAAAATAGTATGAAAAACAGGATGATGATTCGTAAGACGAACCTTTGGATCTAGCAATACCACATAATCCATATATTTTGTAGGAACATTGAAATATTGTTTAATCTGAAAACTAGGATCACGTGATAAAATTAACGGATAAAAAGCGAGCATATAAATCGCCCAACTAGCAAGTAAAAAAAGAAAACTAAAAAGAAATGGATGCCGTTGAAAAGAAGTAGCAATTTTTTGGAAACACTTTGGTACTTTACGAAATGGTTTCAAGGAAAATAAATAATAATTAAAAAGTTTCAAACCACAACTAAATAAAAAATAATAAGCAATCCCTTGAAACAAACTTAAGAAAAATAAAAGCCATGAATCAAATAATAATTGTAAAGAGCCAACTTTTTCAAAACTATAACCAATTATCATAAAAGCACTTAAAAAAATGGCAAATATAACTTGTAAGCAAGATAATTTTTCATCGCTACTTTTTCGAAAAAAGAAATAAAAAAGAAAAGCAAGCAATCCCATCCACAAAATAGGAAAACGAAATAAAGCTAATCCACTTTGCTTTTGCAAAAATGAAGCTGTATCAAAGCTTAGAACAAATACAAATACAATGGAGAAAAAGAAAGTAAAATACTTATTTTTAAAAAAGTTCAAACTTATCACCTCTAAAATTATTATACAACATTTCATGAAAAAAGAAGTCTTAACTTCTAAACTTCTTCCATTTGTAACAATTCTACTTGATTAGAAATAAATTGTAAATTTGGATCAATCGCTTCACTAAGTGAAGTAGAAATATATTTTTTAGCATCATCTGGAAAAACCGTAACGACCATATCTTCATTAGATAAAACTGCTGCTAAAAAGTTAGCTCCACTAGAAATACCAACAGCAAGTCCCAATTTTGATGCTAATAATCTAGACATATTTACAGCATCTTCATCATGCACTAAAATAACTTGATCAATTTGTTCCCTATCCACAATATCTGGTATAAAATCATCTCCTATACCTTCTATTTTATGTTGACCCATTCCTATTCCAGTTGTTAAAAGTGGCAATTCTTGTGGTTCCATAGCAATCACTTTAATAAAAGGATTTGACTCTTTCAAACGTTTACCAACACCCATTAAAGTACCACCTGTTCCAATACCACTAACAAATGATGATATATCAACAGATGAAAGTTGTTGAATCATTTCTCTACCTGTCGTTTCATAATGAGCCATCACATTATCTAAATTACAAAATTGTTCCGGCAAAAAACCGTCAATTTCTTTAGCAAGCTCACGCGCTAAGCTAATTGCTTTTTGAAAACCGCCCTCTTCTTTTGAAACCAAATGAACATGTGCGCCATACATTTGCATTAATTTAATTCGTTCCTTACTAACCCAATCTGGCATAAAAATATGAACAGGATGATGATAAAATGCCCCTAACGCCGCAAAAGAAATACCAGTATTCCCACTTGTCGCTTCCACAATCGGTTGATTTTCTTTTAATGTTTTATTTAAATATGCTTGTTGCATAATATAATAAGCCACTCTGTCTTTTATACTCCCTGATAAGTTATAGTATTCTAGCTTTGCAAAAACATGACGAACTTTCTGTTGATAACGATAAGTAATTTTAACCATCGGTGTATGCCCAATTAACTGTTCCAAACTATCTCCTCCTTAATTTAATATATGTAAAAAGGAAAAGAAATCATAAAGCAAATATAACAATACAATTAATTATTGTATCTATTTTTGTATAAAATTACTTTTCAGTATGTTAAATTTTTATTAAAGTTTAATTGTTTTTCAGTTGAATCTGATAAAATTTTCAAAATATTTTTTTAAAACTACAACTTATCTTTTATTTCCTATAGTATAAATTACAAAATCAACAAAAGTAGCAAAATGAATTGCTACTTTTGTAACTATTTTAAATTTTTCTAACTAGCGTTTTACCTTCACTAAATTTACAATCAGATGAACAATTAAAATCTGGGAAAGTACATCTTGCACCATGAGAATATTTTTCAATATCTTTAGAAAGTGGGCTATTAGATTCTTCTAATGCTTTTTTGTACTTTAATAAAGTGTCTTTTGTTTGTAACATGATTTCAAGTTGTGCTGCTGAACATAATCTCTCTTTGCATTTTAAAATAAAATCATCATATTTTCCAACTTCACTAATTTTAACAAGTTCTCCTTGAGGATTAACATTTCTAACAACTTGCATATCTCCAAGCCATTCATCAACTAACATTTGATCATCAGCAATAATTGGTGGGATAAAATATTCTTTTTCGTTTAACATTTCCATTTGATAATCAAGTGTTCTATGTCTATGAGCTTGAGCAAATTGAGCAAAAGAGCCTTTATATAATGTTGAATATACATCTCCAAAATGTTCCTCTTTCTTATCTAAATCTTTACCAAACATAGATAAACTTCTATGTTTTTCGTTTTTCAACAGACCTTCTTCTAAAACATTAACATCAGCAAAGCCTTCTAATAATTCTTGCATAGAAGATGATAGATTTCTTTCAAAATCATTACTCATATCAGCATTTTCAATATAATCTTGCATCCAGGAAGCAATATAATTGATTTGTCTTAAAGAAGTTGAATAAATCATTTGTGTTGGCATAAATACAGTTACTAAATATCTAGCGTTTTCTTGCGATAATTTTTGAATTTTAGCATCGTTATAAATATTTCCATATTGTGATTTAATTTTGATTTTAAATATATCAATCCACTTATTATATAATCTTTCTTCATCTTCAGTTATAATTGATCCATCTTGCCTAACAACTGGCGTATATCTTGCTGATTTTTCACTTGTTGTATATTGATGTTCGTTATTAAGCACCATTGCTAAAATTTTAGGTAAATTCTGCAAATTGAAATTTATCAATATGTGATCATAAACACTATGATGACCATTATTTAATGTCATATCAATTCTACGCATTGTCTTTTCTTCTGGTTCATTTTCAAGATGTGAAAATCCTTCTTTGTCATAACACACACCTGCTATTTTTCCAGATAATTTGATTGCCTCATCTTTGTCAAAAGTTCCGTCTGACTTTAAAAATTGGTTAGGCAAAATACCAACTTTAATTTTTGTTTGTTCCATCTTTTTCTCCTATTGATATTCTTCCTTTTTATCCTTTTATCTTTACAATGTAATTGTATCAATTTTCTTACAAAAAAACAATCATTTCTGATTGATTCTATATCTAAAAGTTCGAACAATTCGAACAAATCTACTAGTGGTGCCGACTAAGGGATTCGAACCTTCGACCTACTCATTACGAATGAGTTGCTCTACCAACTGAGCTAAGTCGGCAATAAACCTTGCTAATTCATTATAGCAAAGGTTTTATACTTTTTCAATACGCTTATTCCGTTCTAAGAGCAATTACAGGATCTTTTTTACTTGCCATTTTAGCAGGAATAAAACCACTTAAAACCGTTAAGAAAACACTAATTAATAATAACAAAAAAGCATGAATAGGATTTAACTTTGCAACTCCTGCTAACCCAGATATTTTTTCAATAATAATGTTGGCTGGAATTGTTAATAAATATGCAATTGCTAAACCTAATAAACCACTACAAAAACCAATAATAAAAGTTTCCGCATTAAATACTCTTGTAATATCTTTTCCTCTTGCTCCTAAAGCTCTCAAAATTCCAATCTCTTTAGTTCTTTCTAACACAGAAATATAAGTAATAATTGCTATCATAATACTAGATACAATTAAAGAAATAGAAGAAAAAGCGATTAATACAACTGTAATTGCATCCATGATACCACCAGATAAACTACTCATCATTTTAGCCATATCTGTATAAATAATTTGCTCATCCGTAGCTTTATTTTCATTATATTTATCTAAATAAGAAGTAATCGCATCCTTACTAGTAAAATCTTTTGGATATAAATAAATAGCAACAGGTACACTATCAGCACCCAAATATGCTAAAAACGTATCCTTAGTCATTGTATCATCAAAAGAAGTACCATTTAAAATATTCACATCTCTTTTTTCCTGTTCTTGGACAATAATAGAATCCTTATTTTTTTGAATAACATTATTCACTAACGCACCAGTATAATACATACTATTACCATTTGTTAACATCTCTTTACCATCTTTTCCCCTAATAATAGCAAGAATTTTAACAGATATACTATTCTCATTTTGATAGGCTTTTTCTAAATCAGTAGTAGGAAGAAAATAAGAACCAAGTTTCTGATAATAATCATCATTTAATATAATTTTAAATTCAGTTTGTAATAGATCATCAAAAGAAATTTTTTCACTCGTTAAAAAGCCTAAATTTTGCAACAATTCACTATCAACACCATTATTTGGATTTACTTGTAAAATAAGACCTGGTTGTGTACTATCTAAAGTACCAGCTAACACATCATAATTATCTTCTACAATACCAGCTTCCTTTTCATCAACACGAGTGGGAAAAATCTGCCACATATTAATAGAAGACGTACCAGTATCTACTTTTTGATATGCCCCATCTGTATTTTTTGCAACTATATTTAAAGAAGTTGCTTTTTGATAGGAAATACCACTTAAATTTGTCATATCTATCTTTTGAAGATATTGCATATAATTTTCTGTTATTTTATTAGTATGAATCATCGCTTGGTAAGTAGAAGTAACAGGATACACAAAAGATTCTTTTGGATACTTTTTAGTTTTTTCATTCAATTGTTGTTCTTTTAAAGTATCGGCATCTAGCTTCATTGCTTGTTGAGAAATCGTAATCGGCATTTGCGAAAGTGACTGTCTTTCAAACCGATCAATTTCTATTTGAAAACCATTAGACAGTGCTAAAATCAACGCAATACCAATAATACCAATAGAAGCAGCAAAAGCTGTTAAAAAAGTTCTTCCCTTTTTTGTTTTTATATTATGAAATGATAAAGATAACGCTGTAAAATAACTCAAAACAGTTTTTTTAATATGAACAGTACCCGTATCTTTTTCTTTTTTAGTAACAGGATGAGAATCACTAATAATTTGTCCATCTTTTACCTCAATAATACGAGAAGCATACTGACTAGCTAAATCAGGATTATGTGTTACCATAATGACTAATTTATCTTTCGCAATTTCTTGAATTAAATTCATAATCTGAACACTAGTTTTACTATCCAATGCTCCAGTTGGTTCATCTGCCAATATAATATCAGGATCATTTACAAGTGCTCTTGCAATTGCTACTCTTTGCATCTGTCCACCAGATAATTGATTTGGCTTTTTATAAGCATGATCCTTTAAACCAACTTTATCTAATGCTTCCATAGCTTTTATTTTTCTATCTTTTTTATGATAACCACTAAGTGTCATTGTCATTTCAACATTTTCTAAAACATTAATATGACTAATCAAATGATAAGACTGAAAAATAAACCCAACACAATTATTTCGATAATAATCCCATTCGACTGCTTTAAAATGCTTGGTACTTTTGTCATTAATAATTAAATCTCCACTATCGTAACGATCAAGTCCACCAATAATATTTAATAAAGTCGTCTTGCCACTTCCACTAGCTCCTAAAACAGCAACAAACTCATTTTGACGAAACTTAACACTAACACCTTTTAAGGCATGCTGTACAAAATCACCTGTTTTATAACTTTTCTTAATATTTTTTAATTCTAACATAACAAATTCCTTTCACTATAAATATACCATATATTTAAAAAAACAGTCTTCAAATAAATGATACACCAAAAGAATATGTTTTGAATACAAATTTAGAAATAAAGACATAAAAAAAAGCAACTATTGCTTTTTAGATTTAGTAGATGATCCATTTTGAATACCTTCGGTAATACTTTGAGCAATATTGGATGCAGAAGAAGAAATCGTTGGTGTCATTTTCTCAAATTTCTCTTTAGTAATTGGCATCGTCTGTTGAATAGCAAAAGCATCTATTTCTCTTTTATGAGCAATAACCATAACAACAGCACCAGCTACTATGAGAATAAAACCTAAGGAATTAATTAATCCACCAATCGCCATAATACCAAAACTACCAAAAGCTAAATTAGCACTAGTATGAATAGAATTATTAGAAAGGTCATTACTAGAAAATGCACTGTTTCCAAAATTAATAAAACCAAATATCATAATACCAATACTAACTGCCAAAACAATAATTCCAGAAATAAGAAGAATTCTTCCTATTCTTTTCAATGCTATACAGTTTTTCTGATATTGTTCTTCATTTAAATACTCTTTCATTATTTAGCCTACTTATTCTTATTATCTTTCGATGTAGCAACAATAACACCAATACAAAGTCCAACTGCTAAATTATCTTTTTCTGGCATATTTTTCTTATTCTTTGTCATCTTACTCACCACTTCCCTTTCAACTAAATTTATTATATTAAGATTATCCAAAAATAACAATATAAAAAAATAATTTGATAAAAGAGAAAGTTTTCCCTTTATATTATCTATATACTTTCTATTATTGATATTATCTTGTACTATCAATTATCATAACATATATCCTATTATTACGATATATTTTTAAAATAGTGTGACTAATTTAAATGTAGTCCATAAAAATATTCTAAAATATGTTTCTTATCAGGAAAATCAGTATTTATTAATTTCTGAACAAATTTTTCTCTATCATATGGTACTTTTATTCGTTTTATTTGCAATGTACTTGCAATTTCTATTATCATATAAGAAGCATTATTATCATGAGAACATCCAGCACTATCAACAACGATAATATTAGTATTTGTATCATCTACTATACCATCTATTTCACTCTTAGCAAAAGAACGATGTAAATGTCCGACAAAATAAATAGTATCACTACGATAATAATTCTTCCATAAACTTACATCTTTTTTAAATCTAACCGTTCAAAAGGATAAGGTGCTTTTTCAGCATGAAGCAAATAGTGGGAAAAAATATATTTTTTATTATCCTGTTGATTAATATATTCAATAGACAAAGGACAGTTTTTCATATAATTTATTTCTTTTTCCGTAAGAGAATTTTTAACAAAGTTACAATGTTGCTTTCTTTTTTCTGACATAAAAGGTGTAATATCAGTACCACGCAATAAGTATAATTCATGATTTCCCAATAACGAAGAAATATTATTTTTAATGAATAAGTCAATGCACTCTTTAGAATTTGGCCCAAGATCAACTATATCACCAAGACAAATAACATCATCAATATCTCTTTTTACTATATCATTCATAATAGCCTCTAAAGCTTCTAAATTGCCATGAACATCTGTTATAATTGCTATTTTCTTCATATCTATTACCTTTCTTATTTTAGGACAAATACTTTATCATAATTTTATTTTTCAAAATGATTTACAAAATTAGCACATTCTTCTAAATGAACTACGCCTTTTTCTAACGCATCATCTATACTATTTAAATCAATAATTTTCAAACATTCTATGAATGATTTATACCCCATAGAATCATTTAACTTCAGTAATTTATCTGTAAAAGAACAAGATTTTTTATATTCAATATAACTATAAATTGCCAAATAATATCCAATAATATTCCAAAGATTACGTGCAATTGTATTTTTATTTTGAACAAACATGGTCATTTCAGAAAAATAATTTTCTAAACTCATCTTTTTTTCTATTTCTTCCATAGTTAAATTACTATCTTTATATAATTTTAGTGAAAAAGCAGGTGCATAGGTAAAAAATGATGCCCATCTTAAAGAATTAAGTATTTTTCTAAATATATCTTCCGCATCTTTTTGATATTTCCCTGATAAATAGCTATCTAAAAAAATCAATTCATAACTATAGGAAATCACTTCAGTTAAAATTTTTGAAGGAATACTTCTATTATTATCAGTCGGTTGATTATAGTAATGTAATAACTCATGAATCAATACTGCTACCATGGTCAAATCATTCGTCTGACAAATATTAATGATTCGTTTATGTTTTTCTTTATCAAAGACACTTTCACCTGATAAAAGACCAGTAGATAAACCTTTATTAGTTGCAAAATCTTTCGTAAATATAAGTATTCCATCTTGTAGCAAATCAGTTATATTGATCTTAATATTCATATTATCCAAAAATTTTTGAGCTGCTGTAATTCCATCTTTTAAATCATATCTTATATTCTGACTGTTATTATAAAAGTTAATTCTTGATATTTCTGTAATTTTAATAAATTCTAAAATCTTATCAATATTTTCATAGATAAAATTATAATTAGAGTAAAGTTGTTTTGATTCTATTAATTTTCTAACATAATATAAACAAAACTTATTATCTAATTTATCAAAAATATCATATCTACTTTTACTAACAGTATCTAAACAAAAAGTTTCGTTTATTTTAATCGTAAAAGAATAATCTTTATTACATTGAAAAATAGAATCTAAAGTAATTGTTATTTTATTATGATGAAATTTTACTTGATTGGTAATAAGTTTATAAAAAATTTGCTCATCACTTTTTATATCTGTATCGATATAGACTATTTTTAAGTTTTTATCAGTAATTTCAAAGTCTACTCTATTAAACATGTCATGATAATAAACATCACAGGATAAAAATAAGCTGCCATTTGGTACTTGAACAATATTTAAAACTAAATTTTCAAAAACAGTATAATTCTTAATTCTTTCTTTATTATCCTTCATCTTACTAAATTCCTTATATTATTTCTTCTATTTTCCCTATTAATTCAGCACTTTCTTCTCTTAATATCATTATGTATAAAAATAACAAATTATAATAGGAATCATCATCAGAATATTCACTTAATAAACCTAACGATTCATTAAAATTATCTATTTTTTTGTTTTCTAAATAATATAATTTTATTAATTCATAAACTTTTTTAAGAATTTCTCCCTTTTTATCTTCTATATCTAATTCTTTAAATGCTTTTATCAAATCAATATATTGTTCTTTCATTAGTATCCACCTTTTTATTTTTCATATTATCAACCACATTTTTAAATGTACTATCATCATTAAATTTTGTATCTGCTTCAGCAAACCGTTTCTTTTTATCTTCCGTAAGTACATATCCAACTTCTCTTAACTTCGCTTTTTGATCTTCATCAAATTTTGATTGCCTACTATTTTTAGATAACCAATTGCCAATTGCAATTAAATCTTCAGCTTTATATTCTTCTTCATTAGCAATCACTTGTTTTCCATCAATGTACTTGATTTTCCTTTTTACAACTTCCACAGTTCCATCTGCTTTTACTCTCACTTTATCAGCTGCTGCTAAATCTGTTGAATCACCTTGTTCTTGCAATTTTAACAAAATATCATAATAATAATCAAAATCTTTTTTATCCTCTTTATCTTCAGCCAATATATATCCAATTTTTCTTAACTTTGCTTTTTGATCTTCATCAAATCTTGATCGTCTACTATTATCAGATAACCAAGAACCAATTGCAATTAAATCTGCAGCTTTATATTCTTCTTCATTAACAAACACATCTTTTCCATCAATGCGCTTAAGTTTCTTCTTTACAACTTCCACAGTTCCATCTTCTTTTACTCTCACTTTATCAGCTGCTGCTAAATCTGTTGAATCACCTTGTTCTTGCAATTTTAACAAAATATCATAA
>CAKPFD010000011.1 GCA_934149515.1 uncultured Bacilli bacterium
TATATAATCTATTTAGTTGATTTAATCAATCTTGGGAGTATAATTTTTCGAATATAAGAAAAGTTAAGGCTCCATTGAGGAATCTGTTCGGAAAATCCGAACTTACATATATGAATCATTCGAAAGAATGATTTTTTGGTGTTTATAAATCATCCATCCCAAAAAGAAAGGATGGTGAAAATAATGAAACAATTTAATATTTACAAGTCAACAATGAAATATTTAACAGATAAAAACTTATCTTTAAATACTAAAGGTTTCTTAACTATTATTTTATTTAATGATGGAATTATTGGATTAGATATTCAAAAATATTGTACTGATAATAAAGAAACAATAAAAGATGCTTTACTTGAACTAAGAATCAACAAGTATATTAAGTACGATTCAGAATCTAAAAAATTAATAGCTGCTCCTGTTCCATATACTGAATAGGATGAAGATTTAAGATAAGAAAGGGTTTTATTAATGTTAAATATTATTACAAAAGAAGTTCCAATTGACGAAGAACTTCAATCAAAGATTCAGTTTATTTGTGATTTTTGTAATGTTAAACCAACTTTTATTAACGGTTCTATTCGTAAAATTGAAAAAACAAATATTAATTATATCGAGCCAAATAAAATAATAATTAAAAGTACTACATTTCTTGCATTTAATCATAACAAAGATGTTAAAATTTTAAATAAAAAAATTCGATACACAACAAGCAAAAAAACATGGAAGCCCTTATACAGTAAGCTTTTTCACACTTTTACTGTCAAACTCAAGATAAAAAGTAGAGTAAACTACTTTAATGATTTTTCAATATATTTTATTCGTAAATTAATTTTATCCAGTGTTTTAATTGTTGCTAATTTTCTTTGCTCATCCATTTCATTCAAAGAATGGATATGTCTTTGATATTCTTTTTTATTAAATTCTTTTGCTTTGTATAGATTATCTAATTCTTCCTTTAATTGCCGCTTAAGTTTATTGTTATCAATTAATAATTTTTGTTGTACTTCTTCTAATGTCATCGCTTTATTTTTAATAATATCATCAAGAATTAAAACCACCTGTGGAATAGCATTATATAAAATACTACTATGATAAGTACCATTTCCAATCATAAAAGAATAAAAATAAAATTTTCTTTCTTCCTCTGTTTCTATCTTAGAACAAGTAGCATTATAATCTCTATCAACAAAAGAATACACTTTCTTATCAAAACAACGTTTGATTGGATGATAAGTTAATTCACAATATAAATTTTCATAAAATAAAATAGTAGAATAATGATTAGGACTAACAAATATTTTAATATTTCTATATTTCCATTTTGGATGCTTGATAGTAATAAAATGGAAAAAATTTTCCAAAACAGAAGGGGTAATAGTAGTTTCATTAATAGAAGCAGCTTCTTGTTCAATAATTTCTACAATAGGTTGAAATACTTGTTCACTAAATGTTTGATAAAGCATATTATGAGCAGTATAATTTTGATAAAATGTATCAAAAAAAGATGGATCTTGATAAATGAAATAAAAAAGTTTATTTGTATCAAAATCACAAGAGATTGGTAGATATTTTGTGAAAATAGCATATTTATTAGCAAGGACATTAGAAAAACTTCTTAATTGTTGATCATCTAATATATAATCCAAATGGCTAGAAAATAAAATTTTATTATTATTTAGTTGTTTACTAAGATAAATATAATATAAGTAAATATCACTAGATTCTTCCTTTTCAAAAGGAACATATTTTTGATAATTTGTATAAAGAAAAAGAAGAGATAAATCAATCTTTTTACCATTATCCATTCGCTTATTTAAAAAAGAACAAAATCCCAAATAGCTACTTTCTTGCTGTGCCATATGAACTTGATTTACTAATATATGAACTCGTTCTAATGCAGTTATTTTTTTATCAAGAATAACTTTTTCTTTTGGTTTTTGATGAACTAAATCAAAATATTGTTCTAATAAATAGGAAATCGCTTCAAATAAATTTTCATCAGTATCACGATATTGAATTGGTTCATGATGATATTTATTTAATTGATAATTAATTCCATCAAGAGAATTTAAATAATAAATTTCTCTTAAAAATAATTGCAATTCTCTTGGCCATTTCTGGGGATGAATTTCATATTTTTTATATAAATCACAATAAGAATCGTAAAATTCAAATGTTTCTAATTGATGCCCATTATCAATACATTCTTGCATTTTATGAACAATGTAATGATAACTTTTTTTATCTATTTTTTCGCCAATTACCCAACGGATAAATAATTCGTTTTCTAACATAATATCATTCTTTCTATATTTCTCATGACCATTATAACATAAGACAATAAAAAAAGTTTATCATGATAATAAACTTTAAAGCAAAACAGATTGAACAGCGCCACATAATTCATTTAAAGAAATAGGATAAGCATCAACTAATAGAATTAATCTATCCGTTGGAATTCTAGTTCTACCATCTTCATAATAAGAATAAGTGGATTGATGTACACACATTGTAATTGCAAATTCTTTTTGTGTTTTATTCAACTTAATTCTTTGTTGTTTTAAATTTCTTCCAACAAACGCAACATCAATCTCATCTGGATAGAAAATAGCCTGCTTATCTTGACTAATACCAAGCATATACTCCAAATTAGTATGAAAAATTTTTGCTAACATAATTAGTTTCTCGATTGGAAAATTAACATCTCCTAATTCCCACATTGTATATGTAGAACGATTAACACCTAGCATCATAGCAACTTGGCTTTGAGTTAAGTCATGATCTTCACGTAGATCTTTGATTTTATTGTACTTCATGTTCTTTACCACCTAGCTTCATTGTATTACAGGAGTTATATTTATTGGATATTTGTCAAAATAAGTGATAATTGCATTTGCAAGACCAATTTTTTGTTTCTTTCTAAAAATATAGTAGGAGGTGTTAATTTGAAAACAGTTCCTATTGTAAAACAGGAAACAAAAACAGATTGTGGTATTGCTTGTTTATTAGCATTAATACGTTACTATGATAAGGAAGTACCAAGAAGTTGGCTTTATCAAGAAAGTAAATTCCAAAAAAACGGTGTAAGTATGTATGGCTTACAACAAGCTGCAATAAAATTAGGATTTCAAGCAACAGGTGTAGAATGTTTACTAGCACAAATAAAAACACTATCACTACCAGCGATTGCTCACATTAAAATAGAAGATGCTTTGTATCATTTTGTCGTAATTTTAGAAGTGGGGGATGATCAAATTAAAATAATGGATCCAGCAATTGGATATCAAAAGATAACACTTAAAAAATTTCAAAGTATCACGACAAATTATTATTTATTACTACAACCGACATCTACACTACATTCTATTGTTTGTTATTCACCACTTACTAATTGTAATAAGAAGTTTCTAAAGCAAAATAAAGGAGTTTTTGGATGCTTACTAATCTTAATAATAGTAACAATCATATTAGAATTTTGTTTAATGTTTCAATTTAAAATTATTTTAAATATTGCTTTATTACCAGCAATTACGAATCATCTATGGAAATTATTATTTGTTTTTACAATGCTACTATGTCTACATTTCTTTGCTCAAGTACTGTTATATCAATATCAATCCTATTTTTATGAAGAATACAAAAGTACACTAACAAAGAAATTCTATCATCATTTTTTAACACTTCCTGTTGCTTATTATCAATTACAAGAGCAAGGATACATCTTATCTTTATTAGATGATATTGAATGGATGAGTAAATTTATTGCGAAAGTTTATACTAACTTTTTAATGGTTATATGTTTACTGTTTATTTTCAATATATATCTCTATTATTTATCAAAGGCTATTTTTCTATTTTTATTACTTGGCCAAACTTTATTCATTCTCTTAGTAGAAATAGAGAAAAAAGTAATAAGAAAGCAATATGAAAAAGTATATCAGACAAAAAAACAACAATATCAATTGGAAACAGAATTGTTTCAAACGTTTGATAGAACAAAAGGATTACATATTGAAAAACTAATTCAACAACAATTATATAAGCAGTTTAAAAAAACATTAATAGATACAAAACGATTAGAAATTTATCAACAAAACTATTCATTATTATATCATTTATTGGAAAAATTAGTGTGTCTTATCTTAATTATTATGAGTGGGTATTTATATATTCACCAAAAAATAAATGTATCTTTTTCTACTTTTGTTTTATTAGAAACAGCACTTCTTGCAACCATTAAAAATAATAACAGTCTATTATTTTTCTATCTAGAGTACCAATTATATAAAGAATCCTATCACCGTCTACAAGAGTTTTTCCTTTGTCAACCAGAAAAATTACTAATGCATCCTTCATTTCCAAAAGAAGAAAAAATAAATTGTATTGAATTTATTAATGTATCATTTTCTTACGCTGATAAAATTGTTTTAAAAAACAGTAATTTAACGATAAGAGAAAAGCAAAAAGTATGTATTTATGGTAAAAGTGGAAGTGGTAAAAGTACGTTAGTAAAATTATTAGGAAGGTATTACGCTTTAGAAAATGGCTATATTAAAATCAATTATCGAAATATTAATTACTATAACTTAGATACCTTAAGAAAGATGATTGGATATATGAATCCTAATGGTGCCTTATTAAAGGGAAGTATTCAACAGATGATTTTATTAAATAGGAAATTAGATGTAAAAAGATTAAATGAAATAATTTATATTTGTACTTTAGATGAAGTGATGAAAAATAAAAATCTAACTTTAGAAAGTATCATAGAAACAAATTGTCCAACGTTTAGCAGTGGAGAAAGGCAACGCCTTCTATTAGCACAGGGGTTATATCAAGATTATCCACTTTATATTTTAGATGAATGTCTATCGATGGTAGATATTAAAACTGAAAGGAAAATTATTAAAAGACTTTGTAACTTTAATAAAAATAAAATAATCATCTATATTTCACATCGAATTCATCCCAAACTTTTTGATAGATATATAGAAATTGAAAAAGGAATTTGCTATGAAAAAAAAGAAGTTATATAAAAAAACAGTAATATTTCTTTTCTTAATAATTTTGCTACATTGTCAATTACAGAAAAAACTACCGATCTATCAACCACTGACTGCTGTTTGTTTAGATGAAAAGACATTACTATTAAATTTAGATAATAAGCAAAAACAATCATTACAACAAAATCAAGTTATCTATTATCAAAATAAAAAAATTGAATATTCTTATCAAGAAGATGAATGGATAACATTAAAGACAACGAAAAAAATTTGCCATGAAGAAGTAATTTCTATTTCTATTTTGACGAAAAGAAAGACTTTTTATGACATTTTATTAGAAAATTGGAGGAAAGAATGAAACAATTACCAAAAGAACAATTGCAAGAAATAAAAGGAGGTAGCGCCTTAGCCATAGGAATGACAATCATTGCTTTTGTTGTCTTCCTAGCCGGTGCGATTAATGGCTATGTACATCCTAAAACGTGTGGAGGTGAAGAATGAAAACGATCAATCAAGAAAAATTAAAAAATATAAAAGGTGGATATACACTAACAAGTACTTTTTTTAGTGGGATAAATATTTTGTTTCGATTACTAGCAGAAGCAGGCGAAAGAGTAGGTTCTGGTCTAAGAAGAATAGAAAGTGATAAATTATGTCCGATAGAATAAAAAGAATCATAAAAATACCACTTTATTTCATCTTTTTAATAGGAATTTATGTATTAGGACAGGCTTTAGGGCAGTTTTTTGCTATCATTTTCTAAAAAAAGTAACAAAAAATGAAAAAAAACGTAAAATTTTGTTGTTTTTTTCTATAGCAAGGTGTTATAATCATTTGTAGAAAAAAACGAAGGGAGGGATAACTGTATGACACAAGTGCAAGTAAAAAATGGTAACTTAGACTTTGCTATTAAAAAATATAAACAAAAGCTTGCAAGAAATGGTGTCCCTTCAGAAGCAAAAAAACATGACGCTTATGATAAACCAGGCGTTCGTCGTAGAAAAGCTAAGAAAGAGGCTATCAAAAACGCTCGTAAAAATGAACGTAAACAACATAAAAGTAATAGAGACTAAGAAATTAGTTTCTTTTTTTTATTTATGTAACATAAAGTACATTAGGTGATGCGAAATGCAAGCTTTTCAACAAATTAGAAATTATATAGAAGATAAAGAATTTCACATAGATATTTACAGTAATAAAATTCATGTTATTAACTATCAAAAAATAATATCATTAGAACCTGATAAAATCATGATTAAAGCACCAAATTACAAAATAATATTACTTGGAAGAAATTTTTCCCTTGATCAATTATTAGAACAAGAAATTTTATTAGAAGGAACTCTTGTGAGTTTAGAAGTGAAAAATGAGTAGTTATGTTTTAAAAATAAAGGGAAAACGATCTGATTATTTTGTAAGTTTATTAATTCATTTACATATTTATTTCAAGAAAATATCCCAAACAAAGAATGAAATAATTCTTGAAGTATTAGAAGAAGATTATGAAAAAATAAGGAAATTAAAAACAAGTTATCAAATAACCATCATCAAAAGAAAAGGACTAGCTTATATTCTATATCAATTAAAAACAAAAAAATTATTTCTTATATTCCTTTTCTGTGGCTTTTTTTTATTGATTTTCTTATCAAATATCATATTTAAAGTAGATGTAATAGAAACTGATCAACATCTACGTCAACAAATTCTAGAAGATCTGAAAGAATTAGGAATTTCTAAATATCATTTAAAGGTCACTTATCAACAAAAGGAAAAAATTAGAAAACAAATATTAGAAAAAGAAAAAAAACAATTAGAGTGGTTAGAAATCGAAGAAATTGGTACATACTATCAAGTAAAATTAATTAAAAGGGTAGAACAACATCAACAACCAACATCATCTCCTAGACATCTTGTCGCCAAAAAATCAGGAATGATAGTAGAAATAAAGTCTTCAACAGGAGAAGTTGTTACGAAAAAAAATCAATATGTTCAAAAAGGGGATATTTTAATTAGTGGTATTATTAAAAATAAAGATAAAATAACTGCAAGCGTTGCAGCAAAAGGAAAAGTTTATGCTGAAATATGGTATAAAGTTAGTATGAATTTACCTAAAACATTCAAAAAAGAAAAAAGAACAGGTAAAAGTAAGCGAGTACTTGAATTGGCTTTTTTAACAAATGATATTGCTTTAAATGACTTTTTTCCATATAAACATGAACATAATACTAAAAAAGTACTATGGAAACATTGGCTTTTACCATTTCAGATCAATATAACAAAAAAAGAAGAAGTAACTATTTCTAGCGTAAATTATAGTAAAGATAAATCATTACAAAAAGTTTCTGCTTTAGCAATTGAAAAGTTAAAAAATAAATTAGGTTCTTCAATTGAAATCATTTCCGAAAAAGTTTTGAAAAAAGAGCAAAGTACTGCTACAATAAAGGTAGATTTATTTTTTAAAGTGAAAGAGGATATTACAGATTATCGTGACATTCAAAAAGAAGAGTTAAACCAAAGTGAACAATAAGAGGTGATTGTAACATGTTTTCAAGTCTTGGAAAAACAATTGGTAATGTTTTTTCCTTTAGTTTACCAATGGTAGTAATTTCTGTTGTTGTAGCAATTACATTACGAATTGCTGATATTATAAAAAACAAAAAAACGATTTGTCTATACAAAGAGCTTGTGATGTTATCTTTTTTAATCTATATATTATGTTTATTCCAAGTTGTTACTTTCCAAGATAATAGTTATAGTGGTGGAAATAATTTAATTCCTTTTAAAGAGATATTTCGCTATGATTTTGGTAGTCGCTTATTTTTTAAAAATGTATTAGGAAATGTTTTACTATTTTTACCTTATGGTTTTTTTACAAGTTATTACTTAGAAGAAGATAGAACATGGCCGATTTTTCTTTTAACAATCATAGCTTCTTTTACCATTGAAATGACACAATTGATGATTGGAAGAGTGTTTGATATTGATGATATCATGTTAAATGTTTTAGGAGGCGTATTAGGGCATTACTTATATACCTTACTATTGCAAATTGGAAATATCTGTCCAAAGTTATTTAAGGCACAATGGTTTTTGAACTTAATTTCTTTGATCCTACTAGTAGGATTACTAACGTTACTCTAAAACTCTAATACTATAAGCAATTTACGAATGATTATAATTCGTGCTATAATATGAAACAAAGCAGGTGAAGAAATGAATAAAATAGGTATTTATAATGAAACAGCGGAACCAAATTTTTATGAAAATAGTATTAAAAAAGTAATCAAAGGTGGTATGAAACACGAAAAATTAGATCATGTAGAATGCAATATTATTATTGTAGATAACGAATATATCCATACCTTAAATAAACAGTATCGTCATATTGATCGTCCAACAGATGTAATTACTTTTGCTTTAGAAGATGATAAACGCTGCATATTACCAACCAATAAAAGAGTATTAGGAGATATTTATATTAGTATTGAAAAAGCCAAAGAACAAGCAAAGTTATATGAACACAGTTTAGAAAGAGAAATTTGTTTTTTAGCAATTCATGGTTTTTATCATTTACTAGGCTACGATCATCAAACGAAAGAAGAAGAAAAGATAATGTTCTCTAAGCAAGAGGAGGTTTTAGCACAGTATGGAATCACAAGATAAGAAAAAGCCATTTGGTTTAAAAAGAATTTTTAACAGTGTCAAAAACTCTATATCTGGCTTAATCATTGCCTATAAAAATGAACAAAGTATGACTTTGCAACTACTAGCATCTATTCTTCTAATAATTGTAAGTATTATCTGTAAAATCAGTAGAATAGAATGGATGATTGTAATTGCTATTATTGGTTTGGGTTGTACAATAGAACTATTGAATACAGCAATAGAAAATGTAACAGACTTACTAACAGATAAATTCCATCCTTTAGCAAAAGCTGCAAAAGATACCGCATCAGCAGCAGAATTTGTTTTGTGTATTATCTCTTTTTTAATAACACTATTAATCTTTATACCAAAAATAAAAGGATGGCTTTAAAAGGAGGATGAAAATATGAAATGTGGAAGCGTTGCCATTATGGGAAGACCAAACGTTGGAAAAAGCACCTTACTAAATACCTTACTAAATACTAAATTAGCCATTACGACCGATAAAGCTGGAACCACAAGAAATATTATCAATGGTATTTATCAAGATGATGATGCTCAAATTGTTTTTATAGATACACCTGGTATTCATAAACCAACCCATAAACTTGGAAACTTATTAAACCGAAAAGCTTACCATAATATTGATAATGCTGATGTGATTTTACTATTAGTAGATGCCAAAAGTGGAATTGGACGTGGGGATCAGTTTGTTTTAGAAAAAATAGAAGCCACGAAAGAAGCAGATGTACCAGTTTTTTTACTATTAAATAAAATTGATCAATTATCCAAAGAACAAGTAATGAAAATTTTAAATGAAGCCAAAGATCTATATCCGTTTGCTGAAATCATTCCAATATCTGCCTTAAAAAAAACAGGAAAAGAAGAACTTTTAAAAACACTAAAACAATACTTAGAAGAGCAACCAGCCATTTTTTCGGAAGATGAATTGACAAATGTTTCAACCAAATTTATTATGGCAGAGTTCGTTCGCGAAAAGGCAATGCAACTAACCAAAGAAGAAGTACCTCATGCCATTACCTGTTATGTTGAAAATTTTGAAGAAGAAGAAAATTTAGTTCATATTCAAGTTTTGCTAGTAGTAGATAGAGATAATCTAAAGAAAATACTAATTGGAAAAAATGGACAAATGTTAAAAAAAATTGGTACACTAGCAAGAATAGATATGGAAGCCTTTTTAGACAAAAAAGTTTTTCTAGAAACACACGTAAAAACATTGCAAAATTGGCGTGATCAAGAAAAATATTTACTAGAACTAGGTTTAAAAGAAGATGAATAAAAAATAATAAAATTTATCACGATAATAATAGGTGATAAAAATGGAAAAAATAGTATGGGAATTATTTCAAAAAACAGGAAAAATTAATTATTTTTTATTAGCAAATCAAATAAGGAAAAGTGATAAGAATGAAGATAGTGGATGTCAAGGGATTGATACTAAGTGAGACAAATTATCGTGATTCTAGTAAAATATTAAATGTATTAACTTTAGAATATGGTCTGATTGGAATCTTATCAAAAGGCTGCCGCAATATGAAAAGTAAGCTAAGGGCCACATCAAGAAAAATGATATATGGAACATTTCATTTCTACTATAAAGAAAATGGCCTTTCTACTTTAATTAGTATTGATCTCATCGATGATTATCATCAAATCTTAATGGATTTAGAATCAATGGTTTATAGTAGTGTAATATTGGATTTAACGGCGCAAGTAGTAAAGCAAACAGAAAGTAAAGAAATTTTATCTTTAGCAACTACAGCCTTAGAAAAAATAGCACTTGGCCTATCTCCAATAACCATCCTTCAAATCGTAAAATTAAAATACTTAGAAGATCTTGGAGTTGCTCCAATATTAGATAGTTGTGCAAATTGTGGAACCACATCAAATATTATCAGCCTAAGTCCAACAGCCGGAGGTTTTATTTGCAAAGATTGTTATCAAAATGAAGGATATTACCAAGAACAGACAATTCAACTAATTAGAATGTATTACCATGTAGATATAGCTAAAATAACAAAAATAAAAGTCAAAGAAGAAATCACAAAAGAAATAGATACATTCCTAAAAGACTATTATGAACGTTATACTGGTATTTATCTAAAAGATGACAAAATGCTAAAAAAATTAGCAAAATATGTCGAAGTTTAACAAAATAAATCGCACTTTACAAACTTTTTGATTGGCAAAAGAAAGAAAAATCAGTATAATTAAATCTGGAAAAGAGGAGTAAAATGCAAAGATTAACAATCGGACTATTGATGAGTAGTAATAATAATGCTAATCTAGAAAGTAGAATTTTGATAAGTTCCATTATTCAAACACTCGTAGAAAATAAAAATTATGATTATGTGATGGGTGCTGGTAGTACAGGAATGTTATATACTGCACAAGAACTATTATCAGAAAATGGTGCAGCAGCTGAAATCATTGGATTAAAAGATAGTAGGGATTTAGAAAAAAGTATTGCATCATACAAAGTGGAAACAGAAAATGTTTTTGAAAGAACACAAAGAATTTATGAAGATAGTGATGTATTATTATTTTTACCAGGAGGCATTGGAACAATTGCAGAATTATATGCAATGCTAGATGCTAATATTGAAAACGAAAAAGCAAAACCTATCTTTATCTATAATGCAGATCATAGCTATGATTTATTATTAGAAGATATGAAAACAAAAATAAAAGATGGCTTTATCAGTCCACAAGTATTGATAAATTGTCATGAAATAACAACGGAAGAACAATTAGTAGAACAATTATCTACTTATGAAGAAAAAGAAAGTAAGGTGAAAAAGTAATGGACACACTAACAATGGAAAAGTTAGTTGCTTTTTGTAAACAATATGGATATATTTTTCAAGGTAGTGAAATATATGGAGGATTAGCTAACACTTGGGATTTTGGACCATTAGGAGTTTTATTAAAAAACAATATCAAAAATGCTTGGACGAAGAAATTTATCCAAGAAGATAAAAATAATGTTGGATTAGACAGTGCTATTTTAATGAATCCAAAAACATGGGAAGCAAGTGGACATTTAGCAACGTTTTCTGATCCTTTAATTGATTGTAAAAAATGCAAAACAAGGCATCGTGCTGATAAAATTGTAGAAGCATCAGGTGTAGAAGATGCTGGTGGAATGAGTCATGAAGAATTGATGAATTATATTAAAGAACATCATCTAACCTGTCCAAATTGTGGAGCATTAGACTATACAGACATTCGTGAATTTAATCTAATGTTTAAAACGTTCCAAGGAGTAACAGAAGATGCTAAAAGTACAATTTATTTACGTCCAGAAACGGCACAAGGAATTTTTGTTAATTTTTTAAATGTTCAAAGAAGTATGCGCTTAAAAGTTCCGTTTGGTATCGGTCAAGTAGGGAAAAGTTTTAGAAATGAAATAACACCAGGTAATTTTATTTTTAGAGTACGCGAATTTGAACAAATGGAATTAGAATTTTTCTGCAAGCCACATACAGAATTAGAATGGCATCAATACTATAAAAATCGCTGTTATCAATTTTTACTAGATCTTGGTATTCATAAAGAAAAATTACGTTTGCGTGATCATTCAAAAGAAGAATTATCATTTTATAGCAATGCAACAACAGATATTGAATATAAATTTCCATTTGGTTGGGGAGAATTGTGGGGAATTGCTTCAAGAACAGATTATGATTTAACTCGTCATCAAGAAGTATCTGGTGTATCACAAACCTATCTAGATCCAGAAACCAACGAAAAATACATTCCCTATGTAATTGAACCAAGTGTAGGAGTAGAAAGAGCCTTTTTGACGATATTGTGTGATGCTTATGAAGAAGAAACTTTACAAGACAGCCAAACTCGTGAAGTGTTACATTTACATCCATATTTAGCACCTTACAAAGTAACTGTCTTACCACTTGTTAAAAAATATCATGCCGATAAAGCTCAGGAAATTTATCAAAATCTTGCCAAAGAGTTTTCTACAGGTTATGATGAAGCAGGAAGTATTGGAAAACGTTATCGTCGTCAAGATGCCATTGGAACACCTTATTGTGTAACCATTGATAATGATACTATTGAAAAAGAAACAGTAACCATTAGAAATCGTGATACGATGGAACAAGAAACAATTGCTTTAAAAGATTTAACAACCTATTTAAATGAAAAAATAAAATTTTAACGAAAATAAGCATGAATATAGAAAAAATGCTAAAAAAAGTTGACAAATGCAATCGAAATGCATATACTAATAGCAGTTAACAAAAGGAAAGCGATAAAAATATCCACCTGATCAGCTGAAAAAGTAGCGATAGGTCAAAAGCCAAGTATAGACAATTTGTAATAATTTGTTGAAAATGGTGAAAAAGTGGATATTTTATGTCCACTTTTCTTTAATTGATGGAGGTGTGAGTTATCGCAAATCAAAAAAATAATTTGCTAATCAATGATGAGATTAAAGCAAAAGAAGTTTTGGTCATCGGTCCCAATGGAGAACAAGTAGGGATCAAATCAATTACAGATGCAAAAACACTAGCAAGCTATGCCAATCTAGATTTAGTGTTAATGAATCCAAACGGAAATCCACCAGTTTGCAAAGTGATGGATTATAACAAATATCGTTATGAAAGGCAGAAAAAAGAAAAAGATGCCCTAAAAAAACAAAGAGCATCACAAGCAGAATTAAAAGAGTTTCGTCTTTCACCTGTTATTGATGTAGGTGATTTTGAAACAAAACTACGCAACGCAATGAAATATCTTGAAAAAGGAGATAAAGTAAAATTGACCATTCGCTTCAAAGGAAGACAAATGGCTCATACAGAATTGGGTAAAGAAGTACTAGAACGTTTTGCAAATAGAACAAGTGATTGTGCAGAAATAGAACAAAAACCAAAACTAGAAGGTAGAACAATGACGATGTTATTAATACCTAAAAAAAATAAGTAGGAGGAAATTATGCCAAAAATCAAAACACATAAAGGAACAAAGAAAGTATTAAAAGTAAGAAAAGGTGGAAGTATCAAAATTGGTCGTCCAGGAAGTCGCCATAATACCGGATACAAACCAACAAAATTAAACCGTAAAAACAGAAAAGGATCAAATTTATCAAAAGCAGATCAAAATCGTTTAAAGAATTTGATTTAATCATGGTGAAAAAGAAGGAGGAAAAATCATGGCAAGAGTAAAAAATGGTGCAACAACAAAAGCACGTCATAAAAAAGTATTAAAACAAGCAAAAGGATATTTTGGAAGCAAACATAGATTATATAAAACTGCAAAAGAACAATTAATGCATTCTGGACAATATGCATTCCGTGATCGTAAACAAAAGAAAAGAGAATTCAGAAAATTATGGATTACAAGAATTAATGCAGCATGCCGTCAAAATGGAATTAGTTATTCTCGTTTTATTGAAGGATTAAACAAAGCAGGTGTAGAAGTAAACCGTAAAATGTTAAGTGAAATCGCAATCAATGATGAAAAAGCTTTCGCACAATTAGTAGAAGTAGCAAAACAAGGAAAAGCAGGAAAAATCAAAAAAGAAGAAGTAAAAGCAACAAACGAAGTAACAGTTGCAACAACAAAGAAAGCAAAAGAAGCACCAAAAGCTACTGCAACAAAAGAAGAAAATAAAGAAACAGATTATACAAAAATGACAGTAGCAGAATTAAAAGAAGCAGCAAAAGCAAAAGGAATTGCTGTAACAGGATTAAAAAAAGCTGATTTAATTGAAGCTTTAGAAAAATAAACATATTTTGGAATTGAACCATCAAGTGCCAATAGGTGATGATTTTTAGAACAAAATAGAAGAACAAACGAAAAGGAGATTAATAAAAATATGACAGTTGTATCAATGAATTATTTACTAGAAGCAGGTGTACATTTCGGACACCAAAAAAGAAGATGGAATCCTAAAATGAAGGAATACATCTACACTACAAGAGATGATATTTATATCATTGACCTAAAAAAGACAGCAGAATGCCTAGAAAAAGCTTATGTTGCTATGAAAAAAATTGCTGAAGATGGTGGAAAAGTTCTATTTGTCGGAACAAAAAAACAAGCCCAAGAAGCAGCAGAAGAAAATGCAACTCGTACCAATATGTACTTTGTAAATGAAAGATGGTTAGGTGGAACCTTAACAAACTTCAAGACTATTAAATCAAGAATTCGTCGTATGGAAGAAATCGAAAAGATGGAAGCAGATGGAACATTTGATTTATTACCAAAGAAAGAAGTTATTCAAATCAAAAAAGAATATGATAAACTAAATAAAAACCTACGTGGTATTCGTGATATGAAAAAAATGCCAAATGCATTGGTAATTGTTGATCCTAAAAAAGAAGAAATTGCAATTAAAGAAGCAAGAATTTTAGGTATTCCAGTATTTGGTGTTGTCGATACGAACTGCGATCCAGATATGGTAGATTATGTCATTCCTGGTAATGATGATGCTGTAAGAGCTGTAAAACTTTTAATTGGCGTTTTAACTAATGCTATTGCTGAAGCAAATGGCAATGAAGTAGTTGATTACATCAGTGAAGAAGATAAAAATAAAGAACCAAAGAAACAAGAAGTAAAAACCAAAGAAGTAAAACAAGCACCAGTAAAAGAAGTTGAAAAAGAGCAACCAAAACAAGAAGAAAAAGAAGATTTAGAAAATCTAACTCTACAAGATTTAAAAGCAAAAGCGAAAGAAGCAGGCATTAAAGGTTATTCAACAATGAAAAAAGCAGATCTTATTGAAGCTTTAGAAAAATAAATTTATAATAAATAGATAAGGGGCCAACAAAGCCCCCTTTTATGAAAGAAAGGATGATAAACAATGTTTAAAGCAAGTGACGTAAAAGAATTAAGAGATCGTACAGGAGCTGGAATGCTTGATTGTAAAAAAGCATTAGAGGCAACAGAAGGAAATATGGAAAAAGCCATTGATTGGTTAAGAGAAAAAGGAATTTCCAAAGCTGCCAAAAAAGAAAGTAGAATTGCAGCAGAAGGATTGTGTTCTATTAAGGCAAAAGAAAACAAAGCAGTAATACTAGAAGTTAACTCAGAAACTGACTTTGTTGCTAAAAATGAAGAATTTACAAACTTTGTAGCTTATTTAACAGATATCATTTTAAATAATGACTTAAAAACAAGCGAAGAAGTAATGAATTTTAATGATAATGGGGAAACAATAGAACAAAAATTAGTAGCTCTAACTGCTAAAATTGGAGAAAAATTATCATTCCGTCGTCATACACTTGTAACCAAACAAGATAATGAAGTGTTTGGAAGTTATCTTCACTTAGGAGGAAAAATTGGTGCTTTAGTTGTATTAGCAAATACAAATGAAGAAGTAGCCAAAGAAGTAGCAATGCACGTTGCAGCAATGGCTCCAGTATGCATTAAAAGACAAGATGTACCAGCTGATATGGTAGAACGTGAAAGCACAGTAATCAAAGAACAAGTAATGAATGAAGGAAAACCAGCGGATATTGCTGAAAAAATGGTAACTGGTAGATTAAACAAATTCTATAAAGAAATCTGCTTAGAAGAACAAGAATTTATCAAAGACTCTAGCATGACTGTAGGAAACTATGTTAAAAACAATGGTGGAGAATTAATCTCTATGATCCGTTATGCTGTAGGAGAAGGTATTGAGAAAAAACAAGAAGATTTTGCAAGCGAAGTAATGAATCAAATCAATGCTGCACAATAATATGAAGAAATATCTCACTTTATTCTTTAGTATCACAATCACTATCTCAATCATAACTGGATGTAAGGCTAAGAAAGTAGAAAAAATAACTGATGCGGAAAAAGTAGCAATTGAATACACAATTTCAAAAAACAATCCTTTTTACTATGTAACTTTAGAAAAAACAAACCAGTTACTAAAAGAAGAAGGAATTTTATACATAGGTTATCCAGAAAGTGATGCTGCCAAACAAATCGTTATGATTTTGACAGAACTTTCTAAAACAGAAAAACTTTCTATTGCTTATTACAATCCAAAACAATCAACCAAAAATAAAGAAAATGATGCACTAGCACAAACACTAGATCAAGAACAATTGCTAGTACCAGGTCTTTATTTTATCAAAGCAGGGAAAATTATCAGTAAAGATACATCCTTAGCCTTTGAACCAATTGATTATTTTACCAAAGAAATGAAACAAGAATTAACGAAAAAATATCAAAAGATGATAAAAGATTATCAAGAAATGGCTAAATCCTAGCCATTTTTTTTGCCAAAACTCTTATCTTGAGAAAAATAGTAATATGTGTCACAATAAGAAAAAGGAGTTAACATGAAAAAGGACAAAAAGAAAATTATTATTATTACCATTACCATTATTATCGCCGGAATACTTGGAATCACTATCTATGAAAATAACAAAATTATTGAAGATAATACAAGCTATCGCATTAAGCAAAAAGAAATAGAAGTATATAGCAATATAAAAATTAGCGATTTAATTGAATTGCTAGATGGAAAAATCAACGACAATAAAGTAATTGATACCAAGACAACAGGGGAAAAAGAAATTACATTTTTCTATCACAAGAAAGATAAAAGAACAAGAAAAGGAACTTTTACCATCCAAATAAAAGATACAGAAGAACCACTGGTTTGGTTATCAAATAGTTATAGTGTAAAAGTAGGAAGTAAAATCGACTTAGCATCGACCATTTTATGTGCAGATAATTATGATAAAAAACCAGAATGTAAAATTGAAGGTGACTATGATCTTAACAAAGCAGGTAACTATCGTCTAACCTATGTTGCAACAGATAACAGTAATAACACGCAAAAAGTAGATTTTACTCTTTATGTGTATGAACCTAAAAAAACAACTACCAAAACAACGACCGCTACCAACACTGCCTTTAAAGACGTCTTAACAAATTATAAGAGCGACAACACAAGCATTGGAATTGATGTTTCAAAATGGCAAGAAGAAATAGATTTTAAAAAAGTAAAAGCAGCAGGTGCTGAATTTGTCATGATAAGAGTTGGTGCTCAAAAAGGAGTAGAAGGAGAATACATCCTAGATAGCTACTTTAAAAAAAATATAGAAAATGCCACCAAAGAAGGCTTGAAAGTAGGAATTTATTTTTATTCTTATGCTAATAGTGAAGAAGAAGCTCAAAAGCAAGCCAAATGGGTCATAAAACAAATCAAAAAATACAATATATCTTTACCAGTTGCTTTTGATTGGGAGTGTTATCAATCATTTAATGAAATGGAATTAAGTTTATTCGGCTTAAATCAAGTGGCAAATGCTTTTCTAGATACCATCAAACAACATGGTTATGAAGCAATGCTATATGGTAGTAAAAATTATTTAAAAGCAATCTGGAAATATCAAAGTGCTAATATTTGGTTAGCTCATTATACGAAGCAAACAGATTATGATGCTGATTATGTCATGTGGCAATTATGTCAAGATGGCAAAATAGATGGAATAAAGACAGATGTAGATATTGATATTTTGTATCAAAAAGAAAAAGTAGAAAAGAAAAAAACGTCTAAATAATTAAAAAGCAACATTTCCTAGCATGTCTTTTCACATAAGTCTTTTCTTTTCTTAAAATTTGTGTTACAATGATGAACGTATTTTAAATGGAGTGTGAGATGTATGAAAAAAAGAAATATAGCAATTATTGCACATGTCGATCATGGGAAAACAACATTAGTAGATGGTATTTTAAAAACATCTGGTATGTTTCGTGATAATGAAGATGTTAGTAATGTATCAATGGATTCCAATGCCATAGAAAAAGAACGTGGTATTACGATTCTTGCCAAAACAACAGCCCTAGATTACAATGGCTACCGTATTAATATCCTAGATACCCCAGGACACGCTGATTTTGGCGGGGAAGTAGAACGTATTATGAATATGGTAGATGGTGTATTACTAGTAGTTGATGCTTATGAAGGGGCAATGCCTCAAACAAGATTTGTTTTAAAGAAAGCCTTAGAAGCCAAAGTAAAACCGATTGTTGTGATTAATAAAGTAGATAAACCAAGTGCTAGATGTAAAGCAGTAGTAGATGAAGTGTTAGATTTATTTATTGAATTAGGAGCAGATGAACAACAATTAGAATTTCCAGTAATTTATGCTAGTGCTTTAAATGAAACTTGTAGTTTAAGCGATGATTTAACAACCCAACAACCAGGATTTGCACCTTTACTTGACTTAATTATTTCTGAAATTCCAGCCCCAACAGGAGATAATGAAGCTCCACTACAATTTCAACCTGCTTTATTAGATTATAATGAATTTGTTGGAAGAATTGGAATTGGTCGTGTTCATAATGGTCAAATAAAAACAGGTCAAATGGTCAATTGTTTACGTCTAGATGGTACAACCAAAAGTTTCCGAATTCAAAAATTATTTGGTTTTTATGGGTATAACCGTGTAGAAATCGAACAAGCAGAAGCAGGAGATATTATTGCTATCGCTGGTCTTGCTGATATTTCAGTAGGAGAAACTATCTGTGATACGACACATGCACTTCCATTACCAGTATTACATATTGATGAACCAACCCTTCAAATGACATTTGGAACAAATTCTAGTCCTTTTGTAGGTCGTGATGGAAAAATTTTAACTGCCAGAAAAATAGAAGAACGTCTTATCAAAGAAACCCAAAAAGATGTCAGCTTAAAAGTACAACCAAGTACTAATGAAAGCTTTTTAGTGTCTGGTCGTGGAGAATTACATTTAGGTATCCTAATAGAAAATATGCGTCGTGAAGGGTTTGAATTAGAAGTATCAAAGCCAAAAGTTATCATTAAAGAAATTGATGGTGCAAAATATGAACCATGGGAAGAGTTACAAATTGAAGTTCCAGAAGACTGTGTAGGAACCATTATCGAACAATTGGGCTTACGTGGTGCAATGATGGAGAGTATGACTAATTTTGAAAATCAAGTTCGCCTAAACTACCAAATTCCATCTCGTGGACTTATTGGATTTATGACAGACTTTATGACGATGACAAAAGGTTATGGTATTATCAATCACACCTTTAGTGAATATCGTCCTTATGAAAATGTGGATATTGGAGAAAGAAAACTTGGAGTACTAGTATCCGTAGAACATGGTAATGCAACAGCATATTCTATTGGAAACTTAGAAGATAGAGGTACAATGTTCATTGAACCAGGTACTGAAGTATATGAAGGAATGATCATTGGTGAGTGTAATCGTGATAATGATTTAGCCATTAACGTAGTAAAAGGAAAACAATTAACCAATATGCGTGCTGCAGGATCAGATCATACTGTTGTTCTAAAACGACCAAGACCAATCACTCTAGAATATGCCCTAGATTACATTAATTCTGATGAATTAGTAGAAGTGACACCACACTTTATTCGCTTACGTAAAAAAGTATTAAATACAGAAGAACGTAAAAAATTAGATGCGAAAAAAAATAAATAAACAAAGGAGCCCTTTTAAAAGGCTTCTTTTTTAAGAAATTTGTCGAAATAAGAAGATGGATAAATCTTTCTTTTTTTGTAAAAAGATACATAATAGTAATAGAAAAAAGAAAAATGAACCGCTAAAGAAGGGAATTTTTGAATTTTCAATAAAAAAATAGTCTCAAAACAAAAAAAGTGATTGACAACTAAGAAGCAATAAATTAGTATAGTGAGATAACTCTAGGGTATTTATGCTCTAGAAGTGAATAAGGATGAGAGGAGATATTTATGAGACAAATATCAAAAAAGAAGAATTTGTTTTCATGGCTTTTTGTACTTTTTGGTATCATTGGCTTGACGATAACCGGAAATGCACAAGATGAATCAGGTAAAATCGAGTTGACAAAAAAAGCTACAAAAATATATGAAACAGCTGATAAAACTAACTTAGAATATGGTCGTTATGCTAAGGTAGATTTATCAATTAATGCAAATCCATACAAAACAAGTCAAACCCATCATGGTAAATTAGATATTGTTTTAGTTTTTGATAGTTCAAACAGTATGGATGAAAATAGAATGGAAGCTGCGAAAAAAGCAGCATCAGATTTCATCGATTCTCTAATGACTGGTGATAGCCCTGTCAAAATGGGATTAGTAGAATTCGGTACAGAAGTGATTAACACTCAAAATATGACAACAAATAAAACAACAGTTAAAAACTTCGTTAATAATATTATTGATAGCCCATCATCTGATACTGGAGGAACTAATCTACAAGCAGCCATTGCTAAAGCTAATGAAATCCTAACAAACGGAAAAAGAGCAGATGCTAAGCAAGTAGTTATCATTTTAACAGATGGTATTCCAACATTCTTTACTTATACTTATCAAGACCGGTTTAATACTAGAACCAGATTGTGTGGTACAGGAAAATCAGATGATTATGCTGATGAAGTTTGGGGTGAAAACATTTGTCCACATAAACGACCAAGTGAGGCAGCAAAAGAACAATTAGATGCATTGAAAAAAACACATGATATAGCTGATGTGTACACAATTGTATTTGGAGATCATTCAGATGCAGTCGACACACTTGCTAAAATCAATCCAGAACATGAAAATCCATTATATAAAAATTACAGTGCACTAACTGGAAAAGAATTACAAGAAAGATTTGCTGAAATCAAAGAAGAAACTGCTGTTATTATTGGTAAAAATAGTACTGTAACAGATATCATACCAAAAGAATTCAAGTTAACAGAAGAATCTAAACAACAACTACAAGCAAAAAATATCAAAGTAACAGAACAAAAAGATGGTTCAACACTATTAACATGGAAAGTTGGAAATATTGAAGCAGATACAATTTATAAACTATCTTATATTGTAAGAGCAGAAGATGATTATCATGGAAGCATGGCAACAAATGAAAGTGCACAATTAAAAACAACGGTTGCAAAAGACAATCCATACTATGATAAGACAAAATTAACTCTAGATTTTGAAAAACCAACAGTTGAAATACCAGCGATTACAAAAGCTGATCATTATCTAGAAAATCCAAGTTATATAGGATATAGTGAAGCAACCATTACAGGAAGTTCAATTTTAACAAATGACATCAATAAAATCATTAAACAAGACAAACCAAATACAACCATCAAAGATGAAATTGTCATTGAAGAAACAGAAAATGTTAGAAAGAATCAAGATGGAACTTATACCATTACAAAAGATGGTATTACTCAAGGAATTCTAACAATGAATGAAGATGGTACTTTCACTTTCGTATCAAATAAAGATGTAGAAGGAGAGGTTACTTTCAACTATCACATTAAGACAACAATTACAAATTATGAAGAAACAAACTTTGTATATAGTAACACTTCAACAGTAACACTACTTATTAACAAACGTTCTATTACCAATATAGTAGGTAATAAAATCTGGATGGATAATGATAACCAAGATGGAATTAGACCTGATAGTGTTCGTATAGGTTTATATGCCGATGGTATAAAAATAGATGAAACAACTACCGATGCAAATTGGACCTATCGCTTTGATAATTTATATGTCTATCAAAAAGGACACGAAAATGAAGAAGCTTATAAAATTACCTATACAGTAAAAGAAGAAGAAATACCAACTGGTTATGAAACGACAACAGATGGTTACAATATTACCAATTCACATATTCCAGAAACGACAAAAGTAAAAGTTACAAAAGTATGGGATGATAAAGAAAATCAAGATGGTATTAGACCAACAACAATTGAAGTTAGTTTAGTAGCAAATGGTAAAGTACAAAAGACAACTACATTATCAGAAAATAATAACTGGACTTATCAATTTGAAGATTTAGCAGTTTATGAAAAGGGTCAAAAAATTGAATATGAAGTAACAGAAACTGCAGTAAATAAATATCAAGGTGTTATTACAGGAAATAGTAAAGATGGCTTTACCATCACAAATTCTTATGAACCAGTTACTCTAACTATTACTGGTGAGAAAATTTGGAAAGATAATAATGACAATGATAGAATGCGTCCTGAAAGCATAACTATACGTTTATATGCTGATGGAAAAGAAGTTGCTACAACAACTGCAAGTAATCAAAGTAATTGGAAATATCAATTCGAAAACTTACCAAAATATCAAAATGGACAAGAAATTTATTACACGGTAACAGAAGATAGTGTTGATGGATATGAAACAACTTATGATAAAGATAATAGATTCATTATTATCAACGTCAAAGATAATGAAAAAATAGTACTATCAGGAACAAAAACATGGGATGATAACAACAATCAAGATGGCATCCGCCCAGATAAAATTACCGTAACATTAACTGGAAAAGACGGCGATGAAGTTGTTTATACTTCTAGTCCATTAACAGTAACAGCAAATGATCAAGGAATATGGTCATATCAATTTGATAATTTAGACAAATACCATAATGGAAACATCATTCAATATAGCATTACAGAAGAAGATGTTGAAGGTTATAGTAGTGAATATGATGGTATCAATATCAAAAATATTCATACACCAAAAACGATTTCTATTACTGGAGTTAAAACTTGGGAAGATAATGATGACCAAGACGGTATTCGTCCAGACAGCATAACAATTCTATTGAAAAAGACAGTGAACAAAGAAACAACAATCGTAACAGAAAAAGAAGTTAGCAAAGAAGACAACTGGAACTTTATCTTCGAAGACCTACCAGCTTATGAAAATGGTCAAGAAATAAGTTATTCTCTAGAAGAAGTATCTGTAGATGGCTATGTTGGTGAAATAAAAGACTTCACTATTAAAAATACACATACTCCAGAAACAGTGACTTATAAAATTTCAAAGACTTGGGACGATGATAATAATAACGATGGCATTCGTTCAGATGAAATAACAGTTAGAATCTTAGCAGATGGAAAAGAAGTAGCAAATGCTAAATTATCAAACGATACAAACTGGCAAGCTATTTTCGAAAACTTACCAAAATATAGAGATCAAGGTATTCTAATTCACTATTCAGTTGTTGAAGATAGTGTAAAAGGATATCAATCTACTATCCAAGATTCTATTGAAGAAAAAGATAATAATCAAACCATTCTTATTACAAATAGGCATGAAAATGAAACAACATCTATTACCGTTAAAAAAGTTTGGCAAGATGAAGGTTATGAAGATCAAAGACCAGAAGGAATTGTTGTAAACCTATATGCAGATGGCGTTTTACAAGATACAATTCGCTTAACAGCCAAAACTAACTGGCAATATACATTTGATAACTTACTAAAATACAAAAATGGTAAGGAAATTATCTATACAATCGAAGAAGAAACAGTAGATAATTACATTACAAACTATGATGGCTATACAATCATCAATACATATAATGCTAAAAACTATATCATAGAACCAACAGCAGAAATTATTCCACCAAAAACCGGAGTAACAACAAATCAAACAAATAACTATTTGGTGTTAATAACATATTTACTAAGCATGATTGGAATGCTATCACTTACAAAAAAATATAGCAAATAAAGAGTTCAAAAGAGCTCTTTTTTTCTGTCAAATAAAAGTAAAAATGACAACAAATCTATCAAAGTAATCAAGATGATGATATACTAAATACTAGGAGGAATGATAATGAGACTAGGCATGTTAGCAATGTTATTAATACTATATATCGGAATCGTTTGGTTATTAATAATCAGTAAGAAAAAAGAACAAAAAAAACTATTGATAACAAGTATAATCCTATTGATACTTGCTATTATAGCAACCATTTTTATTTTGGTAAAATATTGGTAAAAAGGAGATGACAAAATGATAAAAGAATGGAGAGACTTTCAAAAAGGATCATGGCAAGAAGAAATTAATGTCAGCGATTTTATTCAACAAAATTATCAATCATTTAAAGGAACAGAAGACTTTCTTTCAGAAACAACTGATAAAACGAAAAAAATGTTAGATACTTGTAATGAGTTATTTCAAGAAGAATTAAAGAAACATGTATTAGATATCGACACTAAAAATATGTCTGGAATTACTGCGTTTGCACCGGGATATATCAATCAAGATGATGATGTCATTGTCGGATTACAAACAGATGCCCCATTAAAAAGAATTGTAAATCCATATGGTGGAATAAGAATGGTTTATCAAGAATTAAATGCCTATGGATATCAATTAGATAAAGAGGTTGATAAATACTTCAATTTATTCCGAAAAACGCATAATCAAGGTGTATTTGACGCTTATACCGATGAGATTAAAAAAGCCCGTCATGTTGGTTTGTTAACAGGTTTGCCAGATGCCTATGGTAGAGGAAGAATTATTGGTGACTACCGTCGAATCGCTCTTTATGGAACAGAATATCTAATGACAGAAAAGCAAAAAGATCTAAAAGCATTAAAAGGTCCAATGACCGATAATACCATTCGTTTGCGGGAAGAAGTATCTATGCAAATTAGAGCGTTACAAGAAATAAACCAAATGGCAGCAAGTTATGGTTTTGATATCACAAAACCAGCCAATAACGGAAAAGAAGCTGTACAATGGACTTATTTTGGTTATTTAGCTGCAATTAAAGAAAACAATGGTGCCGCTATGAGTCTAGGAAGAGTAGATGCCTTTTTTGATATTTACTTTGAAAGAGACTTAAAAGAAAATACGATAACTGAACAAGAAATTCAAGAAATAATAGATCAATTTGTTATCAAGTTACGGCTTGTCAGACACTTACGTACTCCAGAATATGATGAATTATTCTCAGGAGATCCAACTTGGGTCACTTGCTCTTTAGCAGGGATAACTGAAAATAAGAAAAGCATGGTAACAAAAACCACCTATCGTCTATTACATACTCTAACAAACCTAGAAACAGCACCAGAACCAAATATGACAGTATTATGGAGTGAACAATTACCAGAAAACTTTAAAAAGTATTGTGCTAAAATGAGTATAGAAACAGATGCTATTCAATATGAAAACGATGATATCATGCGTCCAATTTATGGAGATGATTATGCTATTGCTTGTTGTGTATCGGCAATGAGAGTTGGTAAAGACATGCAATTTTTTGGAGCAAGATGTAACTTAGCAAAAACATTACTATATGCCATTAATGGTGGAGTAGATGAAATGAAAAAAGAATTAGTCATTGATGGTGTAGAAAAAATAACCGATGAAGTATTAGATTATGAAACTGTCAAACAAGCTTATTTTCATATGATGGAAAAAGTAGCTGATATTTATGTTGATGCGATGAATATTATCCATTATATGCATGATAAATATGCCTATGAAGCTGGTCAAATGGCACTTCATGATACGAAAGTAAATCATTTAATGGCCTTTGGTGTAGCAGGACTTTCTGTTGCTTGTGATTCCTTATCTGCTATCAAATATGCTAAAGTAAAACCAATTCGAGATGAAGATGGTATTGCTATTGATTTTGAAGTAGAAGGAGATTATCCAAAGTATGGAAATGATGATGATAGAGTAGATAGTATTGCCCAAGAAATCTTACAAAAATTCTATCAAGAATTAAAAAAACATCATTGCTATAAAAATGCTACACAAACATTATCTGTATTAACCATTACTTCAAATGTTGTATATGGTGATAAAACAGGAGCAACCCCAGATGGTCGTAAAGCTCATATTCCATTTGCACCAGGCGCTAACCCTATGCATGGTAGAGATATAAATGGTGCTATTGCTTCTTTGAATTCTGTTGCAAAATTAAAATACGCTGATTGTTGTCAAGACGGTATATCCAATACTTTTTCTATTGTACCATCTTCTCTAGGGCATACCAAAGAAGAACAAATTGAAAATCTTGTCAGCCTATTAGATGGTTATTTTATCCAAAAAGCACATCATTTAAATGTTAATGTATTACAACGTGAAACATTAATTGATGCTATGGATCATCCGGAAAAATATCCATTACTAACCATTCGTGTTTCTGGCTATGCAGTAAGATTTAATCGTTTAACAAGAAAACAACAAGAAGAAGTCATTGCAAGGACATTTCACCAAAGCCTATGATGGGATCAGTTAATTCAATTGAAACTTTCGGTCTAGTAGATGGGCCAGGAATTAGAACGGTTGTATTTTTTAACGGTTGCAAATTAAGATGCCTTTACTGTCATAACCCAGAAATGTGGCTAAAAGGAAAAGAAAACATTACCGCAGATGAGCTTGTTCAAAAAATAATACGAAACAAACCATATTTTAAAAGAAATAATGGAGGAGTGACTTTTTCAGGGGGAGAGCCACTATTGCAAGTAGACTTTTTACTAGAAACCTGCAAAAAATTAAAACAACATCACATTCACATTGCTCTAGATACAGCAGGTGTTGGCATTGGAAAATATGAAGAACTATTATCTTATATCGATTTAGTTATTCTAGATATTAAGCACACTACCGATGAAGGCTATCAAAAACTAACAGGACAACCAATCGATGAATTTAACAAATTCAAAATAGCACTAAATAAAAGTGGTAAAAAAGTATGGATAAGACAAGTTATTGTTCCATCAATGACGGATAATATAGAATACATAGAAAGCTTAGTAGTTTATTTAAAAACGATAAAAAATATCGAAAGAATAGAATTCTTGCCATTTCACCATTTAGGTTTTTTTAAATATGAACAATTAGGGATAGAAAATAAACTAAAAAATATAAAAGAAATAGATTCTAAAAAATGTGATAAATTATATCAATACTGTATGGAAAAAATAACTGAAGAAAAAGAAAAAATCTAACAACGAACCATTGTTAGATTTTTTAATAACATTCGTGGTGGGCTGTTAGGGATTCGAACCCTAGACCCACTGATTAAGAGTCAGTTGCTCTACCAACTGAGCTAACAGCCCATAAA
>CAKPFD010000012.1 GCA_934149515.1 uncultured Bacilli bacterium
TTTTTTCTTCATAGCTCAATTTTGACATATAAAAACCTCGTTTCTATTTTGTCCAAGAAACGGGGTTCATATCATTCTAGCCTTTTTAATTACCAATTTATCTTCTATAAATGATAATATTTCATTTTTTGATCATACTCTTTATCAACAACGTCATCAAAACCAATACTCATCTTAACATTTATCGACGAAAGCAGTCCATCATAAACCAATACATCCCCAAACGGAATAATTGAGGTAGTTACAACATATGGTAATTCTTGATAAGAAATAATGTTATCTATATTATCATTTAAACCCTTGACCATATAAATCTTATATTTATCCATAAAAGCAGTATATTCTAATTCATATTTAGCAATTATAAATAAATTCCTGATTCCATTCTTGAAATTTTTGGTAAACTCTAATTCTTTTTTATTAAATTTATATGGATTAGCAAAACAAAACTCTAAAACAATACCTTCTTTATTTTCCCAAAATGTATCAACAATATCATTTATTTCATAAGGATTAATTGCATGGTGGTTATATATTTTTACCTTTTGATTTATTTTATATTTTTTATTTGTAAAATCCAACAATGCAAAATAAATTTTATAAAATAATTTTGCATCTTTTCTTGCTAAACAAGCATTTTGTTGCTTTACATAAGCTTCTTTTTTCTTTATATCATTATGAATACTTTTCAATTTTAATTTTTTCGCCTCATTTGGTGTAAATCCATTCAATGCACCAGATGGCATCTCATCCATGGCTTCGTCCATCAATTGAAAAAACTTAGTTAAATCATAATCACGAAGAAAATACAAATTTTGAAGCGATGATTTTAAAGGTTCCCTATCAAGATTTAACATAGCAAATTCTCTAATCGGACGAATCGCAGAAAACCAAAAGAAAGGTAGTTTTTTCAATTCATCCAAAAATTTTTTAATCTTAGGATTCTGCAAATCAAAATCATGATAAAATAAGCTCTTATAAAGTCTAACATCTATCTGCTGCTCACCTACTAAACCCTGTAATTTTCTTTGATGATCTAATTCCTCCTCAATTCCATAATAATCTTGATATATAGCAACTAATATATCATCACCAATACTTTCAAAATTCTTAGTAACAATATATACATAATAGTTAAATAACCTATCATTCAACATATGTTGCCAAATGATTTCTTTTGGACATCCTGTTATACCAGATCCAACTGATGCAACAACAGATAACAAAGAAGACCCCTGTATTTTACAATAACCAACAAGAATTTCATTTAAGGAATCTAATGTTTCTTTATCCTGCCACTTTACATTTTTCAAAGCAAGTTTGACATTATCTAATAATTCTTCAGGAATGCAACTTTTATCACAAGAAGCAGAAAGTAATAGAAATTTATTTATCAAAGTACTTCTTTCCCAATCATACTTTTCATCTTGACTATTAAAGGCATACTTATCATTCAATATCATTTTTAGATACTTTAATTCTCTAACAGTACAAATATTAATAATAGTATGATAATCATTATAAACTGCATAAATTTCATCAAGCATTTTTACCCTTGAAATTTTTTCATAATCTTTAAAATTATCAACAATTCTTGTATAGTACTCGTATACATATTCTTTTTTCAAATGTTTAATTTTATCATACATTTTCATCATTAACACTTCCACTCAAAATATTTTCATCACACAGTCTAAAAGATATCATCCAAAGTTGTCTTACTTGTAGCATTCACAATTTTTTCAATATTAGTATATACTCTACCTTGTGGTGCTTTATTTGGATTTTTAGGATTTAAAGGTATTGGATTCTTTAACTTTTTCGCTTTACCATTAAAATAAATAATATACTTACCTGTATCTTCATATAAATCTATCGTTGCAATTTCTGCATAATAAGTAACTGCTTTTATTGGATTTTTCTGATAAACTGCAATATATTTTAATTTATCCAACATATTAATACCAATTGCCACTGCATACCAACGATTATTACCTAAAAATTCTTCTTTAAAACCAGTTTCTTCTGCTGCTACTAAAATTGTATCTGGTTCCACCGAAACATCAAAGTTATCAAATGGTTTTATATCTTCATTAAATTTATCATAAGAATACAAATAATCATTATCACTAAAAAACTTTTTAAATTGCAATAATTCTATATCAAATCTAAATAAATTTTTCAATTCTCTTAACTCATCAGAAACTTCATCTATTGGAATGATAACTCCCAATTTCTCTTTAGATATAATATCCGTTATCATTGCATCAGCATTTCTATATCCAGCATTTTTAGCAACAGTATCTATATCTATTTTATTTGTTACCATATGATTTACGATAATATCCTTAATATCCAACAAATTATATTTATAATTAAACGCAAATTGAACCAACTGAGGTGCTATATGATCCCTTATAGAATGATTTTTCAATTCATTTTCAATCAAATATAATTTAGGTCTTGCTTCAATCGTATAATCTAAAAGATAGCCATCAGGAATAGAACTATTTTTATATTTTGCTTTGATCAATTTTTTGACATCAATATAAATTGTTTTACTTCCAAAAACTTCTTTTGCATTTTGAACAATATCTTTTTCAAACTCTGCTTCATCACTATACTCATATTCACAGTATTCTTTACCTTGAAATAATACTTTTTGCATCCATTCCACCTCTTTTTCAAATTGGCAACATTATACCACAAAACAACAATAATTTCATTAATTTAATCTTAAAAAGCTTTCCACGACAATTCTAATTTTTCTAACATTTAAAAAAGACTTAAAAACAATTTTTGTTAAAGTCTTTATAACAATTTTCTACTTTCCTCCTGCTTGTATTGCTGTAATTGCTACAACACCAACAATATCATCAACACAACATCCACGAGATAAATCATTAACCGGTTTAACAAGTCCTTGCATAATAGGACCATATGCTTTGGCATGAGCAAATCTTTCTACTAATTTATAACCAATGTTTCCAGCATCAAGTGAAGGAAAAATTAATACATTTGCTTTACCAGCTACGATACTATCAGGTGCTTTTTTCTTCGCAACATCCTCAATAATTGCAGCATCTAATTGCAATTCACCATCTAAACAAAGCATTGGATATTGTCTTTTAGCAAATGTTACCGCTCGTGACACTCTTTCTACATCAGCACAAGAAGAAGAACCAAGCGTAGAATGGGAAAGCAAAGCCACTATCGGTTTATCACCAGTCAAAAGTTCAAAGCTAACAGCACTACTAAAGGCAATTTCTACTAATTCTTCACTAGTTGGATTTTGAATCAATCCACAATCAGAAAAAACAAATACGCCCTGATCCCCAAACGTACAATTTGGTATATCCATCAAGAAAAATGAAGAAATAACAGGATGATGCTTATCTTTTAATAATTGCAAACTAGGACGAATAACACTAGCACTACTACAAGTAGCACCTGCTACCACACCATCTGCATATCCTAAATAAACAAGCATAATAGCATAATATAATGGATCAGCAAGTAAAATGTCTCTAGCTTTTTCTCTTGTCATACCCTTATTTTTTCTTATTTCAACAAAACTATCTATCATCTCATTTAAATACATTCCATCTCTAGGACAAATCACATCACTAGTAATAGTAACGCCAAGTTCTGATGCTTGTTTCAAAATAACATCTTTTTCACCAATCAAAATAACTTTAGCAAACTTCTCATTTTCAATAATAGCTGCAGCTTTTAACACTCTTTCATCATTTGCCTCTGGTAAAACAATCGTTTTCATATCTTTTTTGGCTCTATTTTTTATTGTTTCTATAAATTCCATATTCTCTCCTTCTATTTCTACTCAAAACTTGGTACTTGTTGAATTGGTTCTATCTGAATAAAAGTATTTCCATCTTTCAGCTTAACCAAACTACCATCATAATAAGTATATTTACTCTTCCCACTTCGGCTATCTTTCTGCCAGTGAATTGGTAGAGCATATCCACCAGTAATATAATAACCATCACCACTTCCAGTTGTAGATAAATCTTGTCTTCCATAAGAATCAATTGATTTATTAGCAACCTTTTCAATAATAATATTCGTATAATGATATTGTAATTTGCTATCTCTATCAACATGAGCTTTTCCATTCATATAACGTAAATAAGAATCACTACTACTATCATATTGATAGCTGCGAACTTCAGCATAAGAATAAGGAATTGTAACCTGATTAGCAACAATTAAATTCGGGTTTTGGTTGCAAGTACTATCTTCCTGACAAGTAATCGTTTTATCTTGAAACGTTGTTAAATCAACAGCATCTGTTGTATAATTCAAATCTTCCCAATGCGTTGATGTCAAAGAATACGATAGATCACTAGCACTAGCTTTCAATTTTTCAATACTTGTAAAAACATTATGAGGTGCAGCAATATTTCGATCACGCCAATAAGCACTAGAAACATATAAACCATTAATATTATGAACACCAAGTTTTGTAATATCTGTTTGGGCAAACGTACTCCAACCATAATGTGCATAAATAGCATCATGTTCTAGAGCATAATCTAAAAAATAATGTCGAGAACTTCGAACAGGACCAATAACAGCAGTATTTTTATCTTTAAAAATAACCATCAACCTAGTTAAACCACCTTCTACAATCATTTCATAACTAACATAAGCATCCTGCAAACCAACATGAGATGAAGTACCAACATTATTATCAATCATTACAGCAATTGGTCGATCATTACTTTTCTCATCAACTATTTGTAATCTTTTAATTATTATATCTTGTATTGGTGTTTTTTTGTTTAAGATTTTAGTTGGTACCTTTTTTGTAACAAGCAAATAACTAAAAACAACTGCCACAATAAAAAACACCCCAACTATCCCAAGAATAATTCTTTTTTTCTTTCGTTTACTTTTCTTAATATCAACATCTAACTTCTTTTTTCTCATTCAAAATACCTCCACTTATTGTTAGTGTATCACATAAAAGACATTTTTCAAATATTTAATGAAGTGGTGCACAAACTCCAGGATCTGGTTGATAAAAACAATGATTTTTAAAACGCCCTGCTAATTGTTGAGCATACCAAGTGGAAATACAACTAGCTTGATTACTAGGGGCATAAAACCATAAAGCATTCGTCGCAGGATAATAATATTCCCCCTTCAACACTCGTTGAGCAAGTTCTCGCTCTTTAATGGTCGAAGCACTATTAAATAAGGAACTATTAATTCCAGCAAAACCACCAGGATTTTGATAAACCATCTGTGTCACAGACGTAATATTTCGAAAAGCCAAACAATCAACCAACACCCGATTAACTGCTACATTACCAACCATCAACATACCATAATCCCCTTCTCCTAAAGCTTCAGCACGCATAAGACGAGCAAGCAAATCAAGTTCTTTTGAAGTATATGTCACTAAATTATTCATAAAATCACCTATTATACTATATGAACAACAAAGAAAAAGGAAAGCAAAAAATGCTGTTCCTTATCTATGACCAGAACCAAAAGAACTATTTTTAGTATCCCGCTCTTCAATCATATTATCAATGTGATAATCTTGTACATCTGAAGAATACATCTGTTGATGATACACATGATAAGTATTTTCCTTGATAGGTTGCATAAAATCCAACATATATTGTTTTTGACATCTACCATTTTCATCATAAGCAGAAATCACATGCGCCATCGTCAAAGGTTTTAAAGGACAAAACGTAACCAGTTGTGCTCTTGGAAACTTTTTAACAACTTTTGGATTTTCTATTCGATTAGTAGAAGGATTTTTTAAAATTTCATCCCGATTGAAATAATACTGTCCAAACTGTACACAATTTTTATTAAAAGAAGCAATTCCTGCTGGTAACAAAGATGGGGAAGCAACAAGTAATTTATTATCAACAGTCATAAACAAATTATCAGGATATTCTGTCGTTGGTAGTTTCCCATAACATATTTTACCCTTATGACTTCTTTCTTGTTCTTCACTCTTTGAAAAAGGCATACAAGTCATACTTTGAATAGTAAGTGTTCCAAAAGAAATCTTATCTATAAAATTTCCATCAAAAGTAACATCCAATCTTCCAATATTATTTTTCAAATAAGTCTTTAAAGCATCACACACACCAACATTTAAATATGATGATGGTACCCCATTACTCAATAAAAGAACTAAATCAATGGCTTTTTTTGTTTCTGCTTCTGATAAGTGCAATAAATCTTGGTTAAAGTGCTGACAAAATTGTTTGACTTGTTCTTGATTATCTAAAGATATTTCTATTCTATTTGGTAAAAGTTTTTCATCTATATTCTCATCCATATATTATAACTACACTCCTTTACTACCATAAGTATACAGCAAAAACATTCTCTTTGAAAAGAAAAAAACTAGAATTTCACTAGCTTTCATTCTTACTTAAAGTAACTTGCGTTGTATGTTCCTTACCATCACGATTATACGTTACAGTAATCGTATCACCAACAGAATATTTATATAATTCATAACGTAAATAAGCGGCATTTTCTACTTCTTGATCATTGATTTTGGTAATAATATCGCCTTCTTTTAAATCAGATTTACTAGCACCTGTTCCACTAACAACACTAGCTACAACAACACCACTTTCTACACCTGATGGAATAGTAAAGTTATAACGATATTGACTAACTTCAGAAACATTGATCATTTGAACTCCAAGTAAAGGCCATTCAATTTCCTTACCAGCTTCTAGTGTTTCTATTTTACTAGTAGCATATTCAATTGGAATCGCAAATCCCATTCCTTCTACTTCTGTTTTAACAAGTTTCATAGAAATAACACCGATAACTTCGCCATTAATATTTAATAAAGGACCACCACTATTACCAGGATTAATAGCAGCATCTGTTTGTAATACTTTCATTACCCAATCACCACTTGTAGAATTACTACTAGAAGTATTAAGTGTCACCATTCTATCTTTTCCTGCTAAATGACCAGTTGAAACACTACCACGATATTCATATCCCAAAGGACTGCCAATAGTAAACACAACATCTCCTAAAGAGGCATTACTACTTTCTACTAATTTTAAAGCAACTAAAGTATCTGTTTTCTTTACTTTTAAAACGGCAATATCAACATAACTATCACCACCTAATACTTTGGCTTCTATCTCTTCATCATCTGAGGTAATAATACTTACTTTTTGATTTCCATCTACAACATGTTGATTTGTCATAATATAAGCATCATCACCATCAATTTTATAAACAAAACCAGTACCAGTTGATGCCACTTGATTATTTTGATAATTACGAATCATCACAACCCCATCATATACTTTTTTTACCGCTTCACTAAGACCTGATTCATCCACCACAACTTTGGTACAAGCTTTACTACTACAACTACCACTAAGCACTTGATTACTACTAGTCGTAGAAGTTGTAAAAAACTTACCGCCAATTACCATATAAGTTAATACACCACCAATTAAAAATGAAACAATAATCAAAACCATTTCTTTAATTCTTTCACTACTTTTCATCATATCGCTCCCTTTCAATATTCATTAACTGCTTCCAATTATCTGGAAATCCCATTCGCTTCATTATCTTCTGTAATGAAATCGTATGTAAATTATAAGCTAAATTATTCATCTGCATTTCAAGCTCTAATGTCATATTTTTAAATTCTTCTTGAGATAACATCTGCTTCATAATAATTAATAAAGCAAACAAATCCTGTTTCCCACTTTCATATTCTCCATCTGTTTGTGGTATATCCAACAGCTGATGATAAATTGTATTTGGTATTTCTTTTTGAGTTCTATTCTCATACAAAATATCTTCATGTGCACACAAATTACGGTAATTAGATAAAATTGGTAAATAAATTGTCATCGTGGCAATATCTAATTGGTAAAGTTCACATATTTTCTTTTGATCTTCATATTTTAAGATAGAAAATAATTCTCCAATAATACCAAAAGATAAAACCTTTACTAAAATCCATAATGGAATATATCCGTAATTACTCATATAATGTGCTGTTGCGGAATGTTGTGAACCATTGACTCTAATTTGACGTTTCATCTTATGGATTAAATCATTGACTTGTTTTTGTTTAGCACGCTCTTGAGTAAAGTTTTTAGATTTTAAATAATCTTTTTCTTTATAACCATATTTTTTGGATAATTGATAAGAAAAAATAGATTTTAAGTTATTTTCTATTACTAGTAGATTCTTGAAAAATACATTTCTAATCGAACGATCGAATAAAAACAAACTATACATTTCTTCAAATGTTACACCAGGCAAAAATGTTTTATCATTCGTACTTTTCATAAAAGGATAACGATAACCATTCAAAAAGAAATAGTTTTCTCGTAACAAAATTTGTTGTGCATATTTTTCATTTGGAATCGTCATACCTTTATATTTTAAAATTTCAATTTGTTCTTCTAAATTTTTAAATTGTTTATCAATCACTCATACCACCTAGTATTGATTATAGCACAAAAGCTTGCGAAAAAATATGAATTTTTGATGAAAATCTATGATATAATTTTAAAGAAAGGATTGATGCTATGCCGGCAACTGTTACACATGCTTATTTCATCATGGATGTTTACGATGAATTACCAATCGGCTTAAAAAAGCTATTGATGGATCACAAAGGAAAGCTAAGAATGTTTGCACAAAGTCTTGATCCATTCTATTTCTATAATGTGACATCCTTTAAAAGTAGCAAGAAAGCCCAATCATTCGCCCTTTATTTTCATCAACATAAATCCCAAGAATTTTTTATCAATTTAGTCAACTATATCAAGTATAATCACTACTATCAAAATGCAGAAGCCATGGCTTTTTTATATGGCTTTATTTCTCATTATGTTTTAGATGCCACCATTCATCCTTATATTTATTATAAAACTGGAAAATATCAAAAAGGAAAAAAAGAAACAATCAAATATCGAAATCAACACGATTATATGGAAACTTTTTTAGATAATTATTTAATCAAGCAAAAAGAAAACATAAAACCATATGCATTTAAATTTTATCAATATTGCTTTGATCTAGAACCCTTTCAACCAGAAGTAAAAGAAATTATTGATTACGCTTTTCAAGAAACGTTTCAAATTAAGCACATGAGTAAATTTTATTATCAAGCCTTACGTCAAATGCAATTTTGTCTAAAACATTTTCGTTATGATAAAACGGGAATAAAAATGAAATGTTACCAAGCCTTAGATTTGTTAAAACCAAAAGACACATTTCAATTAAAAGCAATTTCTTATCACACAACCTTAACGGATACAAAAAATTATCTCAATGCCGATCACCAAAAATGGCACCATCCTTGCTTGAAAAAAGAAACACAAAATGAATCTTTTCTAGAATTATATCGAATTGCTCTAAATAGGACAAATGCAATAATTAAAGAAGTAAACGCTTATTTAAAAGGAAAAAAAGAAGTGGATCTTACCAAAGTATTTGCTAATTTGTCTTATTTAACCGGAAAAGATTGTGAAGGAAAATATGAATTAAAATATTTTGAATGGTAAAGGAATATTTCTTTGCCTTTTTGGTTATGCTATAAAAGGTGATAAAATGATAAATGCTTATAAGGTTGTAAAAGAAAAAAATGAAGATATCCTTTACTTATACATCAATACCATGTATGAATTTGCTACTGATTTTTCAATCGATAACACCAAAAAAATCCTTCAAAAAGAAAAAATTACATTTAACGGCAATAAAGTAGTATATGTTGTGGATGGTGTAGTTCAAAAAACCATTCGACTTCCTAAAAATGAAATTATAACAGATGAAAGTCAAATGGATGTAACAAAAAATCAAACCATGTCTTTAAATGATGTGTTACTAAGTTTACTCTTTACAAATATTCATCTTGATTTACCACTAGAAGTATTAAAATGTATCACTATTTTATATCGTAGCGAATTATTAAAAATGAAAGAAGAACATACTATTGTCAAAAGAACAAATCAACATTTTTCTTTCATTCCTATTTCCTATTTTAAATTAAATTATCCATTCACTTACCAAAAATATCAAAAAATTTATCAACAAGCCATCTTTCAAACAAAAGGAATGTATTTAGTATATCATGGTCAAAAAATAGAAAGTTTTATTCATATTGCTAGTAATGGATTAACAGAAGCCAAAGAAGATGTTCCTTATTTAATCAAAAAAGAAAGCTTCTGGGACATGACATATCCAAATTATTTACAAATAAAACACTTTACTTTACAAGAAATAAAAAACAAATTTGATTTAGTTGACGATGTTTTACCTATCAAGATAGTAAAACTAACAAATAGTAATCGTATTGATACTTTAAAAATTGGTAAGAAAGAATTAAAAGCCGCTGATCTATTCACAACTTTACAATTACCTTCTCTAGATGCTACTATTCTAGTAGAAAAAGATGGACTTACATTTGTCACAAGAGGTCAAGGAGATGGCTATGGATTAAGTTTATGGGGTGCAAAAGCTCTAGCAGAACTAGACTGTAATTATTTACAAATATTGGGCTATTACTTTCACGACTTGACACTCATTACGAATGTAGAAATTCTGTAAAGTAGTTTTCAACACCCTTTTTAATGCTATTTGCTAATCGTTCTTGATAAGATGATTGTTGAAGTAAATAGCGATCATTAGCATTCGATAAAAAACCACATTCTATCAAAACACCAGGTACCCTTGTATTAGAATATAAATAAAGATCTGTCTTCTTCACCTGACGTTTAGTCTTAAAATCCTTTAAAAATTGTTTTTGAATACTTTCAGCCAATAAGTTATTTTCTTTGGAAATAGGATGATACAATACCTCCTGCCCTGTTCCTTTTCCAGCATTAATATGAATAGACAAATACAAATCACTATTTTTCTTTTGAATGAACAAAATGCGGCGATACAAATCTCCTCGCTTTTTTAATGTATCCCATTGACTAGATAAATCATAATCCCCATCTCTTACTAAATAAACAGTAGCACCAGCCGCCACCAACTTCTCTTGAAGTATCTTAGCAATCGCAAGATTCAAATCTTTTTCATAAATTTTGCCATAAATTGTACCACTATCACGACCACCATGTCCAGGATCAATGGTAATAATTTTCCCTTTTAATAAAGAAACAGGATGAACCTTAGCATCAACAAAAGAAAAACCAAAAAGCAAAATAGTAAACAACAAAATAAAGAAAAATTTATATCTTAAACTCATAAAAAAACACCTACTATTACTATATGATAGCAAGGTGTTTTCTAGTAGTTCTAATCTTTTTTAAGAAGTGGTGTAATAATAGATTTTTGAACAAAAGAAGCAAACAAAGGAAGCAATAAAAATAGTAACCAAATAAGAAAGGAAAAAGAAATACATTCTAAAATACTTAAAAATGTTGTATTTTTATATAATAAAATTCCAAGACTAAGATCAAGTTTTTGGTAAACAATCTGGTAAATCAATGCAGCATACAATAAGTTAAGAAAACAAAACATAACCTGATTCAATCTAGCAAGCACTTGATGAGACTTCGCCAAGAAAAAAGAAGAAATTCCTAAAAAGTAAGTAACAATAAAAATAAAAGCCATCATTGCAAATCCTGGAAAATAAATTTGCATCAACACTTCTTGAACAAAAGAGATAAATACATTGGAAAAAATGGATAAAACAAGAGAAAGAACCGCCCCAAAAAAACAACACCAACTAAGAAAAATTAAAATGGTGATACTTTTTCTATGCACTTGGCGATTTAAATAACTAGTACCAAGTACCATAATGAAAAATCCAAACATCACAAGTAACAAATGTGAAGAATTGATAAATCCAAAAACTTGTCCTAAAACATCGAAAACACTTAACTGTTCCATAAAGTCAACTCCTAAACCATTTCCTCAAAAATATAAACTGTCTGCATTTTATCATTATCTTTTGTACAAGTAATTAAAGTTAATGTTTTTTTATTAATATCACGATAAATAGAAACATATCCTGTTTTTTCTTCAAAATAAATATTAACTAAACGATAGGTGTATTTTTTTTGCTGATAGACAACAGAAGCTTGTGCACCTTTTTGTAGCTTATACAAATTACGAAAAAATGCCAAATAACCAGTACCTGAATGTCCTGCAATAATCAAATTACCCTTTTCCACATCAGGCATTGTAGAAGGAGAAATAATAGCAATATTATAGTTGATATCATTATATTTAGATTCAGGTGAAACAAGTCCTAATCGTAAGGATATTGCTGGAATTTGCAACGTAGCAATATACTCTCTTGGTTCTATTTGCGTAGTAGTATTAGGTGTTTCTTCTGTTTGAACATCTTTTGTATCTACTTCCACACTAACATTTGTTTTATCTTCATCTTCATCATCGCCTTCTAAAGAATAAAGTTTTAAATTCATCTGATTAAACACTTCTAATTTCTGTTCCATGAAAAAATTATGAGATACCATTACAATCCCAAAGAATATCAAAAAAAGACAAATTGTAAGAATCATCTGATCATGTTTCTTTCTCATAAAACCACTTCTTATTCTTTCTATTTTCTAACATAAGTTTATCCCAAATCAAATTATTTGTCAAAGAAAAAGAGCACGTTTCCATGCTCTATTCACTTATTTACGTTTTTTCTTTTTCTGTTCTAAAACATTGTAAACAACAAGTCCAATACCACTAGCTATCATCACAGCACCACAAGTATATCGAATAACACTTGCATTCATTTCCGTATCAGGAACTTCCACTTTTTTCTCATTTTTCATGGTAACGGTTTGTAACTCACCAGTTTCTTTCACTTCAAAGTTAACTTCAGATTTAGATAAAACATAACCATCAGGGGCAACTGTTTCTGATAAAACATATTTACCAACTGGCAACTTATCTATTTTATGTGGTGTTTCAGTAGATGTCCATTTTTCAATAACATTACCTTTTTCATCACGAATTTCAAGTTCAGCGCCAGGTAATTCTTCTTCATTGGTCATATCAACTTTACTAATTTGTACTTTTGTATAATCATTAGCAAAGATAATATCAGGAACACTTTCACCATTTTCCACAACAGCTACATCAATTGGTGTTGGCATACAAGTATAACCTGCTGGAGCTTCTGTTTCTACTACAGTGTATTTACCAGGTTCTAACTCTTTTGTTGTATAAGGTTTTCCATTAGAAGTAAATTTCTCTACTTCTTTACCAGTATTATCACGAATAGAAATCTTAAATCCTACTTCTGACATACTAATAGTTATCTTTTGATCTTTTACACTAATCTTTGTATAGTTATTTTTAATAAATTGTGATTGAACTTTACCAGTATTTAAAACGGTAAAGACTAATTTCGTTGAATTTAAAATATAACCTGCTGGAGCCTCTACTTCTTCCAATACATAAGTACCAACTGGAATTTTAGTGATTGTTGTTGGTTCATTAGTAGTAACAATTCTTGTATATTCACTACCATCACTTTGATTTTTAATCGCTAACGTAGCACCAGCAATATATTCACCAGTATTAATATCAACTTTACCAACTTGTACTTTCGTATATTCATTTTTCATTTCAATTGTTGTAATATTATCATCTGTTGTATAACAATCGCTAGCTTTTACTTTATAAGTTTTCTTCTCGGTTGTATCAACATAACCAGTAGCAGCAGCAACTTCACTAATAACATACGTTTTACCAGGAATTAAATCTGTAAATTCTTTCGCTGTACCATCTGTAACCCATTCTTGTGCACTAAAGTTAGTATCATCTGTAGAAGAAATACGTAATTTAGCACCCTTAACATATTCCGTTTCACCATTTTCATTAACACTCGTCTTAATAACTTTTAATTTACCTTTTGGTAGTGTTACTTGAGTACTATTTTCCTTTTCAATGGTATCAGGAATAATAGTAGAATAAACACCAGTTTGAATATTAGCAGTATTAGGAGCAGGTGGTTCGTAAACTGCAACAGCATTTTTTGTAAAAGAAGCTTTTACTTTAACTTTAACAGTTAAATTTCCACTTGTAATTGCAGTATCTGGAATTACTATTTTAAATGTTTCATTACTATTAAATGATGTATTATTAATTTTATTTACATCCGTAATTGTCTGATTACTACTTGTTACAATATAATAACCAGTTGGAGCTTCAATAGATACTTGATAAGTCATAGGTGTTGTAGCATTAATACCAACTTGAGATGTTTCAAAGCCACCACTAATTGCATTTAATTTCAACTCAGCATCTTTAAATGAAAAATCATATGTTGGTGGATTCTTTTTAGCATTACTAGCACCATTTAATAAATTAACAACTGCTCTTGTATATTTAGTATCAAAATTTCCAACAGAATAAGTACTAGTATTAGCATCATAGTTCATAAGCAATTGAGCTGAACTACCCAATTCGCCTACTTTATAAGCTGGTAATTGCTTATGAACATAAATCCAAAGAGCATATTGTGTAATCATATATTCATCATGTGAACTACAACCTTCACACAATCCTTTTAATTGATCTTTTGTTGTATAACCATTTACCAACAAATAAACAAGACCTGGATCTGTATTTAATTCTTTATAATAAACCGTTGTATGGTTTTTTCCCATTAAATTTCTTTGATCCTGCAAACAATAAACAAATTTAGAAGGATCAGCACTATTGTATTGTTCATATGTCTCTTGTTTAAGATTTTCGTAATTAAGATTATTATGAATTTTTTCTGAATCATACACCGTAATACTATCTGGCAAATTATTTGGTGCTGCCATTGTCTTATGATAAAACACCATTAATAATGCCGATACAACAAGTAATACAATTAAGGAAGTATTAATAATCAATGTTTTATGATTAGTTTTTTCTTTCGTCTTTATTTTCGACTTTTGTACATTTTTTTTCATAATTTCAAATATATCATTCCCTTCTCTAGTATAAATTCATTATACAATTTCTAAACTTGAATTTCAAGTATTACTTAGGCAGGAATCTATACAAAGAAAAAAAGAAAACATATTCTACTACTAGAGGTGTAATTATGTTAGAAATGTTACAAAATGCAAATCCAGTCATTCAAGCTCTACTTGCAACAATTTTCACTTGGAGTATTACTGCTTTAGGTGCCGCTATTGTCTTTTTCTTTAAAAAAGTCAACAAAACACTAATGGATGCGCTTTTAGGGTTTGCAGCAGGCGTTATGATCGCCGCTAGTTTCTTCAGTCTTATTAATCCAGCCATTGAAATGGCCAAAAAACTACATATGAAAGACTGGCTTATCGTTTCGATCGGTTTTCTAGCTGGTGGAACACTTTTATTTATCGGTGACAAAATATATGATAAACTTGAAAAAAGAAAAAATAAAAAGGAAATCAAAAATACGAAACAAAAAAGATGTTTTATGTTGATTGCATCCATTACATTGCATAATATCCCAGAAGGTTTAGCAGTTGGTGTTGCTTTTGGAAGCCTATCCTATCATATTACAGGAACTACCTTAGCAGCAGCCATGACTTTAGCACTTGGCATTGGCTTACAAAACTTTCCAGAAGGAAGTGCCGTTTCTCTCCCACTAAGACGTGAAGGATATTCTAGAAAAAAAGCCTTCTTTTATGGTCAATTATCAGGTATTGTAGAACCATTTTCAGCAATTGCAGGCGCAATTTTAGTCTTAAAAATCCAAACAATATTACCATTTCTATTAGCATTTGCAGCAGGTGCTATGATTTATGTAGTTGTCGAAGAATTAATTCCAGAAAGCCAAGCAAACAAGAAAAAAGATTTAATGGCCTTCTTCACTTTATTTGGTTTTGTCATCATGATGATCTTAGACATTGCTCTTGGTTAAATCTAACCAAGATTTTTTTATGAAAAAAGAACAAATATTCATTAAAATATTCATTCTTATTTTTAAAGTAGATACAAGTTCTGTCCCTTTTTTAGAAAAATAGCATACATACCATCTTTAGGACAAGTAAAAATCAATGCTGGCATGACCTCTTTTTCTTCATTTTTCGAATTCTTTTCTTCTTCTTTTGGTATTTCAGGTTCATTTCTATCCTCTTTTACTTTTTCTGGTTCTATTTTTTTAAATGTATATTGATGACTATCTAAAATATGAATAGAATCATCAATCCATAAACATTCTGTTATATCTTTTCCATTATTAATAGACCAATAAGAAGCACGATTTTGATGCCAACCACTGCCTGTAAATTTACCCTTACCACATTCTATATGCACATGATTACCAGTGGCATTTCCTGCTGTTCCTTCTTCATAAAACCTAGCACCAGCTTTAATAATCTGTCCAACTTTTAAATTAGATACATCATTATCATGAGCAAACAACACCGTCATATAATCAATTGTGCCATCAGGATATAAAACCGGTTCCAAACTTTCAAGCCATACCTCATTTGCATCTTGGGTATAAATTTTTTTAATAACACCAGTAAAAGGTGCCTTCATATAATCAATACCAGAATCACTACCAGCTTCATCAATCGCAAAACTATCTCGATGAGTTCCTTCATTCATTCCTTGTGTAATGCGCATATATTGACTAGGATATAATGGCCTTTCCACTATGTATCACTTCCTGTTTTAATAATATTCTCTTTTGGTATAACAACATCACCTTTTCTAACTAAAGATGAATAAGAAGCAAGCTTTCCTTCTAGCGACTTATAAATCGTATCTGCCCCTATAAAACTGAAAAAACCAACCCATAAACTTTCAGGAAACTCAATCGTTGTAAAACTAAGACAAAACAAAATACCACATATCATATTAACAATAAAGCTATAGATACAAAGACAATCAGAACACTTAAATTTTCTTTTCGTTTTTTGAACAAAAGCACAAGTAATCGTACTAAGAGCAATAGAAACCACTAACATCTGTTGCAAAAGAGTTAACTTCAACACAATGCCTTCCCTCCCCTAAAGTAATGTATGCTAAAAAGGAAAAAAGGTGCAAAAAAAGCATCTTTTAAAATACTAAAATCACATTTTTCTTCGAACTGATGGAATAACAACAGATGTAAATTCATCCTTTACAATAGAATTTTGTTTTTCTAAATATAAAAAATCAGCATCACAAATTAAATTATTATCTACTAAAAGTGAAGATTTTACATTGTTTTTCAAATTCCCATAAATTTCATCTAATTTATTAAATTGTTTTCTTATTGTTAAAAGTTGGTAATATAAATTTCTATATTTACGTCTTAAAATTTCATCATTCATAATAACTCCTACAAAACATCTAAATTATTAAAAGTAGCAGATGTCTTTTTTGATAATGTAAGATAAGTATTGATATTTTTTCTTAACACTTCAATATCACTAGTATGTACAGTATTAATAGTTTTATATTTTCTAGATAATTCTACTGAAATATTTTTAAGATTTTCAGTATTATTGGTATGATAAAACTCTAATAAAGTATTAAGTGTTTGTTGAATAGATGAAAGCGAAACATCTTCTAATCGTTTATACATATTCATTTTTTCAACAATTCTTTCAATTTCTTCTATATTCATGACACTTTTCATAATTCACCTAAATAAATGGCCTAATATCCATTTCTTTCATCACTTCTATTGTAATCTTAGATATTCTATAATTAACTTCGTGTTCTATTTCTCTAATTGTATTAAATGTTTTTTTCGTTTCATCACGAACAGTTTCCATTTTATTTCGCATAGCAATAAGACGGCTTCGTTCACTCCTAATATATCTTGCTTCTCTAGTGCAAAAAGAAAGGTTAAGATTATTATATAGTTGAATAATAAAATTTAATTTTTCAATATACTGATTAAAGGAATGAATCGTTTCATCTTGTTTATCTAAATAACAAACAATTTTGTTACCTAAATTTTGATATTTTTGAAATAGATAAGTATAAACATCTTTAACATCTTTCATCTCTTGTATCGTTGTTTTTATTTTTAATTTTTGTCTTTCTATTTCTTGAAAGTATGCTACAGAATGACTATCATTCCAAAAAGAAGTAGCAAATGAAATCTGATTATAAAAATTCAAATAAATTGCTTCATAATCTTCTATTAAATGATTCAATTTATTTGTTGTATCCTTTAAGGAATCAACTCTTATTTCCATATTCCCAATCACCATTTTCTAAATATAAGCCAACTATTTGTTTAGTTGGCTTATATTTAGAAAAAGAAATTTTTTCTAAATTATCCTTGTGTAGAAAATGCTTGTGCTACTTTTCCACCTAAATCACCATATTGACCAACAGTATTTTCTACTGCATTTTTTGTTTGATTAGTTAAATCTTCTGTTGCAGTATTAATTTTATCTTTGATAATTCCTAAAGATGAAATTAAGTTATTTGCCATATCACCACCAACAAAACCACAGTTTTGTACTGCTTGTTGTGCACTAGTTAAAGCATCTCTTGCAGATGATGCAATCGTTGGTAATTTACTTGCAACTTCATTTGCAGCACTTAAATCAATTCCACGAACTCCACCGATATTTTCTTGGATAGAGCTAACATCAATTGTTTTAGTAATTGCAGAAAATGATGTTGGTGAATAAGATGAATCTGTCTGTTGTGCCCAAGCTTGAGCAGCACTATTCATTGAAGCAACTACACTTTCAAATACACTATTAGAACTTTTTAATAACTGATCAATTGCAGGTTTAAAACTATTGTTAAAAAAGTTAACAGATGAAGTACAAGCCCACTTATCAGACATACCCCCTACAAATTGACTTTGCATTACATCACATAATGTATACATTAATTGTTCATAAGCAGAATTTACTGCTTGAATAGATTGGTTTACAATCGAAGGATCAAAACCAGTTAATGCCATAATATTTTCCTCCTCAATTCATTATAATAGAAATTCTTCTATCTATTATAGAAATAACACATAAAAAATAAGACGTCAACAATATTGACAACATTTAACACAATTATTTTTGTTTGTGTAAATCTGAATAGACTTTATCAATTTGATCCTGACCAAACAAAACTAAATTTTTATTATCAGAATCATAACGAACACCAGCATAATCAGAAGTAATAAAATCATCAAAATGATAATCAACATATTTAACAACAAGTTTTTCGTCTACTGATGATTTAAGACTAACAATATCTCCAACCTTCAACTTATCAAAATATGTAGTATCCGCCAATTTTTTTAGTTCAAAATATGATTTAGTATCACCAACAACATATCCGTTTTCATCCAAAAAACGAACATCTCCTTTATTAAGTGAAAATCTACTATTAGGTCCAGTATAAACATCATCAAAATTAGAATTCATCGTACCCTCCAACTTAAATTTTTTTTAATTTGTTCAAAAACTGCATTTATATTATCAATACTAGAATTATAAAAACGATTTATTGCAAAATCAATTACATAATCCGGAATATCATAATTCCGACAGTAATTAATCAAATTAGATAAATTACTATTAGGATTACTAACCAAATGACTATTTAACTCTTGTTTTGCTCTAAGATCTTGCAATTGATAAGAAACATTTACTAAAGGTAAAGCAACATCAGTATTTCGTAAATACTTAGTATTAAGATTGCCAACAAATCGAGTCCTATCTAATGCATCAGCATCTTTTAAGATCTTGGCTATATTTCTAACAGCAAAACTATCAGTCTCTGATACGTTATAATTTTTAGCAATTTCATCAAAGTTGCAATTATCAACATATTGAAGTATTGAGTAAAAATCTTCAACTGAGCAATTATATAAAAAATCAGAATCTGAACATACATTTAAAGCCTGATGAAAAAGAGCCGCTAATGTTTCGGTTTGTGTTTTACTATTAGAACAGCGCCGAAACAAATCATTAACTGAGCAATTTTCACTTAAAGAAATATCCAGTTTATCCAAAAGTGCATCGAATGAATACGCATTTTCCACCGTTTCATGATATTGAATAATAGTAAGAATTTTATTAAGTGCAGTTTCAGACCATTTCCCATTTAAATCAGAAGAAGCAATTCCAACACTTCTGGTAGCATGATCTTGGTGACCATCAGGTATTCTAAATGCTCCTACATCATGATATTTAGCAGCTTCAGTTAATATATCCATATCAGAATTGTTCAATCCTAATTGTTCTCCCATATACATAGCAAATAACATTACTCTTTCAACATGATCAATACCATGTTCAGGATAGGATCCTTTAGAATACACAGTATCAATATCAGATATAGATTCTTCAAATTTATTTAAGAGATCACTATCAGATAATTGTTTTAAAAATTTGGAAACATCAATACCAGAATAAAGATCTGGATTATATTGTTTACTATACTTATAATCAGTAAGATAAACATCATCACCTCTTAAATTCATATTCGTAATGACATTTGTGCAATTCACAGAAGTTTTATTAGAAGTAGATGGTGGTATTAATTCAGCTTTAACAATAAGTTTACCATTTACTATCTCTGGATTTGACAAAATTCGAAAATTCGAATTTCGTGGAAGAAGAAACTCATATGCACTATTATTAATGAAAACACCTTGAGTACCATCTGGAGCTAAAATTTGTAACATTATTCTATTATGCCAATAAGCTCCATTTTTAGCTAAACTAGTACTAGTAAAAGCTTTATCATTAAATATAGTGCCTGGTTTTAAAGCATTGACATCAATTTGCTCACCATCAAAGAACAAAGCATTAACACCTCTAAATAAAACAGTATCTCCTTGAAGTGGTGGTGCTTTTGCTATAATATTATCAAGCTGATAAACAATAGAATCCAAACTTCTACCTTGAATTCCCTCCATTCCAAGTGTAGTATCAGGAGTGTTTAGATCAAGTAATTGTTGTAATATCAAAGGATTAGTACCATCAAATTCATGACTTCCACCTTTAATAAAATTCATTTCAAATAAACATTCTCTTAAAAAGGCACATAAAACAGGACCGGCATTAGTATAAGCTCTTCTAGTTTCAAATTCATTATAGGTAAATGCACTGTCATAAAGGCCAGAATTTTTCCTAAAGTTTTCTGCCTGTTCTTTTGTCCATCTTACCGCATTATCCATTCGTTTTAAACTATCATTTATATCAGACAATTTTGTAACATCTATTTGCGGACTAGGTGAATTATCAGAACTATAATTTTTCAAATTCATCAATTGATTACCAATTTCAATCAATTGCTTAATTTTATCCAAACGTTCAATGTTGTTTTTATCTAAGGAAAAAATTTCTTTTTCTGTTGTAGTATATTGACTAAGCAAAGATAAATATTCTCCAGAATAGCCCGTCAGTTGTTGCTTTGCTATTTTTATAAAATCTGGTAAGTCATCACCATAAGGTATATTTTCAACATTATTAAGTAAAGCTTCTCTTAACTGACTTTGCTCAATTAACATATCACGATATTCAGCTGATAATTTAGTAGTTCCTTTACTGTTTACTGCATTATCACTCTCGTATTCTGCAATTTTTTGAGACAAATCATTATAAGCATTTAATGCATCATTGACACCAATTGATTCTGTTTTAGCATCAGCTCCATTAATTACATTATTAAATGCATCAACTTCACTCATTCCATCATTGATATCACCAATCAATTGATGAAAAGCATCACTTCCAAGATGAATAATTTTACCACCAACATTGACAGCAATCGTTTGAGCACCATTTAAAACACCAGAAGTAATAGCACCTGCAATAAAAGATTGAACAGATTGCTCTGTAAGATCGGTTAAATCAACCGTCTTTCCTAAAATAATAGAATCATAAAAACCACTTGTCAAAATTTCTTGAGCAAATTCTTGCTCACCTTCTTTAAACATTTTAGTAAGGAATGAAGCAGATTCATCTGTCATTGAAATTCCAGGTAAGCTACCTAAAACTCTTTCTAGTAGTGCATCACTAGTACCAGAAGCAATACCATAAAGTGCTGCTCTCCATGGCTCATATCCTTCAATTAAAGCATTATGATAACTAT
>CAKPFD010000013.1 GCA_934149515.1 uncultured Bacilli bacterium
ATAAAACATTGTCATTTCCTTTCACCAACCGGAAACATCACTAAGACAAGAGGTTAAATTACTACTCCTTTTTCTTCGTCATTTGAAATATGTATAGATTATAGCACTTTTACATTGTTTTGTAAATACACTACCTATATATTCAATTATTTACTATATAAATAATACATAATTATTGTTTATATGAATACAATACTAATGTAGCAATTAAAAGTCAAAATGTTGACTTAACTAGTTATTTGTGCTACAATTTAATTGTTCAACTGCCAATAGTCGCAGCTTGAAAGTCCGTCTCGCTGGTAGCGAGATGGTTTTTTTATGCCTTTTTGTTAATATATTCTTGATATTCTAAATCAAATCTTTCTTTAGTATTATTATCAAAAATTTGATATGCTGTTACAAATTGAAATTTGCTTATTTCATTCTTACTGGCATCAGTATATCTAAATTCAAACATAATAACATAATCTTCTAAATCATCTATATATCTAATTTTTAACATCTTTTTTGTTTTTTTACTTTTTTGTGATTTTTCAGTTTTTGTCCACCATTTAATCTTATCACTTTGATCATTAAATAAATCCATAGCAATTTTCAAATTATCTATTTTACTCATTCTATATATACAAGGTACTCGATTATCTCTTAATTGAATTGATTCATCATCTAAATTGCATTTTAATTGACAATTTACTGATGAGATATGATTAATACAAGGAAATACGCTAAATTTTAATCTTTTTTTAAAACTATCAAAATATAAACCATTTTCTTCACCTAAAGAACTAATATGCCAAAAAATTCTAGGCTTTCCATCAAATTCTACATCGTTAGTATTTATTATAATTGGATATTCTGTTCCATTATATTTTAAAGTTCTATTATTGCAAAAATATTCTTGGAATTTTTTATATGTTTCTGAAACAAAATTATCATAGTCAAAATTATTTTCCATAATTATCCTTTGGACTCCAAATCAATAAATTAAATTTTGTATCATTCCACTTTGATGTTTCAGAAATATTTGTTTTAGTCATTAAATATTTTATAATCTCTGTTTTAGCAGGACTAGTAGTTAATCCTCTATGATAATAAGTTAATGCACCTATTAATAAATCAGTTAATTGTATTAACTCGTTGTTATTTGATGTAATATCCTCAATACTTTTAATTGTTATCATACTAAAATCATATTTACTATTACATATAACTTCTTCTAGTTTACTTAAGTTTTCTTTTCCTTTCGTATCTCTTTTATCCAAAAACAATCTATAAACATATCCATAATTTATAATCTTATTAAATAAATAATAATTCATTTTTTCATACCAGTGTCTATATTCTTCTTCACCAGATACAACTAATTTATCTTTATGAAGTGTTATAACAGCCCTAAAATATAAGTTTTTTTCTTCAAATAAATAGTCTATCAAATCCTTATATAATTGTATTTTTCCTTTAGAAACTTTAGTCCATTTTATTTCATGATCACGACTAAAATTATGCTTTCTTTTGATTGCTCTTATGTTGTACATTATTTCTTTTTTATACTCAACAGGACAATATAAGCAACCTATACCTAAAACATTAGAATTATCTTTTAATAGATGACAACTTTCATCAAAATATATATTTATTTGTTGCATATAAATTCCTCCTTTCTACAATTATATCAAATTAAAAATATATAGTTAATATCTATCGCTCAAAATCATCACGATTCTTTTCTTTTTTATTAATAACACTTGTGTATTCTTTTTCGTCCATAATTCCATTTATAAATAAATTATCAGCCATTTCTTTATATTTATCATCTTTTTCGCCAAATATACCATGTATTTTATCATGAATAAATTTTACTACTCTTTGAAATTTATCTTTCCAATAGTCTAATGAATCCTTTAAATCTTTTATTTTAGATTTTAAAGATGATATTTCATTATCTTTATTATTTAAATCATATCTTAAATCATTTATTTCTTCATTTTGAGTTTTAACTTTTTTTCTTAAATCTTCAATAACGTTATGATTTTCTTCAAAATCTTCCTTAATCTTATCTACTGCTAAAGAATAGTTAGTTATTTCTTTTAAGTCATTAGTAGATTTGCTTACTTCTTCTATATAATCAATTATCTTATCTTTATTTTGATTAGATAAAAGTAAATTCTTATTTGATAAAGGTTGATTTTTTAAATTATTGATAATATCTTTTATCTCTTCTGATTTAGTATTTAAGTCTTTTGTTTGATTATTTAGTTTATTTATTTTTTGTCTTTGCTTATTATAATTCTTTTTTAACTCGTCATAATCAGCCATTTGACTAACCCTATAATCAATATTTCTTCCTTTTTGTTTGTCTTTTAAAGATGCATTTAAACCATATTCTCTATTAAATGACTCAATACATTTATCTCTCATTTTATTTTGTATTTTAGGTAAGTTATCTTTTGTAAATACACTACATTTTCCAACTTGCTTACCCATGCCTGTTTTACAATTATCTTTGACTGCAATTCCTACTATATGAAGATGTGGAGAAGATTCATCAAAATGTATAGTAGCATTTGCCACTTTAAAATCAGGAACTAGTTCTTTTAAATATAAAACTTGTTCATCATAAACTTTTTCCATTTTATACATTTCTTTGTCGTCTTTATCCCACCAGTAATCCATATCTCCAAGTTCAATAATAATTTCTACTGCTAAATCGTGTTTTGTATCATTACTTATCTTACTATAATAGTCTTTTATTTTTCTATCATCTCTAGTTTGTTTAGAATTATATTTTAATCTTGCTTCTTCAAATTCTTGTTTATATAATTCTTTAACATCTTTTACAATATCATTTGAACCATATAGAGTTTTAATCTTTTCAGGATTATTATCGTATTGTCTTAAATTGTGATGATTTACTTTGGATAACTGCATAGCATTTTGAATAGCATTGTTATTATAGTTAGTAGGGGTATTCTTTTGCTTTGCTTTTTTAGTTTTATTCTTATCATTTCCAATATGAAATGAGTATGGTAGTTCTACCATTGTTTCACCTCCATTTCTATCTTGAAAAAGGCTTTTTTAAGCACATGTCAAGATGTATAACTCCCTATATATCTTGTCATCTAACAAGATATGGGAGCTAAGGTTTAATACCTTAGAATCCGTTTATCTTATTCAAGTAATAACTAAAACTAAAGTAATAGTTAAAACTTTCATAAGATAGAATAAAATGTTATCGCCACTTACAAAATTACTTTGTAATTTCATAACGTGTCACACATTTTATTATGAAGAAATTTCATTATCTGAATTTTCTTCATCTTCATAGTAAGGAACAGGTTTTGATTCTACTAATATAGGTTCCTTACTATATACAACATTACCATCACATTCAGCTGGTATTAATTTAAATACATCATCTTCATTTTCTAGTAATGTTCCATTATCTTCTTTAACATATAATACACCAAGATTATATGTTTCCATTTTTTCGTCTGGATCAATATCCCTATAATCTTCAAGTGGGAATACTCTAACAATTGTTTTCTTATCTTCTAAAAAGTTAAAATAGAATACTTTATCTTTAACACTATAAGTTGCTTCATAATAACCAACATCATAGAACTGTCTTAATCTCATTATTTGTTGTGCCATTTCTTCTTCAGGTAAATATTCACTAAATCTAATTTTCCCATAAATATTTCCAAATAGTGATGGAACATATCTATCATAATAACCTTTGAAATATAAATCATTAGATGTATTTGCTATACTTTCTCTAAACTTAATAAATTCTACATCAGTATGATTTCCATATTTATCAGTCAGTTCTATTTCTTCAATATATTTCATTATAAGCTCTGCTTTCTCATCTCGTGTATACTCATTCCAAAACTTATTTCTTTGTTTAAATTTATCTGGGTATTTGATAGAATTGATAAAGTCAATATCTCGTTTAACTAAAATATCATTAGGAGTGAATTTTAATTTTTCACATACTTCTGTTTCATTTAATTTAGTTTCCAAGTCATTTATAATATCTTCGACTTTCTTTCGTTCTTGATTATATTCTTTTAAAGTAAATACCTCATTTATATATGCTTCTCTAATCCTATCAAATTTAGATTTTTGACTTTTTAATTCTTTTTCTAATTCTTCTTTTGGATTTTCTATCTTTTGTTTTATCATAGGTAAAAAGTATTGATTAACAACAGAATCATATTCTACGATTGAATCCATATATGCATCTATTGTTTTTTCTATTTCGGATTCTTTAAAATTAATCTTACAATCATGACAATAATAGTAATAATATGAATTACCATTTTTCTTTGTTGTTGCTTTACCACCTAATATTCTTTTACATTTAGGACATTTTAATTTTTGCATAAATAGATAAGTTAAAGTTCTTTGAAAACTTCTAGAATTTTTCTTTTGTTGAACTTGACACTCTTCCCAATATTCTTTACTAACTAATGGTTCTACAACATCAAAATAATAAGTAGGTTTCTTTGTTCTTCTTCCATGAATAAAATCTCCTTTATAAATCGGATTTTCAAGTATATTTAAAATAGTTGAATCTCTCCAATTAGTTTTATCTAATACTTTTTCTTCATTTAAAACATTACTTATCTTTTTATATGATAATCCATCATGATACATATTAAATATTCTTATAGCAACATCTTTTGTAGCATAATCAATTACTAATTTCTTATCTTCATGCTTATAACCTAAAGGTGCTTGATGTGGAATATGACCAACTTTAATAGCTCCTGCTAATCCTATTTTAGTTCTTTCTGATGTTCTTTCAATTTCTTGTTGTGAAACTGATGTAAGTATTCTTGAAATCATTTTACCATTAGCATTAGTAGTATTAATTTCATCATTGGCACAATCTAAATAAGCATCGTTTTCTTCTAAAAATGTAAGTATCTTTTCCCAATCTGAAACTGACCTAGTTAATCTATCTAATTTTAAAACTACAATAGTATTAACTTTTTTATCTCTAACATCTTGTAATAATCTTTCAAATTCAGGCCTATAATTACCAGTTTTAGCACTTATTCCTCGTTCTTCATATACATCATATACTTCATAGTTTTTATACTCACACATAGCCCTTAAACGTTTCTCTTGTTCTGGTAAACTAAATCCTTCTCGTGCTTGGTCTTCAGTAGATACACGAATATAAAGTCCTGCAACTTTCTTTTCTTCCTTCATTAAAACTCAACTCCTTTTACTAAAAAAGAGGAGACAATAGTATTTAATAAAGCCTAAATACTACTGACTCCTCTAATAATTCAATATTATAATTTTTCGATATATTGTGTTTGTATTTCATAGATGTACCTCCATTTCTAGAGCATACCTATGCACTGGTTATTTATAATATCACTTTTTTAGAAATAGTCAATACCCTGTTCAGGGTACTAGTATTTAGTTTTCTTTTATATAGTTTTCTAGTTCTGATAATTTTATCTTTTTACCAAGATTATGAACATAGATTTCATTTGAATAATTAAATGCTAGATACAGTTTATTATTAATAATAATTCTATGGGGTTCAATATAAGTTAAATTAGTATGTTCTATGTTTCTAATACTACCATTTTCTATTGAGAAAGTAGTATTACAAAAATCACATATAACATTTAATCTTGAAACTAAAGATTCATCAATCTCAATTTCTTCTTTAATTATTTTTATCATAGACACCAACCTTTCTGTGATTTTTTCTGAAAATTAAAAAAAATCAATCATTTCTGATTGATATCTATCTAAAAGTTCGAATAGTTCGAACAGATTCGTCAATGGTGGAGATGAGGAGATTCGAACTCCTGTCCAAAAATAGAGCTACATAAACTTCTACAAGTTTAGATAATTAATTAAATTTCAAACTATAATCAAGTAATTATCAACCAAATTATAATTCAAGTCTTTTATATTCAACTATTCTAAAGACATCAAATAGCTATATCCTACTAAAATTAACCATCTTTAAATAACATAGGAAATTATAAAAAGACAGTGCATTTACCTAAATTAGGCGAAAGCTAATTCTTGGTTACGACCAAATAAATTAGCAAATGCTGTTTTAATACTGTTTCCAGTTATATTTAATTTAGTTTGTAACGTAAACAACTCGACTTGCCATCTATGCTCTACTATTCCTGTCGAAACCATAACATCCCCAAGTAAAGAAAGTATAGCATAAAATTTCTTTTTTGTCACTTAAGCAAGATGATATTTACTATTTTTACTATACTCTCTTTTCAAATCACGTTCCTTAATTGTTTCTCGTTTATCATAATTTTTCTTACCACGACAAACACCCAACAATATTTTAGCACGTCCTTTCGAAAAATAAAGTTTCAAAGGCACCAATGTATAAGATTCTTCTTTTATTTTTGTTTCTAATTTTAAAATTTCTTTTTTGTGCAATAATAATTTTCTCTTTCTTCTTTCATCGTGGTTAAAAATATTTCCTTCTTTATAAGGTGCAATAAACATATTGATTAAAAAGACTTCTCCATTACGTACATAAGCATAACTATCTTTTAAATTAGCACTACCATTCCGAATAGATTTAATTTCTGTACCAGTCAAAACAATACCACACTCAATCGTACTATCAATAAAATAATCATGTTTTGCTTTTCTATTTATAATCTCCATCTTTTCCTCCTGAATTTTCTAATTTGTTAAACCATCCATTGTAATTCTATCGCTTCTAGAGCAAACAATTTGAGCATATTTTTCATAATATGCATGATAGTTTGGTAATAAGGTTTCATTCAACATCGAATAAGGATACACGACAAAATTTCTTTTTCTAGAAATATTAGAATAAGTATATAAAAGTTGTGCTTTAGGATCTTCTAAAGAAATAGTTGTAATATTGTTTTCCACAGTTTTGTGGATATTAACACTTACCATCAATCCAGTTAATCTCTCAATGCCAACTTGATCAGAAATAAAATTACCAAGTGAATAAATCACCATCGTCTTTCCAATAAAATCAATTGGTTCTACAACGTGTGGATGTGCTCCTATAATAATATCAACACCTAAAGACGATAAGTAAGAAGCAATTTCTTCTTGTTTTGGTGAAATCGAAGTAGAATATTCTGTTCCCCAATGCATTGCTACAATCACAATATCAACATCATTTCGAACTCTTTCAATATCTGCCTTCGCCAATTCATCACTATACACATTGTTTAAATATTCTTTCCCGCTAGGAGTCTCAAGTCCATTTGTCCAAGTTGTATAAGAGAAAAAAGCATAAGTTATTCCATTGATCTCTTTAATAACTTTTCTATCTCTATCTTCAAAAGAAGAATAACTACCAGCTGTATACGCTTCTGGATGAGTATTCCAATAAGCAAGAGAATTTCTAACACCTTGCTCCCCTTTATCCATCGTATGATTCGTTGCTAATGATACTAAATTAAATCCAGCATCTAAAAAAGCATCACCAACTTCATAAGGAGAATTAAACCTAGGATAATTAGATAAACCAAGTTCACTACCACCTAAAATTGTTTCTTGATTATAATATTTCAAATCATATGGTGCAACAATTGGTTTTATTTTTTCAAGCATCGGTTTAAAATCATAACCATCAGCCGTTTTCGCATCTTTATAAATAGATTCATGAATCAAAGCATCTCCTATCATAACAATCGATGCATTCATTTCCTCTATCTTTGGTTGTTCTTCTTTTTGAATCTTTTCTTTTTTTAAAACAACTTTTTTTGGTTGTATTAAGAAAAATCCCCCTATTATCAGAATAATAAATAAAAGGAAAGAAATAATAATAACTATTTTTTTCTTCTTATTTTTTTTCATAACTACTCCTATTTTACAATTTCAAAATCAATTGTTTTCTCTTCCTTTGACGCTCTAATAACACGCACTTTTACACGTTGTCCAATCGTATAAACCGTATGCGTTTTTTCACCAGTTAATGTCATTCTATCTTCATCATAAATAAAGTAATCTTTCATATCTTTTACAGATACTAATCCTTCTATCATATTATCTAATTGAACAAACATACCAAAGCTCATCACAGAAGAAATCATACCTTCATATTCTTGGTTAATATGATCTTCCATGTATTCAGCCATCTTCATATCTTCCACTTCTCTTTCACAATCAACAGAAGCTCTTTCACGACTAGAAGCAAGATCACTAATATAAACTAACTTTTCCTGCCAATGGTGAAGTGTTTTGGATGATAGATCGTTTTCAAATAAATAAGTACGCAATAAACGGTGAACAGTAGTATCGGGATAACGTCGAATAGGAGATGTAAAATGTGTATAACATGGACTAGCAAGACCATAATGTCCTAAATTTTGAGGTAAATAGATAGCCTTTTGCATACTACGTAATAATAAACTAGATAAAATCTTAAATTCATCTTTATCACGCAAATAATTCAAAATATGTTGTACAGTTGTTGGTTTATTATCTTTTATATTACCAGGAATTGAATAACCCAAATTGCTAACAAAACTCAAGAAAGAACGTAATTTTTCTTCTTTTGGATATTCATGGACACGATAAATAAATGGTAAATTCATATAGAAAATATGACTTGCAACACATTCGTTGGCAGCAATCATAAAATCTTCTATCATATTTTCGCCAATTCCACGTTCCCGTAAAACAACATCTGTTGGTTTGCCATTTTCATCAACTAGAATTTTTGCTTCATCAACATCAAAATCCAAATAACCACGTTTTAATTTTGTCTTTCTCAAAATGGAAGAAAATAAAGCCATTGTTTTTAAATCTTCTACATATGGTTCATACCCTTCTGGTATTCCTTTATTTTCTAAAATAGAATTTACTTTCTTATACGTCATTTGAATTCTAGAACGAATCACACTTTCAAAAATATCATATGTAATAAGCTTTCCAGCTCCATCATATTCCATTACACAAGAAATAGCAAGTCTATCCACATTAGGATTCAAAGAACAAATTCCATTAGATAATGCATGTGGTAACATCGGAATAACTCGATCTACTAAATAAACAGAAGTACCTCTTTCCATTGCTTCCTTATCAAGAGGACTACCTTCTTTAACATAGTAAGAAACATCGGCAATATGAACTCCTAAAACATAATGACCATTTTCAAGTTTAGAAATACTAATTGCATCATCAATATCTTTTGTATCATCTCCATCAATCGTAAAAATAACTTGATCTCTTAAATCTTTTCTTCCCTTTCGATCTTCATCTGATACTTCAAATGGTAACTTTTTCACTTGCTCTTTTACTTCATCTGAAAATTCTGTTTCTATGCTATATTTTTCTACAATAGATAAAATATCAACACCAGGATCATTTTTATGTCCTAATATTTTTATAATTTTACCTTCTGCTTCATGATTACTAATTCTTTTAATAACTTCTACGACTACTTTATGTCCTTCAACAGCATTCATACTATTTTGTGGCATGACAATAACGCGTAAGTTAACCTTATCTTCATCTAAGTCCACAACTAAATTTCCTTTAGAAACTGTCACTTCTCCAACATAATGATTCGTTTCATGTTTAATAACTTTTACAATTCTACCTTCTAATCGTCCAATATTTTTACGAGAAATAATTTCTACAACTACCAAATCACCATGAAGCGCTCCATTCATATTATCAGCTTTGATATAAATGTCTTCTTCCATTCCACTAACAGAAACAAACCCAAATCCTTTTTTATTAGAATGTAAAATTCCTTTTTCTAAATGACTATCTTGAAATAACATATATTTATCTTTATTCGTATGATAAATGGTTGTTTCTTCTTCCATTTCTTTTAAAACAAGCAATAGTTCTTCTAAATTTGAAGTTCCAAGTTTTTCTTCAAGTTCAAATGCACTTAAACTTTTTTGTTGTTCTTGTAATATTTGTAAAATTCTATCTTTCATTTGTCATCCCTCATTACTTTCTTATAATTTTATTGTACCTTAGAAATGGTAAATTTACTAGTTAATTTTGCAAAAGAAAAATGCCGGTTAGGGCATTTATTACATAAATGATTGGACAAAACAAATCATAAAGAAAGCAAGTCCTAAAACCATTGTAATTCTTGTAATGACTAGTTCAGAGCCACGTTCTTTTCTATGTTTAAATAAATCACTGCTATTACCAGATAAAATTTGAGCAGCATTTTCCGCTTTTCCACTTTGTAATAAAACAATAATGATTAATAAAATAGAAACAATTAATAATGCCGTTTGCAAGTTAACACCTCCGTTTTACTGCTCTTATAGTATCATACTTTCCTAATAAATGCAATTATTTTAAATGATAGAAAAAGAAAGTCTCATGGGAAACTTTCTTTGTGATTACTTTATTTTTTTGTATAGATATCGCTTAGAAATATTACAATAGATTGGATCAACATCTGCCGTTGGTATTAAAAGTGTTAAATATTTCTGCAAACCTTTTTTACCATAATGCATATGAATGTAATTATTGTTATTTTTAATAAGATAATCTTCTTTCCACATAACATTATCTAAATTTGTTGTACCATCCTCATAAAGAATTAATAATGTAGTATCATCGTTTACTTTTCTTATCTTTCCATCTTTAAAAACATTCTGATAGCACCAAACCATTTCACCTTGTAACAACCACTTTCCAACATATTTCTTTTCATGAATATTTTTTAATTTACTTAAATGTTCATGAAAATATCGTTGATGATCCTCGTTAATTTCTGTTGTATCAATAAATGCTTTATAAACATCGATCTTATCATTATTTTGAATTTCAATAAAACCGCCATCTAAAATATAATGATGTTGATTAGCAAAAGATATAATATCATGATAGGCATCTTCTATATTAGTATTACTTACATGTAAATATTTTTTATAAATTGTTTCATGAAATATATTAGGTAATTCTTTTTTCTTGGCATGATTTTTTAAACTATATAAATAATTTAAAAATTCTGGTTCTTCTTCCCTTGAAATCAATTTACCAACAAAGCATTTCATCTGTTTAGTCTCATAACTTTCTTCTAAATTGATGCATGCTAATGCCCAATGATTTTCATGATATCCTAAAAATCCTTCTTGAAAGTCAAATGTTGCAAGATCTTTTCTATCCATAATTTTAAATTGTCCAACAAAGTAAAAATCAGGATTAGAAATAACTTCAACTGTTTTATTTTTTATTTTTTCTTTCATTTTGTGAATTTGCTGTATTTGTTTGGAGCTAGTTTTTTTAATTTCTTCTTGTTTTTTAGATAACATTTCTGTTGTTTGATGTTGCAAAATATCTGCTATTTCTTTCAAAGAAAATCCAGTGCTTTGTAACTCTTTGATGCTTTTTACTTGTTCTATTTGTTCTGCATCGTAATATCGATATCCAGTTAACTGATCAATTTTTTTTGGTTTGACCAATCCTATTTTTTCATAATGATATAGTGTTTTAATAGTGACATGACATAAATAAGAAAATTCTCCAATTCTATACATACTTTTTCTCCTTTCACCATTGTTGTAACACTAACCTTAAGGGAAGAGTCAACCTTTTTTTGTAATTTATTTAGTTAACTCTTCTTCAATTCTCATTAATTGATTATATTTACAGATTCGATCAGTTCTTGACATAGAACCTGTTTTAATTTGTCCTAGATCAAGTCCAACAGCTAAATCAGCAATAGTAGTATCTTCTGTTTCACCACTTCTATGAGAAATAATTGTCTTATAACCATGACTTTTTGCTAGTTCAATGGTTTCTAATGTTTCTGTTATTGTACCGATTTGGTTAACTTTTAATAAAATAGCATTTCCAGCATGATGATCAATTCCTTTTTGAAGACATTCTTTATTAGTTACAAATAAATCATCTCCTACTAATTGAACTTTATCACCCAACTCTTTTGTTACTTTACTAAATCCTTCCCAATCATTTTCATCAACAGGGTCTTCAATAGAAATAATTGGATAAGTATTGACTAAATCTTTATAATAATCAATTAATTCATCAGTCGTTAATACTTTTCCTTCGCCATCTAAATGATATGCTCCATCATGATAAAATTCACTAGCAGCAACATCAATAGCGTAACATACATCATCATAAGGTTGATAACCTGCTCTTTTAACTGCTTCTGTAATTAATTCAAAACCTTCTTTATTACTTTTTAAATTAGGAGCAAATCCGCCTTCATCACCAACTGATGTAGCATATCCTTTTTCTTTTAACACATTTTTTAAAGAATGGAATACTTCAGCACCAACTCTTACTCTTTCATGAATTGTATCTCTTTGAGGAATAATCATATATTCTTGAAAATCAAGTGAATTATCAGCGTGCGCTCCACCATTGATAATATTCATCATTGGAACAGGTAATACTCTTCCTTCTCCAACATAAGCATATAATGGTTTTCCACTATTATTAGCAGCAGCTTTTAAACAAGCCATTGAAATACCTAATATTGCATTTGCTCCTAAATTACTTTTGGTTTTCGTACCATCAAGTTGTAGCATAGCTTCATCAATTGCTTTTTGATCTTCAACCTCCATACCAATAATTGCATCACGTAAAACAGTATTAACATTATTAACAGCTTTTAAAACACCTTTACCACAAAATCTTGTTGTATCGCCATCTCTCATTTCTAAAGCTTCACGTTCTCCAGTAGATGCACCACTTGGTACAGCTGCTCTACCCATTATTCCGTTTTCAAGATAAACATCAACTTCTACCGTTGGATTTCCTCTTGAATCTAAAATTTCTCTTCCAATTATGTTTTTTATTTTCATTTTCATGCCTCTTTTCTTGTTTATCTGCTCCTTATAAGAGCCTTTTTTATTATACCATGTCTACTGAATTTGTTGTACGTAATTTTTAAATTCACTACCTCGATCTTCACATTGTTTATATTGATCCCAAGATGCTGATGCTGGACTAAGTAACACAACATCTCCATCTTGTGCTTCTTGTTGAATATAAGAAAATGCTTCTTTCAAATGTTCAAAAATAGCAACTGGAATTTGTTGACTCACAGCAAACTCTCTTACTCTTTCCCGACAGCTACCAATTCCTACAATAAGTTTAACATGTTGAAGATAATCATCTAAATCATGGAAATCTTGTTGTCTTTCATATCCTCCTAAAATAATAATAGTTGGTTGTTGAAATGCCGATAAAGCAATTTGACTACATTTTGTATTCGTTGCTTCTGTATCGTTATAATAGGAAACACCATGAACCTTTCGAACAAATTCCAAGCGATGTTCTACTCCTGTAAATGTTGTCAACACTTTTACAATTGCTTCATCAGAAACACCAACTTCTTTTGCAATCATCATCGCACCAAGAGCATTTTCCACATTATGATTACCTGCTAGTAAAAATTTATCTCTATCTATCACTTTATCATCATAATACCAAAGTGCATTATCTTTTAAATAAGCTCCATTGATTTCATGTGAGGAAGAAAAATATTTCATTTGAGCTTTTATATTCTTGGTACCAGCCATTACTTCTTCATTCTCGATATTTAAAATAGCAACATCATCTTCCGTTTGATTAGCAAACAATTTAAATTTAACACGTTTATAATTATCATACGTTTTTAAAAACTCTAAATGTGCAACACTTAAATTCGTCATTAAAGCAATATGGGGACGAAATTCTTTCATATTTTCAAGCTGCTGACAAGAAACTTCCATCACAATAATATCACCACTTTGTAATTTAGGAAGAAAACTACAAAGAGGATAACCAATATTACCTGCTAAATGCACAGACTTTCCACTTTCTTTAATCATTAAGTAAGTAAGTGTTGTAGTCGTTGTTTTTCCATTGGTTCCAGTAATACCAATTAACGTCACATCAGCTGGTAACAAACGATACGCCATTTCTGCTTCATTTATCACTTCAATTCCAAGTTGACGTGCCCTTAAAACATACTTATGATCAATTGCAATACCTGGATTTTTTATCAAATAATCAAAGCTTTCATCTAATAAATCATCAGGATGTTCTCCAAAAATAAGCTCAACTCCTAAATCTTTCAATTCTTGTATATGATTAGGATCTTGTTTTTCTATCTTTCCACCATCATTTAGAATAACTTGGTTTCCACGGCTTGCTAAAAACTTAGCTGCTTCATAACCACTTCTTGCCATTCCTAATACTAAAATTTTATTATCTTTAAACACTATATCCCTCCTTCTATAATTATACGTTTTTATACAATATCTTTAAACCCTTTTCGTTGAAAAAATAAAAAATAATTGTTATAATGTCTATGAAAAGGAGCGACAAAAATGAAAATAATAACCTTAGATGAACAAGAATTTGATGCATTTGCTTCCAATCACCGTTATCGCAATTTTTATCAAAGTTCAGCATTTGGAAAGACGATGGAAAAACAAGGCTGCAATATTCACTATCTTGGTGTTATCAATGACAGTGGTGTTTTAATTGGGGCTTCCTTGCTTTTATATAAAGAAGTATTCATGAATTATAAAGTTGCTTACGCTCCTAGAGGAATATTATTTGATTATAACAATATTTTCATGTTATCAGAGTTTACTGAACGATTAAAAAAATTACTAGCAAAACAGAATTTTATGTTATTAAAAATCGATCCATTAATACCAATCGCCCTACACAGTAGAAACGGGGAAATTATCAATACAAATAAAGAAGCAAATACCATTTTAGAGAACTTAAAGAGCACTAATTTTCAATATCATGGACCCACTTTATTTTTCGAATCAGAAAAAGCAAGGTTTGAAGCAGTTGTAACATTAGAAAAAGATGTAAAAGAATTATTTAAATCTTTTGATAAAAAAGTACGCTATAAAATTAAAAAAGCTATCCGTTCTGGCATTGAAGTTGTAAAAGGAACAGAAGAAGATGTAGATATTTTCTATGAATTTGTTAAAAGAAAATACCAACGACCAGCTAGCTATTATCATGAATTATTTCAGTTTTTCAAAGATAATGTAGATTTGTACTTAGCAAAATTAAATACAGAAACATTTGTTATTACGAGTAAACAGTTTTATGAAAAAGAATTAGAAAAAAATGATGAACTTGCAAAAAAAATTCAACTCACTCCTAATCAAGCAAACAGTAAAAGAAAATTGATCAATCAAAAAATTCAATCCGATAAACTAATGAATATTTATAAAAAGAATCTTGTCTGGGCAACAAAATTATTGCAACAATATCCAGATGGAATTATAATTGGTGGAACGATGAATATTTGTTATGATCAAGCAGCATTTCTTTTAATTGAAGGATTTGATCAAGAATTTAAATCATTACAACCAAACTATCTTATCAAATGGAAAATGATAGAAGAATACAAAAAAAAGAAATTTAAGTACGTAAATCTAAATGCCGTTAGTGGTGAATTTAAACAACAAAACAAATACAGTGGCTTAAATGAAATGAAATTAGGATTTCACTCTGTCATCACAGAATATATCGGAGAATTCGATTTCATCATTAATGCCTTACCTTACAATTTGTATAGGAATTTAAACAAAAAGAAATAATCCTCCAAAAGATTATTTCTTTTCTATTTCTGACTCATCAAAACAAATACTATCTAAAATCATTTCAGAAACCTTTTTCCAAGACTTTTTTTGTTCTAACGATGTGTTAAATTCAATAATAGCAAGTTTATTATCGAGGGTAAAATAACGAATATCACGATAAGTATTGGTAGTTGTATCTAATCCACTAAGGCGAGCAAAAAACTTATTATGCTTCTGATAAGATTCATTTTTCTCTACTGTAAAAGTAGGTGAATTAGCAACGATATTTGCTACATAAGCACTAAGTCCTTCATCTGTCATCGCTTCATTAGTTGTACTAACAAATACATGTGTAATAGTATCAGCAGTTTGAAAAACAAGTTCAGGTCGATCATTCGTAGGATAATTTGATTTTAAAGTTGCTTCATCCAATTTAGAAAATATATCCGGTATTTGAATAAAAAACGTTTTATCTACACGATAAGTCTTAAATTGAATCAATTGATCTCCAACCTTCAATGGTTCATCTTCTTCTTTTTTTATCACTTGCTTATTTTCTTTATGAACTAAATTAGCCATAATATAAGAACCACTAATAATCATAATAATTCCAATAATACAAAGTACAAGTTCTTTTTTATGTGTCATTCTATTCACCTATCCTATTACTATTATAAAACAAAAAAGAAAAAACTCAAAGAAATTAATTCCCTGAATTTTAATTCGATAAATCAACTTGAATATTAGCCCGTTTTGCATCTTCTAAATGAAATAATTCTTTTTGTTCAAAAGCAAATAATTTAGCAACTATATTAGATGGTACAGATTCAACTAAATTATTATAAGAAGTTACTGCCATATTATAACTCATTCTAGCTATCATTAATTTATCTTCAATACGACGTAAATTATCTTGAAGAGATAAAAATTGAGTATTTGCCTTTAAATCCGGATAAGCCTCACTAAGCATTATAACATGATGAAAGTTTTTATCAATAGCTTCAGTATTTTCTATACTAAAACCATCACGATCATAAGAAGAACGAAGTTTAGTTAAATTTTCTAATGTATCCGATTCATGTTTAGTATATCCTTTGACACATTCTACAATATTTGGTATTAAATCAAACCGTTGGTTTAATAAAACATCAATTTGCGATTCTGTTTCTTTTACTCTGTTATTTTTTCTTATAAAATGATTATAACTAATTAAAATCATCCCTATCAAAACAACAACAATTAGTAAACATATATTAATTATCATCTAAATACCCCCTTATTTCGTTACTATTGTTACTTTATCAATAAAGCCATTGGCATCATAATCCATTGCTACTTCATAAAATTGAATTTGATAATTAGTAAAACTACGAAGTCTATCTTTTGATCTCCTAATATTTTCTCCATCTGTTCCATAAAGTTCCCCATCAAAAATAACTTCCACAACATGTTCTTGATTTGTTTTATTATTATCAATGATTCTATCAAGCAATGTAGATACTGCAGGACTAGCATTAGTACCAGAATAAAATGAATACGTATTATTAAATCGATCTTTTTCCATTTTTAATTTTTCTGCTGCCTGTTCTTCCTTAATTCTATTTTTTTCTTCTTCAATTTTCTTTTTTTCCTCTTCTTTTTGTTGTTTAATTTTAGCTTGTTTTTCTTGTACTTCTTTAACATAAGAATCAACTTTAACTTTGATATCAACTGCTAAACGATAACCTAATGTAAGAAAAGATGTAAGAAAAATGATAATGATGATATATAAAAGAAATTTCCGATTACCCTTTTTCTTTGGTTTTGTATTCATCGCTGGTTCTTCAGTTTTATTATCTTCTAATGATAATTCATCATCTGTTAATGTATTAATATCAACGCCAAATAATTTACTCATCATAGACAATTTATCTAAATCAGGTTTTGACTGCCCAAGTTCCCATTTTGATATCGTTTGTCTTGTAACATTCAATTTTTCAGCAAGCCCTTCTTGTGATAAAAGAGCTTTTTTTCTTAACATGATTAATTTTTCATAAAATTTCATACAACCGCCTTCTCCTTTTTCAAATTTAAATTTGATGCTAACTAGCCTAACATTAAAATGACAATAAGTCTAGCAATTTAAAGTGGAATTTTGTCAACTTTTCTTAACAACGAAACTTTTTTAACTAATTTTATAATACTATCAGTGATAGTATATCTAAATTATAAGTGATTGTAATCATAGAAATCAAGCAACTTGCTATAGTTCTTCTATATTCCAAAGAGTATGTGACAAAATTTTACAGTACTTTTTTACACAAAAAAAGAAGAAAGTATTGCTACAATCTTCCTATTTTTTAAATTATTCTTCGATATCTGAAACAACACCAGCACCAACAGTACGTCCACCTTCACGGATAGAGAACTTAGTACCTTTTTCAATAGCGATTGGATGAATTAACTCAACTTCCATTGAAATGTTATCTCCAGGCATTACCATTTCTACTCCTTCTGGTAAAGTGATAACACCAGTTACATCTGTTGTTCTGAAATAGAACTGAGGACGATAGTTACTGAAGAATGGAGTATGACGTCCACCTTCTTCTTTGCTTAGTACATATACTTCAGCTTTGAATTTGTGATGTGGATGAACGCTTCCTGGTTTAGCAAGAACTTGTCCACGTTCAACTTGTTCACGAGAAATACCACGTAATAATACACCAGCGTTATCTCCTGCTTCAGCAAAATCAAGTTGTTTACGGAACATTTCAATACCAGTAACAACAGTCTTTTGAGTTGGTTTAATACCAACGATTTCTACTTCATCGTTAAGTTTTAATTGTCCACGTTCAACACGTCCGGTAACAACTGTACCACGACCTGTAATTGTGAATACATCTTCAATACTCATTAAGAATGGTTTGTTATTATCTCTTTCAGGTGTTGGAATCCAAGTATCAACAGCATCCATTAATTCATAGATAGCGTTAACATATTTTTCTTCTCCTTCTAGAGCTTTTAATGCAGAACCACGGATAATTGGAGTTTCATCTCCTTCGTAACCATATTCATTTAATAGATCACGAATTTCCATTTCTACTAAGTCAAGTAATTCTTCATCATCTACCATATCACATTTGTTCATGAATACAACCATACGAGGTACTCCAACTTGACGTGATAATAAGATATGTTCACGAGTTTGAGCCATAGCACCATCA
>CAKPFD010000014.1 GCA_934149515.1 uncultured Bacilli bacterium
TTAGTTTACTTTTTATTAGCTAATTTAACTACTGTTATAATTAGTAAGAAGACCTTTGGAAAGTGTTTACCGTTTACTTTAATGCTTTGTGCTTTCCTTTTATTTTTTAGTCAAATAATTTTTAAAACATTTAATATAGGCTTTTATTTGGGACTTGGTTATTCACTATCGTCTTTAATCTATCTTGTTTATAAGCGTAAAGATAAAAAAATATTAAGTAAAATAAAAGATAACTATTTAACTATTAGTTTTTATTCATTTATAATAATCTTAGTATTAATTACTATCTTTGATTTTAATAGAACTTATAGTCATTGGGATGAATATTCACATTGGGGTGAGATGCTAAAAGAGATGATTAGAACTGATAAATTTTATTCTGTCTCAGCCTCAGTTTTACAAGCTCATAAAGACTATCCACCACTTTTACAGTTGTTTGAACTTTTTGTTATTAAACTTTGTGGTAGTTATAAAGAAACATTTGCTATAGTTTCTCTTCATTTATTAGAATTATCATTACTAATTTCAGTATTACCAGAAAAGAATAAATCTAAGAAAATAACTAATGTACTTGGAACGGTTTCTATATTTTTAATCTTTTTCTTAACCACTATCTTCTTTGATTTACATGGAATAGTTAATAGTATTTATAATGATTACTTTATGGCTTTATTAGTTTCTTATTCGTTAGCTGTTGTTTTCTTTAGTAAAGATAAGAAAAGTATGTTTACTTTAGTAAATCTTGCTATTTCTTTAGCCTTTTTACTGCTTACTAAACAAATAGGGTTGACGCTTTACTTAATGGTATTATTCTTCTACTTTGTAAGTTTATTCTTAGAAAAAGATAAAAAAGAGAAGCTTATAACGAAGAAGAATATTAAATTCTTTGTTAAAACCATTATAATATTAATAATAATTCCACTATTACTGTTTGGTTATTGGAATAACTTTGTTAAGACAGTGAATATTCCTAGTCAGTTTAATACTTCTGACATTAAACTTTCAGAATTATATAGTATCTATAGAGGTAGAAGTGGTAGGGATGATCAGAAAATAGCAGCTACTAATTTTATAACATCAATTAAAGGACAAAGCTTATCAACTTCTTATATACCGATGACTTATTTACAAGCGGTTATATTAGGATTATTTCTTCTATACATTATTTATACTAAAAATAAAGAGTTAATAAAGAAGAATAAATTATATTTACTAATTATTACTTTATCAATAGGGGCTTTGGGTTATGCTTTTGTAATGTGGTGTACTTATATATTCTGTTTTAAAGATACAGAAGCAATTTACCTAGCTTCATTTGATAGATATATGTCTACCTATGTTCTAATCATTATGTATTTTACTATTATGCTTTTAGCTTATAGTTGTTATAAGAAAGAGAAAACAAATATCCTTGTTTCTTTAGCTATTATACTATTTTTATTAACAGCTCCTGCTAAGATTTCTTACTTAACGCCAAACTTAATAAAAAAAGATAAAAGTACTTATGAAGTGAATGCGGAGATTATAAAAGAAGAAGTAAAAGATAATAAAAAAGTGTTTATAGTAGCAGAAGATTCACAAGGAGAATATCAGTATTTTGTTAAGTATTATGCTAATCCAATAATTACAAATATGAAGGATTTTAATTGGCCAACTGATGATGATACTGATTGTGAAAAGTATTATAATTCTATAAAAGATAAAATTAAAGATTATGATTATTTATATATAGCTGTTACAAATGATAAGTTTAAAGAAAAATATCAGTTTGTCTTTGATGAAGAAATTAAGAGCCATCAATTATATAAAATAGAAAAGGAAGATGATAAGAGTTATAAATTAATTCTTATAAATAGAGGTGAAAATGATGAAGAAAAATAAGAAAATAGCAGTTTTAATTCCTTGCTATAATGAAGCAAAAACAATTAAAAAAGTAGTAGAAGACTATAAAAAAACTTTACCAGAAGCAGATATTTATGTTTATGATAATAATTCAAGTGATAATACTGATGAGATAGCCAAAAAAGCGGGAGCAATAGTAAAATATGAATATCGTCAAGGAAAAGGTAATGTTATTAGAAGTATGTTTAAAGATATAGATGCTGATTGTTATCTAATGATTGATGGAGATGATACGTATCCAGCTGAAAATGCTAAAGAAATGTGTGATTTAATTCTTGATAAAAAAGCTGATATGGTAATCGGTGATAGATTATCTTCAACTTATTTTACAGAGAATAAAAGACCATTCCATAACTTTGGTAATAGGTTAGTAAGAGGATTAATTAACTTTCTATTTGAAAGTAATGTTCGTGATATTATGACCGGGTATCGTGCTTTTAGTTATGAATTTGTAAAGACTTTTCCAGTTTTATCTAAAGGATTTGAAATAGAAACAGAGATGACTATTCATGCTCTTGATAAGAACTTTTTGTTAAAAGAGGTAAAAGTAGGGTATAGGGATAGACCAGCTGGTAGTGTATCAAAACTTAATACTTATCGTGATGGCTTTAGAGTGTTAAAAACAATTGGCAGATTATTTAAAGAGTATAAACCAACTATTTTCTTTAGTTTATTAAGTTTATTATTCTTAATTATTTCCTTTGCCTTTGGAATACCAGTTTTCGCTGAATACTTTAAAACAGGATTGGTACCAAGATATCCAACCTTGATATTTTCAGGCTTTATGTTAATGATTGCTATTATTTTGTTTGCTTGTGGACTTATCTTAGAGGTAGTAGTTAAGAAGCATCGTCAGTTATTTGAATTAATGTTAATAAATACTAAACGTGGTGATGAATAATGTCATTCTTAGATAAGATTAAAAGAAATTATCTATATATTCTAGAAATATTAGTGTTTATTTTCTTTTTTTGTTATTTAACATTTTATACTAACTCTTCTAAATTTGGTCATTTTAAACTTAATAGGTTAACTATTATTATCTATATAATTGGTTTAATAAGTATAATTACCTTTTCCTTTATATTTTCTAAATTTAAGAAATTAAAAGTAGAACAGAAATTTTTAATTATTATGCCAGTTTTGGGAATTCTTTACTTAATAGCGTTTCCTTTTAATACAGTACCAGATGAAGCGAATCATGCTAGTAGAGCTTATGAGATAAGTAATGGTCATTTAACAAGTCATATTTATAAAGATATAATTGGTAATGAATTAGATTCTAGTCTTTATAATGTTTCTACAAATGATACATATTCAAATCTTATTAATAATCTTAAATATAAAATGACTAATAAAAAAGTAAAGTATTCTTTTGCTAATACTTCACTTTATTCACCAGTATCTTACTTACCACAGGCCCTTGGTATTACTATTAGTAGAATATTTACAAAACATATATTAGTACAACTATATTTTGGAAGAATATTCAATTTTCTAGCTTTCTTTACCTTAATGTATTTTGCTATTAAATTAATTCCTTTTAAAAAAGAGATTATTCTTTTAGTTAGTGTAATACCTTTAGTTTTACAAGAGGCGGTCTCTCTTGCTCCTGACGCCTTTACTATTTCTCTTATTTGTTTCTTTGTATCTTATATTTTATATTTAAGAGATAGTATAGAAAAAATAACTTCCAAGAATATAGTGATAATATCAGTAGCAAGTATAGTTTTATCACAACTTAAAATTGTTTACTTACCTGTTTGTTTGTTAATGTTTTTATTACCACTTGATAAATTTAAATCAAAGAAAAACAAGTATTTAACTTTAATAACTATCTTCTTAGTGTCAGCTTTATTTGGCCTTTTTTGGTTAAAAACTTCATCACCATACTTAGAAGCACAAAGTGGTTCTGATAAACAGTTAGACTATATTTTAGCAAATGTATTTAGATATCTAGGGGTATGTACTTCAACCTTTATTACTTTTTCAAGAGATTGGTTATATGAGATGTTTGGAAGAAGTTTAGGTTCATATACTATTGCTATTCCCTCATTCTTAATTTTTGGAAATATAATATTCTTTATTTTGATAAGTTTGACATTTAAAGATAAAAAAGAAAATATTAAAGAGGGAGAAAAGTGGTTAATAACTTTTGTTATTCTTGTGGTGGTTGCTCTTATTTTTACTAGCTTATATTTACAGTGGACTCCTTATAAAGCGGATTTAATAAAAGGAATCCAGGGAAGATATTTTATTCCATTATTACTATTAATTTCTTTAGTTTTAGCAAATAAAAACATAGTACTTAATAGAAAAAATGATAGTAAATATTTAGAATCATTTTTAGTTTTTGAAAATATTTGTGCTATTTTAATAATAACTATTCATTTTATGTAGAAGTAGGAGGATGTAAATGAAGAAAGATAGATCAGCTTTATTTGTTAAGAAATGTTTAAAATTATTTCGTATAAAAGTAAATAGTAAAACAGAAAAATTACTTATTCAAATATTTAAATTTGGTATCGTTGGTGGAATAGCTTTTATTATTGATTATATTTCTTTGATTATTGGTAAGGAATTTTTTCATTTTAGTACTTTATTAGCAGCTGGTATTGCTTTTACTATATCTGTTATATATAACTATATAGCAAGTGTTAAATGGGTATTTGATGTTAATAAAGAAAAAAGTAAAGAAAAGAATTTTGTTATTTTTATTGTACTTAGCATAGTTGGTTTAATTATTACTGAAGTGATTATGTGGTTTGGTTCTGATGTTATGAAGATCAGTTATTTAATTGTTAAAATTGCTGCAACAGCTATTGTGATGGTATTTAATTTTGTGACAAGAAAGAAATTTTTAGAATGATTTTTATTATTGGAATTTGAATATATTTGTCAAATTCTTTTTTTTATTGTAGAATAACTTATTAGAAAGATTAAGAATATTATAATAGTAAGTGTTTATAATTATTCGTTAGAAGGAGAAGTTACATTATGTGTGGAATAGTAGGTTACATAGGTTCAAAAAAACCTAAAGATATATTAATAGAAGGCCTTAAAGCTTTGGAATATCGGGGATATGATTCAGCTGGTATAGCTTTAAAAAACGATTCATCCGTTCAGGTGATTAAAGGATTAGGGCGTGTGTCTTCTTTGGAGGATAGAATAAATCAAACGGAAGTGATAGATGCTTCTATTGGAATAGCTCATACAAGATGGGCAACTCATGGAGAACCAAATGAAATAAATGCTCATCCTCATACTGTTGGAAAAGTTACATTGGTTCATAATGGTATTATTGAAAATGCCCAAGAAATAAAAGAAAAATTAAGGAAAAATGGAGTCCGTTTTCAAAGTGAAACAGATACTGAAGTGTTATGTGGTTTAATTGATTATTATTACAAAACAGATCCAGTGCAAGCAATTAATGAAGCTATTATGGAAGTGCGTGGTTCTTATGCCTTAGCTATTATTTTTGAAGATCAAGCTAAATTATTTGCGGTTAGAAAGGATTTGCCATTAATTGTTGGTTATGGAAAAGAAGAATATTTTGTGGCAAGTGATATTTCAGCTATTATTCGATTTACTAATCAATATTCTTTATTGGAAAACAATGAAATTGCTGTATTAGATTTTAATGGAGTTACTGTTTATAAAAATGAGGAAAAAATATTCAAAACTATTTTACAAACAGATTTAACAGCAGAAGCACGTGGAAAATGTGGATATGATCATTACATGTTAAAAGAAATCATGGAAGAACCAGTTGTTTTAGCTAAGACATTAAAACCTTTCATTGACGATTTTACAAAAATACCAGATTTAAGTGAATATAAAGAAATTCATATTGTAGCATGTGGTTCTGCTATGTATGCTGGAATGATTGGTAAAAGTTTACTAGAAGAAGAAGCTCATGTTAAGGTTCTTTGTGAAGTTGCTAGTGAGTATCGTTATAAACATGTTATTTATGATCAAAAAACATTAGTTATTGTTATTTCTCAATCTGGAGAAACAGCTGATACGATTGCAGCGATGCGAAAGGCTAAGGATAATGGTATCCCTACATTGGCGATTGTTAATGTTAAAAATTCAACAATTGCAAGAGAATGTGATGAACAGATTTTTATTGAAGCTGGTCTTGAAATTGCTGTTGCTACGACAAAGGCTTATATTTTACAAGTCCTTATTTTATCATTATTAGCCTATAGAATGACTGACAAACATCAGATGATAGATGAATTAAGAGCTTTGCCTGAACTTTTAGAACAGGTTATTTGTCAAAGAAATAAGTATTTAGCAGTTGCTAAAAAGATCTATCAAAAAGAAGATATTTTCTTTATTGGTAGAAAGATTGATTATGCTATTTCTCTAGAAGGTAGTTTGAAGTTAAAGGAAGTTTCTTATATTCATAGTGAGGCATATCAAGCTGGAGAATTAAAGCATGGAACAATTTCTTTGATTGATAACGGTACGCCAGTGTTTTCAATTGTTACAGCTGATGATGTTAAAGAAAAGATGCTTTCTAATATTTGTGAAGTAAAAGCAAGAGGTGCTATGACAATTGTTATTAGTAATAATGATATGAGTGATTTTGATTGTGACTATTTTATTCAAATTCCTAAAGTTAGTGTGTTTTTACAATCAATATTGGTTGTTCCTTGCTTGCAATTAATTGCTTATGAAACTGCTAAATTACGAGGATGTGATATAGATAAACCTAAGAACTTGGCAAAAAGCGTTACTGTAGAATAATATTGATGTCAAATAAAAAGCAAGAAGATAAAAAAATTAAAATTTTTCGTTTCTTGCTTTTGCTGTTTCCGTTTCTTTAATAATATAAATGGGACGCTTTTTGGTTTCTAAATAAGTTTTTGCTAAGTATTCTCCGATGATTCCTATGCAAAATAGTTGAATACCACTTATAAAAAATAAAATACAAACAAGACTTGGCCATCCTCCCACAGGATCACCCCAAACAAGTGTTTTTATGATGATGATACCGATCATTAAAAAAGATATAATGCAAAATATAATACCAACAAATGTTGAAAAGATTAAAGGTGCAGTAGAAAACGATACAATTCCTTCTATAGCATAAGTAAATAGTTTCCAAAAATTGAATTTTGAATTTCCAGCTATTCTATCTTCGATTTGAAATTCTATCCATTTTGTTTTGAATCCAATAAAACTGTATAATCCTTTTGAGTATCGATTATATTCTTTTATAGAAATGATAGCATTTACCATTTGTCTTGTCATTAGCCTAAAATCTCTTGCACCTTCTATCATTTCTGTTTTAGATAATTTTCCAATAATTTTATAAAACCATTTTGTAAATGTTTTTCTTAAAAAACTATAACCTTTTCGATTTACACTTTTAGTTGCACAGCAGTCATAATCTGTGGTTTCTAATATATGAAACATTTCTTCAATTAGATATGGTGGATCTTGTAAGTCTGCATCAATTGTTGTTATATAATCTCCTGTCGCACGTTCCAATCCTGCTAGCATGGCGGCTTCTTTACCAAAATTTCGTGAAAAAGATAAGTATTTGACCCTTTTATCTTTTTTTGCCAAATCTCTGCATAATTCTAGTGTTTTGTCTTTTGAACCATCATTTACGAATAGAAATTCAAAATTTGCTAATTTTTTCATTTTTTTGGCTGTATTATCTAATTGTTCATACAATAAAAAAATGGATTCTTCTTCGTTGTAGCAAGGTACTACAACAGAAATCTTTTTCATCTTTTTACCTTCTTTCTAAAATTAGTGTAACATAATTATTATGAATTTTGAATGATAATATTTTTCTATTCTTATTTTGTAAAGTATGATAAAATAGTGATAGAAAAAATAAATGGAGTGATAAAATGTTAAATAAATTGAAACAAACAAGTGTTTTTTTCTTGATTTTAATGGCTACAATTCTAATTGGCACAGTGTTTTTGTTTTTTTGTAAAATAGGAATTAGTCCTTTTCATTTACCAGTGTTTTTTGCTATAAGTAGTCTTTTTTATTGTATTTTGTATCGGCAAGCTACTAATAAAGATAAGATTTTGGTTATTCTTTTATCATTTACTATTTTGTTTTTTACGACTTTGGTTGCTACTGTCACATTTGATAGATCTAGTGATGGTAATACTTATCATAAAGATGCAATTGGTGTTTTAAAAGAGGGATTTAACCCTGTTTATGAATCAAGTGCTGATTTTATTAAAAAACGAACTGATGAAAGTAAAAAATTGAAAAATTATAGTATTTGGACGGATCATTATGCCAAGGCTAATTGGATTATAGCAGCTAATTTTTATAGTTTAACAAATAATATAGAATCTGGTAAAGCGATGAATTTTATTACACTTTATTTGGTGTTTGGTTTCTTGGCTTTTTCACTTTCTCAATATTTAACAAAGTATAAAGCAGTGATTTTAGCTTTTCTTGTTGTTTTTAATCCTATAACGGCTTCACAGTTATTTACTTATTATAATGATCAGTTAGTTTGCTTGTATTTATTTTTGGCTATTGCTTTTTTAATACAACTTGATCATAATATACATGATAAAAAAAATTGGCTTTATTATGGACTTACTTTTATTCTTTTGGCAAATATGAAATTTAATGGACTAGGGTATTTATTGGTATTTAGTTTTTTCTTTGTTTGTCGATATTTGTATAAATCTTATCGACAACAAATTTTTTTAAAAACATTTCAAAAATTATGTTGCTATTTTATTCCTCTTTTTGTGATTTCTTTGCTGATAGTTGGTTATCCTACATATGTTAAAAATACAATTGATCATCATAATCCATTTTTTCCGTTATATGATGATAAAGGTGAAGATATTATTACACAACAACAACCTCAGAAATTTTTAAAGATGAATCATTTGGAAAAACTTTTTTATGCTACTTTTTCAAGAGCTAATAACTTACGAAAAAACGATAAAACAGAATTAAAAATTCCATTTACAATCTCAAAAGATGAAATTATTCCTGCTATGAGTAATGATTTGAGAATTAGTGGTTTTGGACTTTTATATAGTGGATTGCTTATTTGCAGCTTACTTATTCTCATTATATATTATCCTCTTTATAAACAAAATAGTTGGATTTTATATACGCTATTTATTACTTGCGGTTTACTTATTTTTATGAGTGAATCATGGTGGGCTAGGTATACACCACATTTCTATTTATTTTTACTTCTTTCCTTATATATTCTTTTTAGATATGGGAAACATCCTTTTACAAAAAAAATATATGTTGCTATTATTTTAGTAAATGCACTTATTCCGTTTTGTGGTAATACTTACTATACAATTACAAATAGTATTCAAATTAGAAAGACATTATGTCAATTGTCTGGTAAAAAAATAAAAGTTCAAATTAATGGTATGAATGGTATTGTTTATAATTTAAAAGATTATCATATAAAATATTCATTTACAAAATCGAATCAAAAAAATGAGTTGTATTATCATTATTTAACTTATCAGGAGTATAAAGATGAATAAAATATTAAATAAAATGCTTGCAATTTTTCTTTTGCTAAATCCGCTTTTGGATGTTAGCAGTTTTTTTGGACTACCAATTAGTATTTTGTTTAGAAGTTTGTTTTTGCTTATAGTTATATTTTATTTGATTGTTAGAAAAAAAGAATTAGTAGCATTATGTATATTATTTCTTTTTTCCCTTATTCAAATTGGATATCAAATTGCTTTTTTGAATAATAATCTTTTATTCACTATATCTACTATTTTAAAATTTCTTTATTTACCAGTTACGCTATTATTTTTTAAAAATTTTGATTTTTCTTATAATAAGGATAATCTATGTTTGATTATTTTGATTTTGTATCTTGGTATTTATTTATTTTCCTATTTTTTTAAAATTGGGGTTAATAACTATTTACCAACAGAAGGTAAAAAAGGCTTTAGAGGAGTTTTTTCCTCCATCAATGAATTTAGTGCTATTGTAACGTGTTTGCTTCCAATAATGGTAAACTCTTTAAAAGAGAAACGGCATTTTGTTTTGTGTATTATTTTGTTAGTATGTTCTTTACTTTGTAGTTTTTTTATTGGAACAAAAATTTTAACTGCAGGAGTTGTTTTTGCTACTTTTTATTTATTGTGGCAATATAGAATGATGTTTTTTCGTTTACCAAAAGTAAAAAAAATAGGTTTAACTTGTGCACTTTTATTTCTTATTGTTTTTGGTGGCTTCTTTTTTACTAAAACTAGAACTTATCAAAATATGTTAGTGCAACAAAACTTTTTTAAGGTAAAGCAAATTGTTTCACTTGAATTTGTTAATAAAGTTCTTTTTAACAATCGTTTTCAATTTTTACAAGATAATTATTCTTATTTTCATAAACAAACAATTTTAAAAAAGATTTTTGGTATTGGTTTACAAGATAATCAAGTAAAATTAGTAGAAATTGATTTTTGTGATATACTTTTTCGATATGGTTGTCTTGGTTTGATTGTTTTTTCTTCTTTTCCTTTTATCACTATGAAAAAAGAAAAAGTAAGATCTGTTGATAGAATTGTTCAATTTTTATTTTTATTTATTTCTGTTACGTCTGGTCATGCTTTATTAGCTCCAGCAGTTGCTATTTATTTTTCTTTATCCTTTTGTAAGTTCTAAGAATAAGATGTTTTTCCTTGCTATTTTTAAGCCATTATATTATCCTTTAAGTAAGGAGGCAAATATGCTAGAGGTTAGGGATATTGTAAAATATTATGGTAAACAAAAGGCAGTGGATCATTTATCTTTTCAGGTTGATAAAGGTGAAATATTTGGTTTGCTTGGAGAAAATGGTGCTGGTAAGACGACCACTTTTCGTATTATTATGGGATTGTTAGAAGCAAGTAGTGGTGAAGTTTTATTAGATGGTAAAAAAATAGATTATTCTATGACGGATCAAATTGGTTTTGTCACTGAAGAACGAAGTTTATTGTTAAAAATGACTGTCAAAGAACAGATTATTTATTATGGTGTTTTGAAAGGCATGGAAGAAGATACAATTGTTTCTGAACTTAAAAAGTGGTTACAAAAATTTGATATTGCTGAATACATGGATCGCAAAATCAAAGAATTATCAAAAGGTAATCAGCAAAAAATACAATTTATCTCCGCTGTTATTCATCATCCAAAACTTTTAATATTAGATGAACCTTTTTCTGGACTTGATCCAATTAATGTTCAATTATTAAAAGATGCTATTTATCAATTACAACAAGAAGGATGCGCCATTATATTTTCATCTCATCAAATGGAATATATTGAAAATTTTTGCCAAAAACTGATTATTTTGGAAAAAGGTCACGCTATTGTAGATGGTTATTTAAAAGATATAAAAAAATCTTGGCCTGTAAAAACATTACTGTTACAAGGAGAAGATTTACCACTTGCAACAATTGAAAAAGTAAAAGGCGTTTTATCCATTCAATCTCATTTGGATGAATATGAGATAAAAATAGAAAATGAGCAAGTTGCTTTTAAGATATTTTCTAAAATCAAAAATTGTCTTATTACGAAATTTGTTGTAAGTGAACCAACATTAAACGAAATCTTTATTACAAAAGTAGGAGGTGATCATCATGAAAAATAAGTTTATCTTTTTAACAAAGCTGAGCCTTAAAAAGAAGATATGTTCAAAATGGTTTGTGATTGTCAACTTGCTATTTGCATTTTTGATTATTGGCCTTTTAAATCTGCAAGCAATTATTACATTTTTTGGAGGTAATTTTAATCAAGATATTACTGTTTTGATGTTTGATGAAACAAATCAGGCTTATGATGCTTTCTCTTCATCACTTGACAGTATTGTTCATGAATCTTCTACTGATTTAGAAGGTAAAATCACAGTAAAACAAGTAGCAAATGAATTTAATGAATCCACCTTGAAAGACAATGAAGTTTTTATTCATTTGTTATTAGATACTAACAATGAATTATTTGCTAAAGTTATTAGTCAAAAAAAAATAGAAACGTTAACTTATCAGTTAATTTCACAAAGTTTAGATAATACTAAATTAGCATATACGTTAGATAAAAACCAAATTGCTCCTGCTGTGTTGAATGAATTATCAAACCCTATTTCTATTCAGAGAGTGGTTTATCATGATCAAAATAGTGCAGATGAAAATACGAATATGATTATTAATACTATTTTTCCAACGGTTATATTACCAATCTTTATGCTTACTATGATTTTAGTTCAAATGGTTGGTGGAGAAATTTGTGAAGAAAAATCAACGAAGAGTATGGAAATTATCATTTCTAATGTTAGCCCAAAGGTACACTTATCATCTAAGATTTTAGCAGGAAATTTATTTGTGCTTTTGCAAGCAATTTTACTTTTATTATATGTTGGTTTAGGGTTTGGTGTAGCAAAGTTATTTTCTAATGGTATTCAATTGCCAAGTGAAGTGGTAAGTGTTTTAGATAGTTTGAAAACAACTGGATTTATGGATAAATTAGTATATTTAATTCCACTTACACTTGTTCTTATTGTATTATCTTTTATTGCTTATGCTTTAGTAGCAGGAATTTTAGCTTCCGTTACAACAAATACTGAAGATTTTCAACAAATTCAAACACCACTTATGTTAATTTCCGTTGTTGGTTATTATCTTTCTATTATGGCAGGAGTATTTGAAGGTTCTTTATTTGTTAGAGTTTTATCCTATGTACCATTTTTATCTTCTTTTCTTAGTCCGTCACTATTATTAATGGGACAAATCTCTATTGTTGATGTTGTTGTTTCTATTTTCATTTTAGTTTTGTTTATAGGAATTTTATTGACGTTTGGAATGAAGATATATCGTGTTGGAGTATTGAATTATTCTAATGAAAAAGTTTGGAATCGTTTTTTTAAGGCTTTAAAAGAAAAGGATGTATGAGTTACATTTCTTTTTTTTGAAAATTATGCTATTCTATAAAAGAAAGGTAGGAAATTTTTGTGAAACAAAAAATTGTTGTAATTGGATGTGGTCATGTTGGACTTAGTTATGTTGAAAAAATGGCAGCACAACCTAATTTGAATGTTGAAATTGTTTTAATTGATCAAGAGAAAGAAACTTTAAAGGGTGAAATTTTAGATTTAGATCAGGGACTTAGTTTGATGGGAAGTGTTTCTTCTATTCGAATTGGTGATTATGAAGATTGTAAGGATGCTAGTATTGTTTGTCTTACGGCAGGGGTAGAGCAATCGATGCACGATAGATTGGATGATTTACAAGCGACAAATGAAATTGTTCGTGATATTGTTAAACAAGTGATGGAACATCAATTTCAAGGCATTTTTTTGGTAGCTAGTAATCCAGTAGATGTTATTAGTTATCTTGTTTCTTATTATGCTGATTATTCTTATCAAAAAGTCATTGGTACTGGAACGATGCTTGATACTGCTAGATTGAAAACACTTCTTTCTAAACAACTACTAGTAAAATCAGAAGATATTACAGCTTTTGTATTGGGTGAACACGGAAATAGTCAATTTGTGGCATGGAATAATGCAAATGTTGGATTACAAAATTTACAAATGTTTTTATCATTAGAAGAAAAAGAAGCTTATGCTAAAGCAGTAAAAGAAATGGGAAGGACAATTGTTTCTTATAAGGGACATACTTCTCATGGTGTTGCTTATTGTCTTGTTCGGTTGAGTCTTGCAATTTTATTAGATGAAAAATGTATTTATCCAGTTTCTTGTTATCAAGACAGTTTTGACGTTTATCTTTCGACGCCTGCTGTGATTGGTAAAGATGGAATTGAAAGGAAAATAAATATGAAATTAACAGAAGTAGAGAAAGAAAAATTACTTTGTAGTGCAAAGATAATGAAAGAAGCAATTGCTAAAATTTTACCACCAGAATTATATTAAAATAAAAAGTCTTACATATTTTTGTAAGGCTTTTAAATGGCTCTATATAGGTCTTTATCTTTGAATGGATGCTTTTTATCAATATGATCTGTAAATAAAATACCATTTAAATGATCAATTTCATGCTGGAAAGCGATGGCTAGTTCTTCTCTTGCTCTTATTTTAATTTTGTTGCCATTTCTATCATATCCTTCGATTGTCACTCTTGCAAATCTTGGAACGATACCTTCAACGTCACGATTGACAGATAAACAGCCTTCACCCATTTCAACATAAATTTTTTCTTCTGAATTACTGATAATTTTAGGATTACAAATAATATAAGTTTCAAATTCTCCTTTATCCACTTCATAAACAACTGTTAAAAAACGTTTTAAAATTCCAACTTGAACAGCGGCCATTCCCATTCCTGGGCGTAGATCATATTTTTCGGCTAATTTGTCAATTTGGCTGTTTGTTAAATATTCAACCATTTCATTAATTGCTTTTTGCTCTTCTTTACTTAAAGGAAAAGTAACTTCTTTGCTGATTTGATGCAATCTTTTATCTTTTTCATCTAATATATCTTTCGTTTTTAACATACTACTTACCCCGTTTCTAAAGCAATATTTTAACACAAAAGCAAAAAAAAAGAAAGGGATAACCTTTCTTTAACGTGAATATCTTGCACCGATAACAATGACAAGTAATATAAATAATACTAAAATAATGGCATAATTATTTGTGTTATTTGTATTTCCATAGGTGTAAGTTGGATAGAAGTAAGGCGTTTGCATACTTGGGCATCCGCAACTTCCGCCACCATAATAATACATATAGAATTCCTCCTTTATCTACTATAAGATATGAAAAGTAGCGTCAACCTGTTAATGAATTTGTCTAAGATATATTTTCACTAATCTTAAATTTATGTTATGATAATACTATGGGGAGGCTAGTTATCATGAAGCAAAAACATATTTTGAAATACCTTGATAAACCTTTATTTATTATAACGGCTATTTTGTTTTTATTTGGTTTAATTATGGTTTTTTCTGCTAGTAATGTAACTGCTTATATGAATGGTGGAAGTCCATATAGTTATTTTATTAGACAAGGATTATTTTTATTAATTGGTAGTTGTTTATTCCTTTTTCTCATTAAATTTAATACTAAAGTTTATGGAATTGTTTCTCATTTTCTGTTGTTTGTCATTATCGCTATTTTATTACTTTTGTTAATTTATGGTAAAGCAACTAACTATGCTATTAGTTGGATTAAAATTGGTGGTTTTACTATTCAGCCCAGTGAGTTTGCTAAAGTGATTATGATTGTTTTTATAGCTCGATATTATGAAATTAATGAAAAGCGACTGGATAATTGGCTGGTTAGTTCTGTTCCATTACTAGTAGGAATGGGAATTACATTTTTGATTGTTTGTCAGCCAGATCTTGGAACGGCTATTATCTTTGCACTGTTGGTTGGTTTACTGTTTTTAGCAGTACCAATTCCCAAAAAAGTCAAAGCTAATATTATTATTTTTATAGTATTAAGTGGTGTTGTTGTTGTTTGCTTTTTATTAATGGCTGGTAAATCTTTGATTCATCAACGACAATTAGAACGATTTAATTTTTTACGACCATGTGATCGATTATTAAGTACTGGTAATCAAGTTTGTAATGGTTATATTGCAATTAATAATGGTGGTTTAACTGGTATTGGACTTGGTAATAGTACACAAAAATATTTATACTTACCATATCCTTATACAGATTTTATTTATGCTGTTGTGATTGAAGAACTTGGCGTGATTGTTGGTACTTTGTTGATTTTAGCATATCTTTATGTTATTTATCGAATTTTAAAAATTGGCAAGGCTAGTTTTACCAATAGGGGAGCGATTATTTGTTATGGAGTTGCTAGTTATATCTTTTTACATGTTGTAGTTAATCTGATGGGACTTTTTGGTTTAATGCCGATGACAGGTGTTCCACTTCCTTTTATAAGTTATGGTGGTAGTTTTACGATTTGTTTAATTGTTGCTTTAACTTTAGTGCAAAGAGTACAAATTGAAACAAAAATAAGAGAAGCAAAATTACGGTAATTTTAATAATTGCTGTAATTTTTTAATTCAAATAGAATTTTCTTGTTAGGAAAATTTGTTTTTTTCTCTACTTTTTATTATTAAATTGTCAAAATGGTCTTTTGCAAAAGCAATTTTTCCTTGGTATGATGTCGACAAGAAAGGAGGAAGGACTATTGACTTGGACATACTGCCATAAAAAACAGATAATATTTTTTTCTTTCATTTTGGTGTTATCAGTTGTTTTTTCGTTTTTGGTTTATCGTCATTGTTTTCAAAAGAAACCATCACATAAAAAAGATTCGGTTATTCTGGTTGGAAAAAAGGAAGATATGATGCAGGAAAAAGAAGAAACGGAAGAAGAAGTGTATTATCAAGTAGATATCAAAGGTCAAGTGAATGCACCTGGAATTTATAGTGTTAAAAAAGATAGTCGTGTAATAGATGTGATTCGATTAGCTGGTGATTTGACAGAAATAGCGGATACTTCTGTTCTTAATTTGTCTAAGAAAGTAGTAGATGAGATGGTTATTGTTGTTTATAGTCGCAGTGAAGTAGAACAATTTACTGTTACGAAAGAAAAAGAAAAGCAGCAACAACAAGCGTGTCTTCAACCAAGTGAGGAATCTATTCAAAATGATGCTTGTATTAGTGAAAAAGAACAAGCATCCTCTACTAAAATATCTTTAAATAATGCTACTAAAGAAGAATTGATGCGTTTAACTGGTATTGGTGAAGCGAAAGCTTTAGCGATAATCGCTTATAGACAAGAACATGGTCCTTTTCAAAGTGTAGAGGAGGTTAAAAACGTTAGTGGCATAGGAGATGAATTGTTTGCTAAAATTCAGGAAGATATTACTCTGTAAAACAGTTTATTTTGTTATTTTTCTTTGCAGTGTTCTTTTTACATTTTGGTATATATCTTTACCAAGACATTCTTGCTATTCATCTAGGGACAAACGAATTGTTGGTGTCATAGAAGAAATTACATTCGATGGTGCAAGAGTAAAAATTTTATTGCAAGCGAAAGAAAAACTTCTTGTTTTTTATTATTGTAGCAGTAATGATGAAGTAATCCAGCTTAAAAATAATTTGGTTATAGGAGATAAACTACAAATTGATGGCTCCTTATCTTACCCCACTTCAAGTCAAAATTTTTATGGTTTTTCTTATACTGATTATTTAAAATATCAATCTATTTATTATATTTGCCAGGCTGATACTATTTTGAAATTAGAAGATAATACTTTTTTGCTGAATAAGATTAGAAATAGAATTTATCAATATGTTGATTCTTTATCCACTTCACAAAAAGTGAATTATGTTGCTGTTTTTTTCTTAGGAAATATGGAATCGGTTACTCCAACTTTAAAGCAAAAGTTTCAAAATCTTGGTATTTCGCATTTATTTGCCCTTTCGGGGACACAAGTATCGTTGATTATTGCTGTAATTCAGTTTTTATTAAAGAAAAGTAAATGCCAAGAAATTATTGTTTTTCTTATCAGTCATAGTTTACTATTTGCTTATTATTTTATCATTTCATCTTGTGCATCTATTGATCGGGCTATTGTCTTTTCTATTATTTTTAGCCTTAATCGTATTTACCAATTTTATATTCCTCCTTTCTGTTTAATTTTGTTATCTGTTTCCATTTTGTTATTTATTAACCCTTATTATATATTTGATATTGGTTTTCAGTATTCTACAGTGATAACAAGTGGTTTGATTTTATATGCACCAAGATTAGAAAAGAAAAATAAGTTGTTGGCTTTATTTAAAGTGTCTTGTCTTAGTTTTTTACTTAGTTTACCTATTTCCTTATATCATTTTTCTTGGTTGAATGGTTTTAGCATTTTATATAATTTGTTTTATGTTCCTTATATTAATGTTATTGTGTTTCCACTTAGTATTTTGGTTTTTTTCTTACCTTTTTTGCAACCTGTTTTGTTAATTGCTACAAATCTTTTGGAAAGCAGTGTTACTTTTTTTCATCAGATTTCTATTGGCGTTGTTGTTTTTAAACGAGTTTTTCTTTTTATTTATATGTTTTACTTTCTTTCCCTTTGGATTTATCTATTTGTTTGTAGATCTAAAATAGTTAGTATTTTATTTTGTTGCTGTCTATTGATTCATTTTTTACTTCCTTATTTAGAATCAAATGATCGTATTTATATGATTGATGTAGGTCAGGGCGATAGTTTTCTTTTACTTCTTGATCATAAAGTGTGTTTGCTTGATACTGGTGGTAAAAAAAGTATAAAAAAAGAAGCATGGGAAGAAACAAGGAATGTCTTTGATCAAGGAAATATTTTAATTCAATTTATTCGCCATTTAGGGTTTAATCGAATTGATTATTTGATACTTAGTCATGGAGATGCTGATCATATGGGTGAAGCTATTAACTTAGTAAGTAATTTTAAAGTAGATAACGTTATATTTAATTGTGGAGAGTTTAATGAATTAGAAAAAGAATTAATCAAAGTATTAGATAAAAAGAAAATAAAATATTATTCATGTATTAAAGAACTAAATATAGATAATAACAAACTATATTTTTTACAAACAAAAGAATATGATAATGAAAATGATAATAGTAATGTTATTTATACTGAACTTGATGGCTATAAATTCATGTTTATGGGAGATGCAGGAGTAGAGAAAGAAAGAGATATTTTAAAAAAATATAATATATCTAATATAGATGTATTAAAGGTAGGGCATCATGGAAGTAAAACAAGCAGTGGTAAAAAATTTATTGATGAAATTAATCCTAAATATAGCATTATTAGTGTTGGCAAAAACAACAGATATGGTCATCCCAATAAAGAAGTATTAAATAATTTGAGTGATTCAAAAATTTATAG
>CAKPFD010000015.1 GCA_934149515.1 uncultured Bacilli bacterium
TAAGAAAAATACAGGTTGCTTTTGAGCAATTTTTAAAAAGACTTATGGGTATCACAAAAACAGGTCATACTGGTATAATGAGGAAATACCATTTGTGGAAGCTGCCGAAATTGGAACAGAAAAAGTCATTAAAGATCATTCTACGATTGGTATCGTGATGACAACAGATGGTTCTATTGGAGAATTTAATCGTTCTGATTATTTAGAAGCAGAAAATAGAGTTATTGAAGAATTAAAAGATATTGGGAAACCTTTTATTGTTTTATTAAATTCTACTCACCCTACTTTACCAGAAACACAACGCTTACAAGAATCTTTACATGATGAATATGAAGTCCCTGTTTTAGCAATGAATGTTGAGGCGATGAATGAGCGAGAAATGATCAGCATTTTACGAGAAGCGCTTTATGAATTCCCAATCTTAGAAGTAAAGGTAAATATGCCAGAATGGATTGCTATTTTAAATCATCAACATCCTATTAAACAAGCATATATTGAAACAATACGCAATAGTGTTATAGAAGTTGATAAGTTACGAGATATTGAAACAATCACTGATCATTTTAAAGATTGTGATGTTATTGAAAAAGCGTATTTATCTGATGTTAATCCAGCAACTGGTATTGTGACAATTAATTTAGAGGCTCCAAGTCAACTTTATAATCAAGTATTAAAAGATGTGGTGAAGATTGATGTCACTAGTAAAGCTGGATTACTTTCTTTATTCCAGGAATATGAAGAAGCTAAAAAAGAATATGATCAGATCAAATATGCTTTAAAAATGGTAAAACAAACAGGCTATGGGGTTGCAACGCCTAGTTTAGATGATATGAAATTAGAAACTCCTGAAATTATTAAACAAGGTCCAAGATATGGTGTTAAATTGAAAGCTGTTGCACCTAGTATTCATATGATAAGAGTCGATGTTCATTCTACATTTGAACCAATTATTGGTAGTGAAGTACAAAGTAAAGAATTAATTGATTATTTAATGCGAGATTATGAACATAATCCAAGTGAAATTTGGAAAAGTGAAATATTTGGTAGAAGTCTTGATAATATTGTTCAGGAAGGTATTCAATCTAAGATTGCTCTTATGCCCGATAATATTCGTTATAAATTACAACAAACGCTTACAAAAATTGTCAATAAAGGATCAAACAATATGATCGCTATTGTTCTCTAGAAATTAGAGAACTTTTTTGATGGTAACCTTGCTGTTTTACTTCTTTCATTTCTTCTTCTAATACAATTCTTGCTGTTTCTATTAATTGATAAAATCTTTTTTTGCTCATATTATGACAATCAATAAAAATATTTTCTTGATAAAGATAATAAGGTTCACAACTAAATTCATCTAACTCTAATCCAATCGATTCTTCTTGCTCTTTTATCATAATTTGTAAATTGATTTCTTCTTGTTCATAAAATTCTTCTAAATGGGCTATTTTAATAAAAATCCCTGCTAAATGATTTGTCATAATTTCTATTTGATAAAACCCAGATTGTAAAAAATGATATATTTTATTATTTGTTAATAAAAATGTTTTTACATCTTTTATTAATTGTTGTTTATCTTGATAGGTTGTTTTTGGATATAATAGGATAAGTTGGTTCTTTTTATCTTCTATTATTTTCATTCATGTCACCTATTTTACAATATGCAAAAGGACTTAAATCGTGTCGACGATTAAGTCCTCTATTATTTTATGAATTTCTTTTTTTCCTTCTTTTGTAACACTTGAGAAAACAACTAAGTTATCTCCTACTACTAAATCTAGGGTATCCGTTATTAACTTTTGACATTTTGCTCGTTTACTGCTTCCAACTTTATCTACTTTTGTTGCAACGACTGTCACGGGAATGTTGTAGTATTTTAAAAAGTTATACATTAGTAGATCATCTTCACTTGGTTTATGACGAAAATCAATTAACATGAAAACTCGTTTTAAGGTTTGTCTTGTTTCTAAATATTCTTCTATCATTTTCCCAAATTTTGCTTTTGTTTGTTTACTCACTTCAGCATAACCATATCCTGGGACATCGATCATATAAAATGATTGATTTACTTTATAAAAGTTTAGAGTTTGCGTTTTTCCAGGGTGACTTGAGGTATATGCAATATTTTTTCGTTCTAATATGGTATTGATAAAAGAGCTTTTTCCAACATTACTTTTTCCAACTAATAGAAATTCAGGTAATTGATCTGTTGGATATTGGCTTCTTCTTGTTACCATCATTTCTAATTCAGCACTTGTTATTTTCATGTTCTTCTTCACTCCTTATATATTCTTGTGTTACTTCATTCAAGCTAGCAACTAATTGTTGTACTTCTTGATAGGTTGTTACTCTGGCACCACTTGCTAGTTTATGTCCACCGCCACGATATTGTTCTGCTACTTTATTAATCACTGGTCCTCTTGAACGAATATTAACGCGAATAATATGATTTTTAACATCTTCTGTTGCTATCATCCAAACTAAGATCTCATCAATATAGTTAAAGTTATTAATCATGTTACCAGCTGCAGCGCTATCAACATTATATTCTTCAACGATATCATTTGATAAATAACAAAACGCTACTTTATTTTTGCTAACGGATAAATGTGTAGCAATGTATCCTTCTAATCTTACCTCTTTTAAAGGACGTAAATATAATGGTTTGTAAACTTCCGATAAAGCGAATGGATAATTTTTTAGATAATCACTTACTAAAGCAAATGTTTTTGGTGTACTGCTATCAAATAAGAAACGATTAGAATCTGAGATTAAACCACTATATAAAAGAAAGGCAATTTTTTCATTACAAGTTAATTTTGTACTTTGTAAAAATTCCATTAAAATTTCACAGGTACTAGTTGCTTTGTCATCGATATACTCGATGTTTCCTACTGTTTCTATAAAGGGGTGGTGATCGATTTTGATAATCGATGCTGCTTTGGAAACGTTAGCAAAATCTATCCTTTTTAAATCTGGGGTATCTAAAACAATTAGTAAAAATGGGGTTTGTTCTTGCCATTTATCTAATTTGCCAAGATAAGAAAATTTGCTACTGCCACTTCCAACGGCATATATTTTTTTCTCTGGAAATGTTAATTGTAACGATTCTTTTAAAGCAAACTGGCTAGCTAGTGCATCAGGATCTGCTCCAATATGTCTAGCGATCACAATGGTTTGATACTTTTTTATTTCTTTATAAATTTTTTTAAACATAATGTTCCTATCTAGTAATTAATTCTTCTGTATCTTCTGCTATCATCAATTCTTCATTTGTTGGTACTACGTAAATTTTAACGCTAGAGTTATCACTACTGATGGTGGCAAATTCTCCACGGGTTTGATTTTTTTGTTCATCCAGTTCGATTCCTAGGCATTTTAATCCTTTGACAATATTTTTTCTTGCAACAATTGAATTTTCTCCGACACCTGCTGTAAATACTAAGGCATCACAGCCACCTAATTCTACATAATAACTTGCTATATATTTTACAACTGTATTTGTAAAGATCTGATCGGCTAGTTGACATCTTTCATCTTGGTTGGCAATTCCTTGTTCAATATCACGATGATCACTAAATTGACCGCTGACACCTAAGAAACCTGATTTCTTATTTAATATATCAATGACTTCTTTTGCATTTAAACCTTCTTTTTCCATGACAAATGGAATGATAGATGGATCAATGTCACCGCTTCTTGTTCCCATCATAACACCTGCTAATGGTGTGAATCCCATAGAAGTATCAACACATTTACCATCTTTTACAGCAGCAATAGAGCAGCCACTACCAAGATGACAAATAATCATTTTTAGATTTTCTTTTTTTAAGTAATCACTCATGTATTTGCTTACATAACGATAACTCGTTCCATGAGCGCCATATTTTCTAACACCATAATTAGTATACCATTCATAAGGTACTGGATATAAGAAACGATCTTTTGCCATGCTTTGATGAAATGCTGTATCAAATACTACAACCATTGGTACAGATGGCAATACTTCTTTAAATGCTTTGATAGCTGCAACATGTGCTGGATTATGAAGTGGGGCAAAATCTTTTAAATCAATTAGATCTTGAATGACTTTGTCTGTCACAAGAACAGATTTCGTATACTTTTCTCCACCACTGACAATTCGGTGTCCAATTCCATTAATTTCATCTAAAGATTTAACTATTCCTATACTAATTAATCTTTCTAGTAATACTTCTACTGCAACAGATGGATTTGGCAAATCTACTTCTTCTTTGATTTTTTCACCATTATATTTAATGGTATAAAAACCACCTTCTAAGCCAATTCTTTCAAAATTTCCAGAAGCTATACATTTTTTTTCAGCCATATCAAATAAGCTGAATTTTAAAGAACTACTTCCTGCATTTACTGACATAATTTTCATTTTTATCACACTCTTTCTAATACATATTATATAGAATGTTAGAAATAATTGCAAACTTATTTGTTGATCAGAAAAAAAGAAAAGCTCTAACTTTTGGTTAGAACCTTTTTATGAGTTTGTTTCAATGACATATGGATCATTACTACTACCATCTCCAGATATAATTTGACTACCAGCTGGTAAATAAATACTAAGTGGTGTAGCTATTCCTTTTGTGTTTGGATCAGCTGCTATTAATTTCCCATTTTGAACGGTTAATACAGTGGTTCCATTAGATGCTGTCGTCCATAGTTTTGGTTCACTAAATTCTTTCAATAACCAACTAGTATTTATACAATCTGTTGGCCAAGGAGCAGCAAATATTTCAGAAGTTAAGCAACTATTTCTTCCAGTTGATTCATTACCACTAGCTGCCAAAACATAATCATCAACATCTATTAGTCCAATATAGTCATGAGTATATTCACTTATGTTTTTAATTGTAGACAAATAATTTGCTGGTATTGTTTGTATTGATGATGGGAAGGCTGGTTGATACCAATAACCATTATTAATAGCTATTTGAGTGATTCCATTATCAACAGAACCATTTATTTCATCATTTATAAAATCATTATTTAAATAAGAGTATAAACTCGAATCACTCCATATAGCATTACTTGACGTATCAAATACTTGTCCATCAAGTGGTTTTGCTAACATCAGTTTGACGTATTTAGTGCCATCTATTTCGAATACTCCTACAATTCTCCAATTTTGGTATCTAGTATTAGCTAATGCTGCTAACGTTGCATAATTGTTTGGAGTTATTCCAATAAAACGATAAGCGTTATCTTGTACTTCTGTTCCAGGAATTGTGGTTGATTCCCACATTTGTTTTTTCTGTTCAGCATTGGCTTCTAAATAAGATATTGTGGTATTTGCTTTTGATAATAATACTTCTGTTGCTATTCCGGTTGTTTGAGTGGTATCTTGCTTTTGGGTATTATTTCCTTCAACGACAATTTTTCCATGATAATGTTTCCCTAAAGCATCATTCCCGGCATCTTTTGAAATCCAAACCCATAAGCGATATGTAATAGAATCACCTGATTTTAGACTATTTTCAGTAATCACATAGTTGTCAGCTTCTTTAGCAGATAGAGTAGAACTTGTGTTTTTACTTAATGAGTATTTAATGTATTTTTTATCTAATTGTGAGGTGCTACAATTATCTTGGGTAATCATATCTGTATCATCTTGAAGAGAAATTTTATAATCAGACGTGATTGTTCCTGTATTTTTTATAGTAAACGTATATGGTGTTGCTTGTAATCCTTCATCATCACTTACTGGATATTGGCCATTTAAATTAATTGTATTATCGCTATCTGTTCCGAAGTCGATATCTAGTGTTCCTACTTTAATGACATTATAATTAGAACTTTTGCTATTAGTAGAAAAAATAGCAAATGCACTTCCTACACTTAGAAGTGTTACTCCAAGAATGGATACAAGAGTTATCATTAGTTCTCTTTTGGCCATTTTCGTTAAATTAATATCATAGTAATTACGTTTTTTGGAGGCATTATTAAGATTATCTATCTTGTATTTTTTGCGATATTTAAAATTACTCATACATTTCACCTATCTTTAATATAATTAGTATACCAAAAAAATAAAAAACACACTAGTCCTTTTATCATTTTTCAACAAAAAAAAGATAGGCCTTGTCAGCCTATCGCCTAAGTTATCTAATGTTATTTATTAGTATAACTTCCACTAACTTGATTTAAACCGTTTTGAACTAAACGTCTTGTGATTTCACCACCAACTGAACCATTGGCACGACTTGTTGTATCAGGTCCTAAATTAACACCGAATTCATTGGCAATTTCATATTTCATTTTATCGATTGCTTGTTTAGCACCTGGAACTCTCATTTTCATTGAACTGTTATTGCTTGAGTTATTCATTTATTTTCACCTCCTACATTAGTAGATTGTGAAATTTTTTCTATTTCATACTTTTTTTCAGTTGGTAATTTCTACCTATAATAAATTTTTGTAAGTTTTTGGTTGTTCTTTTTGAATTTTTAACGTAAATGTTTTTTCCACAGTTTCTGTTAATAAGTCTTCAAAATCAAATTTTGCTTCTTCTAAATGGCATTTTTCTAACGTTGGATGAATTACAGGGTGCTTTGGTACAAAAACAGTACAACAATCTTCAAATGGTAAAATGCTGGTAGTATACGTATCAATTTTTTTAGCGATATCAATAATTTCTAATTTATCAAGGCAGCTAACTGGACGAATAATTGGCAAGTTAGTAACAGCGTTGATGACTTGCATGCTTTGTAAAGTCTGACTTGCTACTTGTCCTATAGATTCTCCATTGATGATAGCATAAGCTTGATATTGCTGACATAACTTTTCCATAATACGATACATCATTCGGCGCATAATTGTGATAACATAATTAGGACTTACTTGTTTATAAATTTCTTCTTGAATTTTTGTAAATGGCACGATGTGTAATTTGATTTCTTGTGTGTAATTTGCTAATTTTTGCGTTAATGTTATTACTTTTTGTCTTGCTTCTAAACTTGTATGAGGAATAGCTTCAAAGTAAACTGCTTCTAATTGGATTCCTCTTTTCATTGCTAAATAACCTGCTACTGGCGAATCAATACCACCACTTAACATTAACATTCCTGTTGGTTGGGTTCCTACTGGATAACCGCCTAAACCTTTATAAGCGTTATAATAAATATATGTTTCTTTTTTAGTGATTTCTACATGAGCTGTTAATTGCGGATTATGAACATCCACTGTTATATTGGGAACTTTTTTTAAAATAATGCCACCAAATAATGGTGCTAATTCATCACTTCGATAAGGAAATGTTTTATCACTTCTTTTTACGTTCACTTTAAATGTTTGAAAATTTTCTTTTAAAATCGTTTCAGCTAAATCCTTCTTGATTTCTTCTAAATCATTTGGAACAACATAAGCAACATGGTATTTATGAATCCCAAAAATCGTTTTGATTGCTGTTAAAATATCTTCTTTTTCTTCTTCTATAAAATGGATGTACATTCTAGCATAATCTTCAGAAATCGTCACATGATAAGGTTGTAGCTTTTGCGTAATATTTTTTGTTAATGTTTTTACAAAAAAATTTCTATTTCCTTTTTTGGTAGTCATTTCTCCATATTTAATCAGTATAATTTGTTCCATTTGTTAGTATTTCCTCTCTTAATATTTTTATGAATGTTTCTACTTCTTGTTGTTTGGTCATAGAAGATAGACCAATTCGAAGTGAACTTTTGGCTATATCTTTTTCTTTTCCTAAGGCAAGAAGTGTTTTAGAATAGGTATTTTTTGAAGAACACGCAGTATTTGTAGATATATAGATTCCATGTGCTTCTAGACGATGAATCATTGTTTCTGGTTTTTGATTTGGAATACTAAAATTAATAATATAAGGTGAATCTTCCTCTTTTGAATTTAGGTTGATATTTGGTATTTTTATTAATTCTTTTCTTAAATAGCAATTCAGTTGTTTTACATGTTGATAAGATTCTTTTTGATTTTCTAAAGCTAAACGTAGTGCTTTTGCTAAAGAGGCAATTAATGCAACAGATGGTGTTCCGGCACGATAATTACTTTGACTTGTGCCGCCATGAATGAGTGGTGTTAGATTTACTTTTTCTTTTTTGATTAAGCAAGCTATTCCTTTTAAGCCAAAAAATTTATGGGCACTAAAAGTAAACAGATCAACATTTTCTAAATCTACTGGTATTTTACCAACACTTTGTGTTCCATCTACATGAAAAAAAGTTTTGGGATATTTTTTTATTAATTTACCAATACTTGTAATATCTTGAATAATTCCAGTTTCACTATTTACATGTTGAATCGTAACAAGTACAGGTTCTTTTTGAAGTAATTTTTCTAACTCATCTAATTTGATATGACCAGTTTCATCAAGTGGTGTAAACAAAACTTCTGCTTCTTCTACTGCTTGAATGGTTTCTAATACAGAAGCATGTTCTAATGGTGTGGTAATGACTAATTTATTTCTTTTTTTATAAAAAGATAGAATTCCTTTAATGGCTAGGTTATTTGATTCACTTGAACTGCTGGTAAAAATAATTTCATTTGGTTTTACTTTGAGTAAATTTGCTACTTGGCTTGTTGCTTCTTCCATTAATTTTTTACTTTGCAATCCTAATAGATGAATGGAATTTGGGTTACCAATAAATTGTTTGGTTACTTGTATAAATGTTTCTAGTACTTCTTCTTTCACTTCTGTTGTTGCCGTATTATCTAAATATATCATGATTACTTCCCCGTTTCTTTCTTGCCTATTATATCATAAGCGCGATAGGAAATACATCTTTTTTCAAGAATTTTATTTGGCTTTATGGACAAAAAAAGTGACATGCATCACTTTTCATTTTTATTTTGTTCCTGTTGAACCAAAGCCGCCAGTGCCTCTTTTTGTTTCTTCTAATGTTTTGGTTTCTACAAATTCTGCTTTTAAATAAGGTGTAATGACAAGCTGTGCAATTCGATCAGCTGGTGCTATTGTTTTTGCTTCTTCAGATTGATTATAAAGAGCAACCATGATTTCTCCACGATAATCTGCATCAATTACGCCTACTTTATTGGCTGGTGCTAAACCTTGTTTGCAAGCCAAACTGCTTCTTGCATAAATTAGACCAACATATCCTTCTGGTATAGCCATAGCAAGTCCTGTGGGAATTAGCTTAGTTTGTCCTTTTTCGATTGTTATTTCTTCTTCTATGCAAGCATATAAATCACATCCAGCACTGTATGGGGTGGCATAAAAAGGGACTTTAGCATTTTCATTTAATTTTTTGATTTGAACATTCATATTTTTCCTACTTTCTATTATTGTTGTTCTTGCGGTTGAAGATTTGCTTTTATTTTTTTCGCTTCTTTATAAATTTCACTATTATCAATATATAAAATGATCTCTTGTTTGTCTAGAGTTTTTGGTACATCGATAATTCTTTGGTTAGCACTTCCAACGTAATGTAGTTTTGTTTCTGCTTGAGATAGGATAAATTTTCCTTCTAGCAAGACATCAATATGTTCTAAAATATCTTTTAAATCATTATCATTTGGTAGTTGTTCCATCAACTCTTCCCAAGTGTATCCTGTATAACACCAGATGGTTTTTTCAGGATAATTTTCTTTGACATTTAAAACAACATTTCGAATCATGGGACGATTATTTAAAAAAAGGGGATCTCCACCAGACAAGGTTAAGCCGCTACACCAATCTTGCTTTAGTTCTTGATAAATTTCTTCCAAGGCTTTTTCATCAAATGGTACTCCATCGTTTGGATCCCAAGTTAGAGCATTTTGACATCCAGGACATTTATGAGAACAACCACTTACCCATAATACAGTTCGTAAGCCTTCTCCATTTAACATATCTGCTTTGGTAATATTATGATATTTCATTACATGCTCTTCCTTTCTTTAATTTCTGCCATTTTCGCTTTATTCAATCTTGTATCACCATGAACTCTTGAATAAGATAAGTAACCATTCATTCGATCAATTTTGGTTAAATCAGCGCTTCCACATTCTGGGCAAACATCCATATCAAGTTCTTCATGACCACAATGGTTACAATAAGCAAGTGATAAGTTGACTCCTTCATAGAATCCTTTTTTCATAGCACGTTTTAAATAGGTTTTCATTGCTTGACGATTGTAGTTTAGGTTATAACGTACGTATTGAATTCTTCCACCTTTAAATAGTTCCCAAAATCTGCCTTCTAGATCTTGTTTTTGAATTCCTGTTATATCTTCCCAAACACCACAGTGGAAACTATTAGATACATATTCTCTATCTGAAACACCTTTAATGATTCCATACTTCTTTCTAAATTGTTCTACTTGTGTTCCGCAAAGACTTTCAGCTGGTGTTCCATAGATTGCATATAAGATATTATCTTCTTTTTTATACTCTTGTGTTTTATCATTGATATATTTCATTACTTCAAGAGCAAAGGCACCATCTTCTACTAAACTTTTACCATTATATAATTCTTGTAGTTCATTTAATGCTGTAATTCCAAAAGAAGCAGTGGATGATTTTAGTAGTGGTTCAATTGATTCATTTGGTTTTAAGTGCCCGCCATAAAAGCCACCTTCACAATATGCTAAAGGGTTCGTAGAGGCTTTTTTCTTCGCTAAGTAGTGATAAGTACGAATATGAATTTTACGAATCATTTCTAGGTAGTAATCTAATACTTCGTAAAAATCTTTTTGTTCTTCTTTGGCTTTTGCTAGGATCATCGGTAAATTTAAAGAAATAGCACCAATATTGAAGCGTCCAATAAATACTGGTTTATCTTCTTCATCTAATGGATACATACCACCTTTTTCATACCATGGTGATAAAAAGGCTCTACAACCCATCGGACTAACAACACGACCATATTTTTTATACATTTCTGGAACATATCCTTCTCCTGTTAAAGATAGATAATCTGGATACATAGTTTGAGAACTACAAGTTAGGGCAGTTTCAAAAACGTGTTCTAATTTTTTTCCTTCACCGTGTAAGTTTTCATCATATAGGAAGACAAGTTTTGGAAATAAAGTTGGTTTTTTAAATCCTGGTTTACCTTGACCAATACGGTGTGTGTTTAAAATAACTTCACTAATCATTTGACCAAATGGATCTTGTTCAATACCAAAGGTAAATGTTACAAAAGGATAGTCTCCTCTTGATGATCCAACACTGTTTAATTTATATTCAATTCCTTGATAGCCTTGTTCACATTCTCTTTTGGTTTTTTTCATTGCATATTCATGGGCTTTTTCTGGTTCTTCATGGCCGATAATTTCTTGATATTCATCATAATATTTTTGATAAGTTTTTTTGGCATAAGGTGTTAAAATGGTATCTACTTCTGGAACAGTAAATCCACCATATTGCATTGCTGCTGTATTGATAATAACATCCCCCATGACATCAAAAGCAGTATCTAGTGTTTTCGGTTCGTTATACCAAAGATTTCCCATTTCAAAGCCATCTTTCATTACTGCTCCTACATCACAAAGGCAACAATTCATTGTATCTCTTCTAGCACTCATATCATGAACATAGATATATCCATCATCACAAGCTTCTACTTCTGCTTTCGTTAGGAAAAACTTTTTGTATAATTCTTTATTTAAATTACCATATACTAAACTTCTTTGTGTGGATACTAGAGCACTATCTGTATTAGAATTTTCTTTGTCTCCAATATAGTTAATGGCTTGGGCTTTTTTATATACTTTATCTAAGATATGAACGAAGTCATTTTTATAATTACGATATTCACGATAACTTTTTGCTACTAATGGATTTACTTTTTCTAGGGCTGTTTCTACGCAGTTGTGAATTTGGCTTACTTGGGCATCACTTGTTTGATTAGATAGTAGGTCAATTACAATTTGAACCACTTCATTTTTCGCATCTTCTGTTAGATCAACCATTACTCTTTCAGCACTTTTTTCAATTGCTGCTTTTATTTTTTCTCCATCAAAGGCCTGACGAGTTCCATTTTTTTTAATAATATAAATTTTTGGATTGGTATATCCTTTCTGTTCTTTTTTTTCTTTTTGTTTTGTCATGCATCTACACCTCACTTATTTTGCATAATTCAATTATACGGCGTCAGCATGTTTTTTTCTAGTGTTTTTTCTTCTTTTTAATTATTTTTTTTAATTTTACATTTTATTTTTGCTTTTAAAAAACATTTTTCTATTTTTGGTATTTTCTTTCTTTTTTCTTTGTTTATCAATACTTTTTTATATTTTTTTAGAAATATTTTTTATATGTTTTTTTGGCATATTCTTTATTTTTATTGATTGTTCAACAAAAAAACGCTATAATGAATAGTGTAATAGGAGGCGTAAATATATGCAGTTATTTGACAGTCTAGTTGTTGTCAAAAGAAGTGGTCAACGTACATCGTTTCAAGGAGAAAAAATAGCAATTGCTATTCAAAAGGCTTTTGATTCTATCGATATTCCTTATATGGATGAAGATGTCAATAAAATTTATGAACAAGTTTTAAAAAAAATCAGTTGTTCTTATGAAGGTAGAAAAACTATTAATATAGAAAATATTCAAGATATTATTGAGGATACTTTAAAAGAAGAGAATTTTTTAGATGTTTACCAAGCTTTTTCAACGTACCGAAATCATCGAAGTGCTTCTAGAAAGGCTTTCGTCACAAAACAACAGCATAAGTTTTTAAAAGCTATCGAATCGCTTGGCCTTACAAATTTAGCAGAGGACACAAGAAGTGCTCATCAATTACTAGAAAAGTTTGGTGCTACTATCTCATTTGAATTTGCGAAAGCTTATTTATTAGATAGTAAAATTACAAGGGCACATGATAGCGGACTTTTTTATTTTCATTCTATTGAAAGTATGCCGATGGGATCAATTGAAAACTTGGAAATTATTTTAGCAGATTTAGAAAAGCTTGATACACCAATTGGTAGAGCACTTGATAAACAAAGAAATATATATCCTTATCTCATGCAAGTTATCAAGTTAGTTGATTATGCTGCCAATGAACTTTATGGTGGAATTACTTTTCCTTGCTTTGACAAAGATTTAGAAAGAATCTTAAAAAAGCATTTACAAGATATATTGATAAATTCTATTCAGCAATATGAACAATTGCATGAACTTAGTGGATTTTCTTATTTTGAAGCTTTAGAAACTTCTATTGGAGCAATCGATTCTATTGATGATATTCCAAATTTACTTAACCAGCAATTTAAAACGAAGCCAAAGTTACTGTTAGATTTACAATTTTTGTTTCAATCTACCATGAAACAGGTAGAAAAAGACTGTTATGAAGCGATCAATACTTTTATTAAAGATTTACCATCAATTGAATTTGGTATTAATTTTGGTACTAGTACGTCAACGCTTGGGAGAATGGTTAGTTTTTCAATAATGAAAACAATTTCTAATAGAGAAAATATTCAATACTTTTTCCAGGTAAAGGATGGTATCTCTTGGAAAGAGTGTGATCCAAATTATGATATTTTTCAAGCTTATCAAAATATACTTGATACACCAGCTTGTTATCTTAGTTTTTTAGATGCTTGTTTTAATCAGCTAGAACAAGGGGAAATTTGTTATTTTAATCATGGGAAACGAGTTATTGATGACAATACAACAATTGAGAAAAAGATGGTTGGAGGGAAAGGAAATCTTGCCACAGTATCTATTAACTTAGTTCGACTTGCCCTTAATTGTCAAAAGGAAGCCGTTTCTACAAAGAAACGTGTATTTTATCAAAAGCTTGATCAGACATTAACGCTTGCCAAAGATGCTTTATTAACAAGATTTGAATTGCAATGTAACAAAAAATGTATGAATTTTCCTATTCTTTACAAAGAGGGATTGTGGCATGATGGCGAAAAAATTAAACCAAATGAGCGATTAAGAAAATTATGGAAACATGGGAGTTTAACTATTCAATTTTGTGGATTGATGGAAACTATTCAATTACTTTCTGAAAACAAAACAAATGATATGGATAAAATGGCAATTGAACTAGTACAATTTATGCGAAAAAAAATTGATCAATTTGGCGAAGAAAATAATTTGAACTTTTCTTTATCTGCTACTGATTTTGATTTTATTTCTAGTGAATTTAAAAAACAAGATACTGCTATTTTTGGTAAAATTCATTCTATTACCGATAAAGATGCTTACTGTAGAAATGATGAAATGCCTTTTTCCTTAGAAACAATTGGTAAATTGGAAACTTATCTAAATGGTGGACATGCTATTACATTAACGGTTGATAAAGGCCAAATAAAAAAAATAATTGAAGAAGCGAAAAAATACAATATTGGTTGTTTAAGATTACAAGTAAAATAGTGACCACATTTCATGATCACTATTTTTTTACTGTATCCAATTAGAAACATCTATTTTAGATTGTATACGTTTTCCATCTACAAAAGGAATGGCTGGATATTTTTCTTTCAAACTTTCAAGGCTGCCATCGACATAAGATCCACCTGATGTTACAAAAATATATACATTTTTATTTTCTAAATTATTTTCTTCTATAAAGGTATCTATGATATTTGGTTCTTTATACCACCACACTGGAAATCCTATATAAATATTTTGATAACTATCCATATTAGAGACTTTATCCTTAATACTTGGTCTTATTGTTTCATCATCTTTTTCTAAAGATGTTCTACTACTTCTATTGGTCCAATCTAAGTCTTCTTTCGTATAAGGTTGTGTTGGTATAATTTCAAACAAATCACCTTTGACTGCTTCTTTTAATTCTTGTGCTGCTTGTTTTGTTATACCAGTTGCCGAAAAGTAACAAACTAAACTTTTATCCATTTTTATTCTTCCTTTCTTTATTTTATTTTACATTTATCTTTTCTAATTGTAAATAACAAGTCAGAATGATTTTACTGACATCAACTGAAAAATAAATATTTTTTTAAAATGCTAAAGACATTTTTCATTTTATATTATATACTTAAAAGTGAATTTTAATCAAAAGGATGATAATAATGATATTTAAAGAATTAACAAAAGAAGAATTTGTTTCTTATCTAAATAAAAGTGAGCTTGATAATTTTATGCAATCACCTATGATGGATATTAAAGGGGTTCAAGCTTATTATGTTGGTGTTTTAAAGGGCAGTAAAATTGTAGCAGCTGCTAGACTCATTTCTAAAAAAAATCGATTTGGCTATCTTTATTTCTATTCACCAAGAGGATTGCTACTTGATTATAAAGATGAAGAGCTATTACACTTTTTCAAAGATAACTTGAAAAAATTTATCAAAAAAAGAAAAGGATATGTATTACATATCGATCCTAATATTCTTCTAAAAAGTAGAGATACTAATGGAAATATAACGGATGAGTATGATCATAGTGAAATCGTGGATATTTTGAAAAAGCAAGGGTTTATCCATGCTGGTTATACAGTTGGTTATGATACAAGATATCAAGTTAGATGGCAATATGTAATTGATTTAAAAGGCAAAACATTTGATGAGATTGTAAAAGAATTTAAGCCACAACATTTAAGCAAAATTAAAAAAGCTAAAAAATATGGTGTCACTGTAAAAGATATTTCTTATGATGATTTACCTATTTTTAAACAAATTACCGAACAAACTAGTAAAATAATTGGATTTACCGATAAAAGTTTAGAATATTATCAACAAATGTATCAATCATTTGGTAAAGATGTACGTTTTTTAATTGCTTATTTAGATGTTTTTCAATATAAAAAACAGATTACAGAGGAATTAGATACTTATACTAAAAAGTATGATAAATTCTATAATAAAGAAAATAATAGTGCAAAAGAAGTCAAAAAAAATATTGATGCTTTAACGCATCGTTTACAAGAAATAGCAAAATATAAAGAAGCAATGATTCCTATTTCAGCTTCTATGTTTATGTTATATAAAGATGAAGCAATTTATTTGTTCAGTGGAAATGTGGATAAATACAATAATTTTTATGGACAATATCTTATTCAGTACATTATGATTCAATATGCAGTTGAACATCAGTATAAAAAATATAATTTTTATGGTATTAAGGGCGAATTTGGAAAAGATCAAAAAGATGGTGTTTATGAATTCAAAAAAGGATTTGGTGGACATGTAGAAGAATTGATTGGTGATTTTTATTTACCAATTAATTGGTTTTATTATTTTTATCAATTGATTCATAAATTAAAAAAATAGTTAATAAAAAAGATTATCATGCTGAACTGAACCCCAAAAGTTGGACAGTTTATAAATAGTTTCTAATTAGAGGATTGTAACCTGTAATTTACAGGAGA
>CAKPFD010000016.1 GCA_934149515.1 uncultured Bacilli bacterium
CAATTTTACTATATCTTATCATTTAATAGCAATAGCAAAAACTATCATCATTAAAAGAATGAAAGGAATAGTTAATAGTAGTATTTCTTTTACTTTATAAGTATCCTTTTTTTCTTTAACAGTTGGTGTTAATATTACCATCAAAAATGGTAAAAGTGGTAAGAAATATCTTGACTGTACTCCAGCAATACTCGTGCTACCTACTTCTGTAAATGATAGATATAAAGCAGTAGAGATAAGAGCAAAGATTAATAAGTACATTAAGCCATATAATACTTTAGTCTTAACACTTAAGTATTTTTTTTCTACTCTATTTGAAAATAGAACATAAACAAATAATAAATAAAATACTAAGGAAGTAAACTCTAATATATTTCCGATATAAGAAGAAGCATAAGATGGATTAGATAATGATTTAACACTAATAAATAACTTTGGTCCTTCTAAAAGAAAAAATTTAACTAGTACTTTAGCATATCTAAAAGGATTAGTTATTATTAATCTAAACTGTTCACTAGCATTAGTGTTACCACCTCTAGCATCTCCTGCTACACCACCTATTAACATCGGTAAAACAAAAGTAGACATTAATAACAATGTTATTATTACTATCAAAATTTTTATTATTCTAGCTGCCTTTTTATCCTTAAATTTTTCATTTGGTAAAAACAATGGCAATAACAATAGTGGTGCATAAATAGCCTTAGGTAAACTAGCCCAAATAACTGATAATACAAATAAGAATAAATATTTATTATTTACCTTTCTTTCCTCTAACATATTAGTATATAAAGAAAAAGCTAAAACAATTGCAGCTATTATTGTTGGATCATAAGAAAATTCTGTTGCTAAGAAAATAGATGACAAGGATAATCCTATCAAAAACAAATAATTTTTATATCTCTTACTAATTTTAATAGCAAAATAGAAAATAGCAATATAAACTAATAAATTAAGCACTTTAGCCATAGCAAAAGTAAACATAAAACTAATATTTAGAATACTGCCTAATTTAAAAGCTAAATAGAAAGGAAAATAAACTAGTTTATTATATTTATTAGAATATTCACCAATCAATCTTATATATTTAGTATTTTGATGTAAATTATCTAAAGATTTATAAAGTCTTATTCTTTCTTCTTTAGTACTAAAAGTTTGATAATTAATATAATCTTGATTTTTTAAAACATCAAAAGTTTTAGAATATTCCATACTAGTAGAAGACAGAAATTTATTAGCATTCATAAAATGCGTACTATCATCCCAAGATAAATAAAGACTATTAGGTAACGAAGCAATCATTAAAATGCCACTAGTTAAAGCAATAACTAAAAAGGCTTTTTCTTTATATTTAGCAAAATAATCTTTATAAGTTATTAGGATAATAATAACTAACATGCTAAAAAACATTACTAAAAATCTTGTCATATCAAAATAAATATTATTATTAACAGTAATATCCTTTATTTTTACACCTTTGTTATTAAAAGTAAGTTTCAATTCATCACTTTTTAAATTGATTTTTTTAATAGCTTTATCTATTAAAGCAGATGATATAGAGCTAATACCATTACTACTCCAAGTAAAATCTTCATCACAGTTATAATTAAACTCTATTTTATTTACATAATTATCTTTTAATTTAAACGTAATACTTGCACCGTCTCTATCAACAACAAAGTAACCATCTTTTTTGACAAATCCATCAAAATTTGTAACTTGAACCTTATACTTATCATGATATTTTAAAACATTACGATTAAAAACTACAATTTCTAAAAAAAGAGATAAAAAAGTGCTAAGGATTATAAGTTTTATTAAATTATCTTTATTAAATATTTTTTTTAGCATTTTCTCTACCTCCGTTTTTTAAAAGGAAAACATATAATAGTAAAACAAAAATTCCAAAGGAATAATACCAAATATAGAAGTAATTACTTTTTTTATATACCATAGCAAAATATAAACTATTATCTTGTTCTTTATCATTTAAATACATACTAGTATTACTCATTTTATAAGTAACATAAAGAGTAATTGGATAATTAGTGTTTTTTATTAAAATATCAATCTTATATTTTTTATTCTTTTTGAAGTTATATTTTAGAAAATACATCTCATTATCAACAAGTTTATCAGCTTTAATTTTATATTTCTTAGATTTTTTGCCATTAGAAATAGTGACTACAATTTTACCCTTAGTAAAATTTCTACCATAAGTTGCAAACCGAAAACCAATAAAACTTGAATTCTCATGTAATGAAAAATTTTGAGTAATTCTATCATTATTAAATAATTCTCCTACTACTTTCTGTTTATCATCTCCTGATGTTGTCATAGAATAAGTCTTTACTGGTATAATCAAAGAAAAAACAATTAATAACACTAGAATAATTATAAGAATTAATGAAACTTTTATTTTAGTACTATCATATTTCATGTGTCTCACTCCTTAATTATATAAATCTAATATTCTATCTTCAATATTTTCCCAGGAATATTCTTTAGCTGTTTTAATACCATTAGCAATTAATTTTTCCTGTAATTTCTTATCGGTTACTAATCTTTCTAATTTTTCTACTGCTTCTTCTATATCTCCTTGCTTATATAAAAGACAGTTATACTCATCCTTTAAGTATTCACTATTACCACCATTAGGTAAGGCAAGAACCAAACCACCAGTAGCCATCATTTCAAGTGGTGGATAAGAAAAGCTTTCTAAAATGCTTGTCTTAATTAAAATGTCATGATCTTGATATATCTTCGCCACTTCATCATGAGGAATTTTATGATAAAAATTATCAACATGATACCATTTCTTCGGTTCTTTTTCATATGATAAATAAGATATCTCATATTTAGATGCATCTAATTTTTCTACAATTTTAAAACTTTCATCAACATTTTTATAAAAATCTTTACTATTACCTTCTATTAATATTCTTATCTTAGCATGTTTTTTTCTCTTTATCTCTTTGAATTTTGTTAAATCTATCCCATTAGGAACATATTTCGCATCTACTAAAAATTTCTCTTTTAACCAAGTCCTACACCACTTAGATATAGTCAAATAATCAACATTAAAAATATTATTATAAGTAGAGTTAGCCATTCTTTTTTCATATTGACCTGGCTTATAAAAATCCGTCTCCATCGACTGAACTAAATATTTAATATTTTTACAATTAGCATACTCTCTTGCATATTTTAGTGTTAACCACATAGTTGCTACCATAGTATCAATATATGCTAAGAATTCTGTCCTTTTATAAGGTACAACCAATAAAGAATCTACTCCCTCAGTAACAATAGAAACATTTTTAGTTTCATCATTTATATTAATAGCTGTAACATCATAACCATGTTTCTTCAAAACTATTCCATGTTTAACTGCTACCATTATCCCTCCGCTAATATTAGTTGAAGGGAGAATAAAACATATATTTCTTCTAAGCTTACTTTTAATAAATTCAACTACAGCTCTTCCACTAGTAGTAGTAACATGATGTTTCATAACTTCATTATAAGCATTAAGAGCAATAGTTTCTCTATACTCTTTATTCTCTATTAGTTTTGATAAATTTTCTTCCCAATCTTTTAAATTATCACATAATAGCCCAGTCTCATTTGCGACTATAGCACTTTTAAAAGCACCCACATTAGAAGCAATCGTAGGAATTTTAACTAAAGCAGCTTCAGTCCATTTATTTTCAGATTTAGCTTCATTAAAAATAGTATCTTCTAATGGTGCCAAATTAATATCAATAGATCTAATTAATTTAGGTAACTCCTTCCAATCCATAAAGGAACTAGTTAATACTTTATCTTTTACGTCTTCCATCTCTTCTGGTAAATCTAAAAGACCAACTATTTGTAAATAAACATTAGAATATTTTTTTAAAACATTTATAATACTAGGCATAATTAATTTGAAGTCATCATTATGGGTAATAGTACCAGATAAATATCCAATTATTATCTTAGAATCATCTTTATCTACCGTATTAAGAGCTATTTCTGAATATTTTACCATCTCTTCACTAGCTACATTTCTATTGATAAAAGCCTCTTTAACATGTAGGGACATCTCTTTTTGTAATCTATCAGTCGAAGCAATAGCATATTCACATAAATCAAGAGTTTTGCCCATTCGTTTAACTCCATCATCATACAACTCTCTATCTGTTCCAGTAAGGCTTTGCACATATTTAATTTGATCAGTATACTTAGTATCAAATACCAAATCATCTATATCATAAAAACAAGTCTTGTTGTTTTCTCTGGCTTGTTTAATAAATTCTTCAATTACTGGCAAAATTGGACAGCGATAAAAAACAAAACCACGATAAAATCTTAACATATCAAGAGTTAACTTATCATACTCAATTTTATCACAACTTAATCCATAAGACTCAAACTGTTCAATTTGATGATCCACTCTATAACGTTGTGGATGAGGAAGAGAACACCCATTAATAAATAAGATATCTTTAAAACCCCTATCATATTTACGATTAAGAGCAGTTACTTTAAATTTAGTATAATTAACAGTCTTTTTTACTAAAGGTCCTATTCCTTCCTCTTTTAATGTATTTTTAACTTTAAGCGATAAATCTTTAACCTTACTCATATTGCCTCCTTATTTTTTATATGGATATTTACCTTTGATTCCTTTTTTATAATCTTTTAATCCTCTTAAATACATCCTAATCTTATTTACCTTATCTTTTTCAAACAATATAACACCAATCATATTATGTCTTTGACTAATAAGACTATAGCAATAACCAGGATCTATATCAACATACATATCTTTTATATAGTGGTAATTTCTCATTATATAATATCTTCTAATAGCCGGATGATTAGTACACAAGAATAATCTTCCTCTTATATTTTTATAAAAAATGTTTCCTAGATTATGATCTATTTCAATAGAATTAATTCTTAAAATTTTATAACCATTTTTATGTAAATTCATGCAATATTCAATATCTATCCCATCAATGAAGAAAAAGTCTTTATAACCACCTATCTTTTTCCAAATATCAAGATTTACTAAATTACCAGATGTCATTACATCATGAGGATCATCATATTCTGTCTCTGGTTTCTTATCAAGAAGTTTGGTATGGTGCCAAGGAGTAACAATGCCTACTTTAGACATGTCTTTAGTAAGTACTACTTCTTTCATTTTAGCAATTACTCCTTTTTTAAAGGTAGTATCCTGATCCATAGTAAGCAACCATTTATATCCTTCTTTTAAAGCTTTTTTTGCTCCCATATTCATAGCAGTAGCTACTCCTAAATTTTCATTTTTAAATATATATTCGATCTTTTCACTCTTAGGAATTCGTTTTTTATTGTCATATCCTTCAGTATTATCAACAATATATAATTTATCAATATCACTCAAATAAGTATCTATATTTTTAATATCTTCATCAGTTGGATTATAAAGAGTTACTACTCCTGCTATTTTTAAATCTTTTTTTGTTGGCATATTATCCTCCTATAACTCTTCTGCAAAGCCTTTCTTTAGTTTTCCAAATATTTTATAACCTACAAACAAAATTAAGACACTTGCTAAGAAAACAACTCCAAGAGCGCCCAAGTTTGGCATAGTTTTATAATAGAAAATATCACGATAAGAATTAATAAGTGTCGTTAATGGATTTAAATTTAATATCCAAGAAAACTTAGCAGGAAATAAATCAGACGAATATAAAATTGGTGTTGCATAAAATAACATAGATACAAGGAAAGCAATTATATATTCAGCATCTCTTACATAAACATCTACTGCACTAGTAATAAAAATCAAGCCAAGAGTTAGAATATACTGAATAAGAATTACTAAAGGTAAAAAAAGAAGATAAACACTAAAACCAATGCCGCTACATATTAAAAAAATAGCAATAATAATACAAGATATTAAAAAATTGATTAAACCACTTGTAACAATTGATATAGGTAAAATTTCTCTTGGAAAATAAACTTTTTTAATAATTCCTCCATTAACTACAATTGTATTTGTACCTTGAGCTATGACATTAGTAAACCAAGTCCAAGGTAAAACACCTATTACAACGAAAGTGACATAATGAGGTTGTGTTGATCTTAAAATAAATGGAAATACAATCGCATAAACCAAAGTCATTAAAAGCGGATTAACAAAACTCCATAACACTCCTAAAAATGAACCTTTATATTTTCCTCTTATTTCCTTACTAACATTACTTTTCAGCAATTGGCGATAATCATATAATTCTTTCAACATTTTAACCACACACCTTTAAATAATTATCTATTACTTTGTTAATATTGCCATCTTCTCTCACTTGACCATTATATATCCAAATACCTCTATCACATAATTTTTTAACAGCACCCAAACTATGACTAACAATCACTATTGTTTTATCGGAATTTTTAAGCTCTTCTAATTTAGCAAAACACTTTTCTTGAAAATGTTGATCACCAACTGCTAAAATTTCATCAATTAAAAGAATTTCTGCATCAACATTGATCGCAACACTAAAAGCAAGACGCATATACATTCCAGATGAATATGTACGAACAGGAGCATCAATAAAATCTCCAAGTTCTGAAAAATCAATAATATCCTGAACTCTAGCATCTATTTCGGCAGCACTAAGTCCAAAAATAGAAGCATTAAAATAAATATTTTCCCTACCTGTAAAATCAGGATGAAAGCCAGCACCAAGTTCTAAAAGAGAAGTCAATTTACCGTTTGTTATTATTTTTCCTTCTGTCGGATAAATTATTTTAGTCATCAATTTTAACAAAGTGGATTTACCACTTCCATTAACACCAATAAGGGCAACTGTTTCACCTTTTTTTATTTTTAAATTTATATTTTTTAGTACTTCATGATATTCTACTTTTGTTTTATTCCAAAAAACTATTCGTTCTTTTAAAGTATTTGGTTTATCATAAATCAATTTAAATTTTTTTGAGACATTGTCAACAATGATTGAATACCTTTCTTTTTCCATCAAATTCCTCCTAAACGTTACTTTAGTATATCACAAATAATAATTCTTTAAAATAATCTTTCAAAAACAATAAAATGAAATATATATATTTTTTTATTCTAAAAATTCTTTAATTTTACTTGTTATTACTTCATACCCTTTTTCTGATATATGTAATCCTTCTTTAGTATACTCTAATTTTAAATTTTCACCATCATCCTCTTTTAAAAGATGATATAAATCAATATAAATAATCTTTTTGTTTTTACAATATTTCTTTATCTCATTATTTATTTTTTGAATATCCTCATTTTTCCTTTTTCCTACCATTCTATGATCAATTTTATCATCATCACTATTATTCACTGGATAAACACTTTCTACATAAATAGTTGCTAAAGGACGATTCTTTTGAATATTTTCTATAATTTTTTGAATATTTTCAACAATATCAGAAGTGGATTTCCCTAACTGTAAATCATTTGTCCCTATTAACAAAAATACTTTACTAGGATTATAACGATAAACACGATTTTGCATATCATTTAAAATATCATCCGTTGTATTACCACCAACTCCACTATTGACAACAGGCATATTTTCATAATACTTATTTAAATCATAAAAATCAGTAATAGAATCTCCCAAAAATAAATAATTAGGACTAAGTTTTACCACTTCTTTTACAACTTTAACTTTTCTAGGATGACAGCAATACATATAAACTGTATAAATATTGGTTCCTATCAAAGCACATATAAACAAACCAAGAAGTATTTTACGAACAAGTGAAAAATTATGTTCTACAAAAAGAACTTCTTCATCTTTATTGGTAGAGTGACCTTTATCATCTTCTATAGTATTTTCAACAAAAGTATCTAACTCATTTATATTTTCTTTATCTTTTTGGTTTCCCAAACTCTTTGACTCAATCTCTTCTGAATTTTTTTCAAAAGTATCATCTACTTCTTCAAAATGAAATTGTTGCTGCATTGTTTGAGTTAACTTTTCTTCTTGATATAACTCCTCATTTTTCTTAACTCTTGTTTTTTTATTCGCTTCAATAAACTTTTCTACTTCTTCTAATGTAATAATTTCTTTTGGTTGTACATTTTTCCGTTTGTTTTTTTTCTTTTTCTTAGACATTTGTTAACACCTCAACAGTCTATTTTGATTATACCATCAAATAACAAATTAAAAAAACAAATTCCAATAATTTAACGTCTATTAACAGAAAAAGGCAGATACTATCTACCCTTTTTCAAGCTACTGTGCTGTATATCCACCATCAATAGCTACAATAGAACCTGTCATAAATGCTAAATCAGTACTTAATAATGCACAAATCAAATGAGCAATTTCCTCATCACGACCAAGTCTACCAATTGGAAGTTGATTAGCCATTACCTGTTTAATATCTTGCGGTACTTGTGCAAGAATTGGCGTATCAACATACCCTGGAGCAATTGCATTTACTCTAATATTATTTTTAGCATATGCTAAAGCTAAACTACGCGTCATCTGATTAATAGCACCTTTTGTAGCAGCATAAGCAAAACTAGTAGCACTACCAACAAGACCAAACATAGAAGAAGTATTAACAATCGCCCCACCACCAGTTTGAAGCATTTGTGCTATCACATATTTATTGATTAAAAAAATACCAGTTTGATTTACACCAACAACACGATTCCATTCATCAAAAGAAATTTCATGTGGTAAACTCGCACTACCACCAATTCCAGCATTTGCTACTAAAAAATCGATTCGTTTAAATTTTTCTATAATTTTTTGAACACAATCTATTACTTGCTCTTCACTCGCAACATCACATATAACCCCAAGGCAAGCCTCTCCTAATCGATCTGCAACTTCTAAAACAGAAGTATTATTATCAACAATAGCAACAAAAGCACCTTTTTCTAATAATAACCTAGCAGTAGCTAACCCAATACCACTAGCTCCTCCTGTAATAACTGCAACTTTTTCTTGATACATTTTTTCAACACCTTTCTTAGTTTTATTTGTTATCTATTCTTATAACACTTATATTGTATCAAAGTTTTACAAAAAAATCTCATCAAACGATGAAACTCTTTTATTTTTTTGAAAAACTAGATAAATTTAGAACCTTTTGATAACCTTTAGTATTTGGTTGATGCCAACTATCATAATCATCATTATCTTTATCAAAGAATATCCCCTTCCCTTGCACAGCAGTAAAATCATCTAAATTTTTCAAGCAATCATCTATTAATATATTATCTTTAGCATCTACCACATCACTTTTCTTTAAGAAATAAGGAACAAGTATAATATTTTGTTTAATATGATTATCTCGAATCCATTTTACCTTCGCACCACCTTCATTTTCAAGAGAATGTATTTTTGTTAGAATTGTTGTAGTACTAGGATCCATATTCTGTAAATAATAAATGGAATCACAAATAGCATCTGAATGATATAAAATATATTCCCAATCCATTTGTTGCATATAACGAATTTTATCTTCTTCATTAGAAGATGGGGTACAAACTTCTTCGTGCCACTTTTCAAAAAGCAATTCCTCTGTATCTAAAATAACACCATCAAAATCTATATATATCATTGTAAAATCATCCTTTCGTCTAACAGTATCAATAATATCATAAAACAAAAGAAAACTCCATCTTATAAATTGATGGAATTATTCTAGATTTTTACTATTGAATAAATTATCCTTTATCTATAATACTTTTTTACATATGAATTCTACGATGACACTCAACTTCTTCTGGTTCTTTATTCATTTTTTCTATTATTTGTTGTTGTCTAAATAATTCATCCATATCTGATATTTGATCTTCATTTACTTCCATTCGCTGTGTTTTTTCTCTAAATTGATTCCCTATCAAATCTTCTCGTTTTGCTTCCTTTTTTTCTTTTTCAGTTTCTTCTTGTTCTACTTGTGAATATTTATTTCTTTCGTTTTCTCTTTGTATATCATCAAATTCCTCTTTATCTTCCGTATTTTGAGAAAAAATTATATTACCATCAGAATTAGTTTGTATAACATTTAAACTGCCCGGCATTTTTACGGATGAAGTTTTTGATAAAATTCCAAATTGTTCATTATATAATCCATTACCATTTGTATCAACCAATACTTCTGATTGTACATTCAATGCAGTAATATATTTATCTCCAACTAGCAGTGAAACATTCACTTTGCCATCTTTCGTTGAAATTACAAATCTTTCATTTGATTTAACAATTTCATCATAAAGTGCCTTTTTTTGTTCTTCGGACATTTTACCATATTGAACATTTACATATTGCATAATTGCAGATGTTTGTAAATTTCTAACAGACGAATCATATTCAGCATCATATTCATCACTTAGTTTGTATTGATCTATTAACTGTGTAATTTGTCCCTTACTTAATGTAGGAGTTAATTTCGAAGCTAGCAAACGAACTGATTTTATTTGTAAAGTTTTTTGATTAAATTTAGAAAATACAATTCCTTTATCAATATTATCTAATGATTTTGAATATATTGCCCTTATTTTTGGATCTGTCGATGTCATTCCAATATATTGGGCAGCTTTAATATTCTCTAACTCACCTATTCGTGCTGAATTGTTTAGTATTTCTATTCTATCATTATAAGTAGCAACATATACAACCGTATGATTTTTACTCTCCCCTATATTAGGCAATGTAAATTTTTCCAATTTAACTAACCCATCTTGTTTTGCGACTTTTTCTACCGACTTAACATCCTCTTTAGAGTTTGATGAAAAATATTTTGAAATAGTTTTTTGTTTTTCTAATAGTTCTCTTTTTCTTTTAGTAAAATCTATTGTATTTATATCTAAATTTAAGCTTTCATTACCAACTTTTAAGCTCCAAATTCCTGTAACTGGACTCCAAGAAGAAGAATAACTTCCCAAAGCAGTTCTACCATATAAATTTATATCTTTATCAATAGCGATCTTGTGTCCTGCTATTTCAAACTCATAAACATCTTTGCCATCATACATTGAAAGCACAGATGAGATTTGTCTATATTCTAAAAGTTGTCGATACATTATATCTTTTAAGCTTTCATTTTTTAAATCCAATTTATTAATTAAATTTTTATCAAGATCAAGAAATAACTTATCTATAAAATCATTATCTGGTACTGGTCTTTGTTGCAGTATAGAAACCCATTTTTTATAATCGCTAAAAGAAGATATCAAATGTGCAGAAATATTTGCATCAATTATGTAGCGTTGTGCACCTATATAATCAGGGTCACTAATGGCTTTGTTCATTGCAAACCCTTTATCCGTCCATGATTTTTGATAAGCATTTGCATATGAGCAAAAATTATTCCAAGCACTTGCTCCACCTTTACAGTCAACTTTGCCACGCAAGAAAAAGCTATAATTATTAACATTTCCGGTTAATAAATTTGCAAATTTTAGCATAGCCACCTGTGGTTGATACGCATTACTATTAGGATAAATTTGTTGAGTTAACATTTCTGTAAGAGCCTCATTAATAAATCCACCATTTTTTATTTCTATACCATAGTCTTCTGAATCTTCTAATCCCCTCATTACTAAGAAATGAATAAATTCATGACAAAATATTGAATCTAAAACATTTTCTTCGAGATTTAAATATTTCTCATCGATATGAATTCCTCTAGTCCCTTGCCAAGAACCATAAAATCCTGCAGCATTGATTTTAGAAGGTTCATCACTAACTACTATTCTTAATTTTAAATCCGTATCTTTAAGTAAATATTCATCAAAGAAACTTTTATAATCTCTTTGTGAAGTATAACCATTAGCATTAAAATAATCTTGTAATTTATTCATTACTCTTTTAAAACAATCTATCAATCGTGGATCTATATCTATTTTTGATAAATTTTCTTCTGATAATAAGTTTACAAAACTTTTATCCTCCATAACAAATTCACTCCTATCATAACTTACATAATATTTTTTATCTTAACTTTATATATCATTCTTCTAGTATCACCACATTTAAAAAAGGTTAAAATTTATAACAAAATATTTAATGTTAGTCTAATTTTTATATTATTTTTGTGCATCAAACTTAATTGCAGCTACAGCAGCAGCTAAACGTGCAACCGGTACCCTAAATGGGCTACAAGAAACATAAGTTAATCCAACACGATGACAAAATTCTATCGTTTTTGGATCACCTCCATGTTCTCCACAAATACCAAGTTTAATATCAGGTCTTGTCTTTCTACCCAATTGAACACCCATCTCTACCAATTTACCAACACCATCTTGATCAAGTGTTGCAAAAGGATCTTGTGTAAAGACCTTCTTTTCATAATAATCTTTTAAGAATTTAGAAGCATCATCTCTTGAAAATCCAAAGGTTAATTGCGTTAAATCATTCGTTCCAAAAGAGAAAAACTCAGCATCTTTCGCAATTTCTGAAGCTAACAAACAAGCTCTTGGAATTTCAATCATAGTACCCACTTTATATTTCAAATGACTAGAAGCTTTTTGAATAATAGCATCTGCTTGCTCTGTTACAATCTGTTTAAGATAAGAAAGTTCACTTCTGTCCCCAACCAATGGAATCATAATTTCTGGTTCTACTTCTATTCCATCTTGTTCTACTTTTAAAGCGGCTTCTATCACTGCCCTTGTTTGCATTTGAGCAATCTCCGGATAAGTAATAGCAAGACGACAACCACGATGTCCCATCATTGGATTAAATTCTTTTAAAGAAGCTACTCTTTCCTTTAAACTTTCAAAAGAAATAGAAAGACTCTTTGCTAAAGCTAAAATTTCTTCATCTGTATGAGGTAAAAATTCATGAAGTGGAGGATCTAAAAAACGAATGGTTACACTAGCACCTTCCATTGTACGGAACAACGCTTCAAAATCATCTCTTTGATAAGGTAAAATTTCTTCTAAAGCGGCAACTCTTGCTTCTTTAGTAGTAGCAGTTATCATTTTTCTAAAATGAAAAATTCGCGTTGGTTCAAAAAACATATGTTCTGTTCGACAAAGTCCAATACCTTCTGCTCCAAATTTCTTAGCCGTAAAAGCATCTTTAACATTATCCGCATTACAATAAACACCAAGTGTTCTAACCTCATCAGCCCATTGCATAAACGTTTCAAAATCACCACTAATTTCTGGTTCAACAGTAGCAATTTTTTCTCCATAAACTTTACCGGTTGAACCATCAAAACTCATATAGTCTCCTTCATGAAATGTTTTACCATCTTTTGTTGTTAATATTTTATTTTCTTCATCGATAACAAGTTCACCACAACCAGAAACACAACAAGTTCCCATACCACGAGCAACGACTGCTGCATGAGAAGTCATTCCACCACGAATAGTTAAAATACCATGTGCTAAATGCATTCCTTCTATATCTTCAGGTGAAGTTTCAAGACGTACCAATAATAAATCTTTTTCACCACGATTAAAAGCCTTCATCACATCCTCAGCAGTAAAGTAAATTTTACCAGTAGCAGCACCAGGAGAAGCAGCAAGTCCTTTTGCAATTGGTTTAGCCATTTGAAGTGCTTGCTTATCAAAAGCAGGATGTAATAATTGCTCCAATTGCAATGGTTCTACGCGTAATAAAGCCTCCTTTTTGGTTATTTTTTCTTCTTTTACTAAATCAACAGCAATCTTTAAGGCAGCTTGAGCAGTTCTTTTTCCACTTCTTGTCTGTAACATGAAAAGTTTGCCATTTTCAATCGTAAATTCCATGTCCTGCATATCTTTGTAATGTTCTTCTAAAATCTTACAAATTTTTACAAACTCATCATAGCAAGCTGGCATTACTTCTTTTAAGGTATCAATGCTTTGTGGTGTTCGAATACCTGCAACAACATCTTCTCCTTGGGCATTCATTAAATATTCACCATATAATTTTTTCTCTCCAGTGGCTGGATTTCTTGTAAAAGCAACACCAGTTCCACTAGTTAAACCTAAATTACCATAAACCATCTCTTGGATATTAACAGCAGTTCCCCAATCAGAGGGAATATCATTTAATCGACGATAAGTAATCGCTCTATCATTATTCCAACTTCTAAATACAGCTTTTACAGCTTCTAATAATTGAATTTTAGGATCTTGCGGAAAATCAACTTCAGCATACTTTTTATATTCCTGTTTATAAATTGCAACAACTTCCTGCAAATCTTCTGCACTTAATTCAGTATCCAAAGTCACATTCTTTTCTTCTTTTATTTTATCAAACAATCTTTCAAACGAACTCTTAGGAAATCCCATAACAACATCTGCAAACATTTGAATAAAGCGTCGATAACAGTCATAAACAAATCGTGCATTTGAAGTAATTTGTGAAAATCCCTCTGCTACTTCATCATTCATTCCAAGGTTCAAAACAGTATCCATCATTCCAGGCATAGAGGCTCTAGCGCCACTACGAACAGATACTAATAAAGGATTTTTACTATTTCCCATTTTCTTGCCAGTTTTATTTTCTAACACTTCTAACGCTGAAAGTATTTCTTGTTCTATTTCTTCACTTAATAGTTGTTGATCATGATAATACTTTAAACAAGCCTCAGTTGTCACCGTAAATCCTCTTGGTACTGGTAAGCCCAATCCCATCATTTCTGCTAAATTAGCACCTTTTCCACCTAGAAGATTTCGCATACTTTGATTGCCTTCTTCAAAAGCATAAACATATTTCATACATATCATCCTTTCTATTATTTACTTGTATTATAGCAAAATAAAAAAAGAAGATAAAGAATAAAAGCTAGAAAAATTATGACAAATAAAATAAATAGAATAAGGTTAAAAAATAATAGCATACTAAAAAAGTACCGGTACTTCTTATAAATTATATAACAAAAAAATCTCCTAAAATGGAGATAATATTACTAAATATGGGGCGGCGTATGAGGATCGAACTCATGCATACTGGTGCCACAAACCAGCGTGTTAACCACTTCACCAACGCCG
>CAKPFD010000017.1 GCA_934149515.1 uncultured Bacilli bacterium
GGGCTGTTAGGGATTCGAACCCTAGACCCACTGATTAAGAGTCAGTTGCTCTACCAACTGAGCTAACAGCCCATAAACCCAAACCACAAAACAAGTATAGCATAGATTTTGGAAAATGAAAAGAGCAATTTAAAAAAATCCGGGGCGAAAATCAGAAAGGAATTTTCTCATAATCTTTAACTCTTTTTACTAAGTAAAAATGAAAAAACAAGAAAACAACAAATAAAACTAATAACACAGCACCAATTTTATATAAATCAGTAAATAAAACCTGTAAAATGGCTTGAGTGGTATTCCATTGACTAGAAGTAAAAACTTTCACAACACTACGAATAAGAAGACAACTAAGAAAAATAGAAATAGAACTCATAAAACTAATCCAAGCAAAGTATTGACAAAAGCATTTTTCTTTCCAATTCATAGCAATAATACCAACTAAAGTAAAGAAAAATAAACACCAAATAAGCCTTTTTACCATAGCATAAGAGGCAGGATGAACAAAATTGAAAATCGTCTTTATCATCTTTGTTTCTTGATTGTTTTCAAAAGTGGAAATCACATTTTCTATTTTGGTAGTTAACTGCGTTTCTAAGTCAATTAACGAAGAATTAGATAAAGATAAAGAATATTTGGTAGAAACTTGATATAAAAAAGAATGTACTAATGACTCAATTGTCTGATGATTAGCACTATGATTCAAAATGTTTTTTTCCAGATCGGCAAAAAACTGACTTGCTTCCTTAGAAGCTAAAACATCTTGAACATTTTCTTGTGTTAACGAATATTGCTTTACCTCTTGATATATCTTTTTTAACAAAAAATCATCATCTTCTTTACTAACAGCAACATAAGAAACTTGCTGAAAAAAATTAGAAGACGTTGTTTTATCAAAACAAATTAAAATAATTTCGTAAAATAAAAGTAAAAAAGCAAAAAATGCTAACAAATAAGATAGTAATTTTTTCAATTTAGAACACCTCTAGAACATATTATAACATTTTTTAAGAAGCCTATCTATACACTTTCGATCTGTGCTATAATAGCAACAAGGAAAGGGAAAAGGAGGTATCACTGTGGCAGAAAGATTTCAACCAGACTATAAAAGTGGCCTAACTAAAGAACAAGTAGAAAAAAGAAACCAAGAAAATCTTGTAAATTTTAATACCAACGTTAAAACAAAAAGCACAAAACAAATTATTCAAGAAAATGTAATAACATTATTTAATGTAATCAATTTTATCTTAGCTATTGCTGTTATGTTAGTTGGTTCTTATAAAAATGTAACATTCATTGTCATTATTATCCTAAATACATTGATCAGTACATTTCAAGAACTTCACTCTAAACATGTCATCGATAAATTATCTGTAATTTCTCAAAAGAAAATAAAAGTAATAAGAGAACAACAACTAGAAGAAATAGCACCAGATGAAATTGTTTTAGATGATATTTTGCAACTTGAATTAGGAGATCAAATTATTACTGATTCTAAGATTCAACATGGTAAAGTATTAGTAGATGAATCTTTTATAACAGGAGAGCAAGAACCATTAGAAAAAAAAGAAGGAGATATGATTTTATCCGGTAGTTTTATTGTCAGTGGTACTTGCTATGCGAAAGTAGAACATATTGGCTATGATAACTATACAGCGAAAATCACAAGTGATACCAAATATATTAAACCAGTTTCCTCCGAAATTATGCGTTCCTTAAACAAAATAGTAAAAACCATTTCCTTTATTATCGTACCACTAGGTATTTTACTCTTTGCAAGACAATTATTTTTAAAAGACAATACCATTCAAAATGCCGTAGTAAATACAGTAGCAGCTTTGATTGGAATGATACCAGAAGGATTGGTATTATTGACAAGCACCGTCTTTGCTGTATCTATTATTCGCCTATCCAAGCATAAAGTGTTAGTACAAGATTTATATTGCATAGAAACCTTGGCAAGAGTTGATGTCATCTGTTTAGATAAAACAGGTACAATTACTGAAGGAATGATGGAAGTAGAAGATGTCATACCAACCACATCCATAACCAAAAACGAAATAGGAACGATTATAGGATCAATGATGGCTTCGATTAACGATAATAATCCAACCGCCAAAGCTTTAAAAAATAGCTATTATAGTAGGCCATTTTCCAATGTAAAAGAAACAATTTCTTTTTCTTCTATTAAAAAGTATTCAGGCATCATACTAGAAGATAAAACTAGTTATTTATTAGGAGCACCAGAATTTGTTCTAGAAGATAAAGGAAAATCACAGCAAGAATTATTGGATAAATTAACAGCCAAAGGAAGAGTAATTGTCTTAGCAAAAGGAAAGCTTCAAGGAAAACAAATCACAAACAAAACTGCTTTAGGATTCATTGTTTTACAAGATAAAATCAGAAAAGAAGCCAAAGACACCTTACACTTTTTCCAAGAACAAGGAGTTAAAGTAAAAATCATTTCAGGAGATAATAGTAAAACTGTTCAAATGATTGCAGAAAGAGCTGGTATTAAGAATCATTTAAAAGCAATTGACATGTCGACAGTAAAAGAAGAAGAAATCAAAGAGTTAGTAGAAAAATATGATATCTTCGGTCGAGTAAAACCAGATCAAAAACACTTATTAATTAAAGCTTTAAAAGAAAAAGGACATACTGTTGCTATGACGGGTGATGGTGTAAACGATTGTTTAGCCTTAAAAGAAGCAGACTGTTCCATTGCGATGGCCAGTGGTACAGATGCTGCAAGAAGTGTTTCGCAATTGATTTTGTTAGATTCCAATTTTGCTTCTATGCCTAAAATAGTAGCAGAGGGTAGGAGAAGTATTAATAACCTAGAACGTTCAGCATCACTTTTTCTAGTAAAAACCATTTATGCTGGCTTATTAGCTTTTATCTTCCTTTTTATTGAAATGCCATATCCTTTCATACCAATCCAACTAACGCTAACAAGTGTTTTAACCATTGGAATTCCATCTTTTGTATTAGCACTAGAACCAAATCATGATAGAGTAAAAGGAAGCTTCTTAAAAAACGTTTTAAAAAAAGCAGCACCACCAGCATTTGTTATTATTAGTAATATCATTTTAATTTGTCTTGCTAGTTCAGTTTTTCATCTAAGTTATGCAAAAACTTCAACACTATGTTTGACTCTAACTGGCTATACTTCATTTATATTATTATATAAAATCTGTCAACCATTTAATCGCTTACGCTTTTTCCTATTTATTTTTATGTTTTATACCTTTATTTATGCAGTATTCAATTTAACAACGTTATTTTCTATTTCTTATTTTAATAATGTCATGGTAGCAATAACCTTTGTATTGACATTTTTATCTCACCAGTTATATGTATACTTTGAAAAGACAATGAACATATTATTAAGTAAGAAGCATTTTTTCAGGAAAATAAATGAGTAATTTATTCTTATAATCTTGACAAGCATTCACATTTCCTGTAGTATTATAAGTGCGAATGCTTATTTGGAGACATACTCAAGAGGCTGAAGAGGCGTCCCTGCTAAGGATGTAGAGTGGGTAACTGCTGCGAGGGTTCAAATCCCTCTGTCTCCGCCATTTGTAATTAAAAGCTTTTTTAAGCTTTTTTCTTTTTGCAATAAATAAAAAAAGTAGATATTTGTCTACTTTCCTAATGTTAAATTTTCTTTTTGCATTGGTGCACTTTTTAAAGCTCCATCTTCTGTCAAAACAATATTTTTTTGGCTTAATTGAATTGCCTCTTTTAATATACTATTTGCTCGATAACTAAAATCAGTCATATTTTCATTTTCATCTGCATATTTAATCTGATGGATGTCATTATATAAATCTTTAAAATCACTACCTTGCAAATCATAAGTGTGATATTCACACTTAGCATATGGATAAGCATTAGTATCTCCACCAGAAGGATCATGGTAATGAAGACTTACATTTTTCTCACCAGTAACGTTTTGTATTTTAATAGCCGCACTTTTTTCCATAGCATATATTAAATCCTTAGTGGATGCTACATAATTTACTCGATTTTCATCACTATCATTTACAATATACTGATTATTTGCAATACAATAATCAACAACAGCATCAGATAATACCTTACCACCATTTTTTTCAATATCTTGCAATGAAACACCATAGACATCTTCTATTTGTTCTTCTACTTCACTTGCCATGGTAGCATGAATAGGTGCTTGTTGAAAGCTATTCCATTGGCGAAATATAGCAACACCCTTACTAGCAATAAGAACAGAAGTTGCTACAGCAGCCAATCTTAGACAAGCTTTTCTTGCTTTTGCTTGTTTTCTTGCCTTTTTAATATTATCTTTTCTTATATCAAGATTGCTAATGGAACCACTATCATTTCTTCTTTGCTCTTGATATCTTGGATTATATTGTTCTCTTTCCATTTTATTGTCTCCTATCTTTATTAACTTTATTATAAAAGAAAACTCTTCATTTGTGAAGAGTTTAAATACTAAAATGGTGACCAGTACGGAATTCGAATCCGTGAATGCTGCCGTGAAAGGGCAGTGTGTTAAGCCACTTCACCAACTGGCCAAAAAAAATGGCGCCTCAACTAGGACTTGAACCTAGGACCCCTTGATTAACAGTCAAGTGCTCTAACCAACTGAGCTATTGAGGCAAATACAATGGTGGGCCTGACAGGACTTGAACCTGTGACCCCTCGCTTATCAAGCGAGTGCTCTAACCAACTGAGCTACAAGCCCATTGCTTTTTACTAAGACAGTTATCATTGTACAATATTTCTTGTTAAATTGCAAGTTGTTTTTTAATTTTTTTCGTAACTGCAAGATTAGAATAACAAATAATAAACACTAAATCAAGTATTTTTTTAAATTTTACGAAAAAATATTGCAATCACTAAAATATTAACATTGAAAACCATTTCTAAAATCGCTATAATAATAAAAAGCGAAAGGAGATATCATGCAAAAAGAAGCGACAAAGGATGCAACCTTACAAGAAACATTAATCATTTTATTTCAAGACATATCTCATAAAAAAATAAAAAACTATTTAAAAGGCCATGCAGTTATGGTAAATTCCAAAATAATAACCAAATATGATTACAAAGTACAAAAAGGCGACACTATTACAATTATAAAAGACAATAAAACTCATAAGTTTAGCCCATTACCAATTTTATATGAAGATAAAGAATTTCTAGTTATTGAAAAACCAGCCGGACTTTTATCCATTGCTACAGATAAAGAAAAAGAAAAAACAGCTTATCATAGTATGCGAGAATTTATTAAAAGAAGAGGTAGAAACGAAAAAATTTTTATTCTGCATCGCTTAGATAAAGATACATCAGGTATTTTAGTGTTTGTAAAAAATGAAACATTAAAACAGCAATTACAAAACAATTGGAACAATCTAGTCAAAAAAAGAGAGTATATCGCCGTTGTCGAAGGAAAAATGGATAGCATTTCTCATTATACTTGCTATTTAAAAGAAGACAAAAACCATTTCGTTCATGTTACTAACAATGAAAAAGAAGGCAAAAAAGCAATCACTTCATTCGAAGTAGTAAAACAAACAAAACCATATACCATTCTAAAAGTAAGCTTAAAAACAGGCAGGAAAAACCAAATTAGAGTTGTATTAAACCATCTATCTCATCCTATTATCGGAGATAAAAAATATGGAACCAAAACCAAAGGTAAACTATTACTCCATGCCTCAACTTTACAATTTCAACACCCTACAACTGGAAAAATCTTTGAATTCCAAAGCAAACTTCCTAACTATTTTCAACCCTATATAAAAGGAAAAAATTAGGTTGCAGGAATAAAAAAAGTACTTTATACTGATAAAAGAGGTAGAAAATATGAAATCAAAAATAAAGACAATAATTATCATTTTATTATTACTTGTATTAGGAATTGGTATTTTTCTTATTTATCAAGAAAAAACCACGAAAACAAATCCCGATGGTAAAAAATTTAAAGAAGAATATGAATCTTTGAATCAAAAGAAAACAAAAACTGGCAAGACCTACTTATCACTAACCATTGATGAAGATAATCCAATAACGTATATTGATACTAGTGAAGCCATTGATATTTTAGAAAATCAAACTGCTATCATTTACTTTGGATTCCCAGAATGTCCATGGTGCCGTAATTTAGTACCGGTTTTATTAGAAAGTATAAAAGATACAGAATATCAAAATATTTATTACTGTAATGCCCTAAAAGAACGAGATATAAAAACGTTAGATGACAATGGTAATATTATTACAGAACAAGAAGGTAGTGATAATTACTATAAAATAGTAGATATTTTAAAAGACAAGTTAGATACTTATGATGGCTTAAATGACGATAGTATCAAACGATTATACTTCCCAACCGTTGTTTTTGTTAAAGATGGCAAAATCGAAAAAGTAAAAAGTGGTACTGTAGAAAGTCAAAAAGATCCCTACAAAGCTTTAACCAAAAGTCAAAAGAAAGAATTAAAACAAGAATTAGAAGAAGCTATTTTAAATTTACAAGATAATACTTGTAATGATGATAGTAAATGTTAAGAAAAAACATCTCCTAGCAACAAAAAAGGGGATGTTTTATTTTAGTATTTTCTTTAATTGTTTAATAGCACCTTTTTCTAATCTAGATACTTGAGCTTGAGAAATAGATAATTCTTCCGCAATTTCCATCTGTGTTTTTCCAATCATAAATCTTTCATCTAAAATAAATTGTTCTCTTTGGTTTAATGAAGCTAATGCTTCTTGCGTAGAAAGTCTATTCTCAATTTCTTTTCCAGTTTGTTTTTTGTCTTCTATTTGATCATATAAATAAATCGTATCTCCACCATCATTATAAATAGGTTCAAACATAGAAATAGGTTCTTTTAAAGCATCAATGGCATGAATGACTTCATAAGGTTGGACATTTAAATTGCTGGCGATTTCTTCAATAGAAGGTTCTATACCATATTCCACCAATTTTTCTTCCTTCATCCTTAAAGCCTTATAAGCTAAATCTTTGGTGGAACGACTAATGCGAATACTGTTGTTATCCCGCAAATAACGTTTAATCTCCCCAATAATCATTGGAACTGCATAAGTGGAAAAACGCACCTCATGTTGTAAATCAAAATTATCAATTGCTTTCACCAAACCAACACATCCAACCTGAAAAAGATCATCCATATTTTCACTATTATTTTTAAAACGCCTTAAAATACTTAATACTAATTTTAAATTTCCACTTACTAACTCATTTCGTGCAAAAGTATCACCATTTTGCATTTTCTGAAACAATTGCTGCATATCATCATTTGATAAAACAACGATATCTTGTGTATTCATTCCACTAATTTCTACTTTGTGTTTTGCCATAATTTTCTCCTTTTACTACCATAATGATGCAAAATAAAAAAAATATACAGCAAAATCATATAAATTGAGAAAAAGACATAAAATGAAACAGTAAGTGAAGGTGAAAATATGCGCTTATCAGATTTACAAAGTAAAGATATTGTCAATATGTTAGATGGCAGAAATATAGGAAACATTATTGACATTAAAATAGATGAACGAACCGGTGCAATCTTAGCACTTGTCGTCGAGCCAAATAAAAAAATGCTATCATTTATGAATCGTGGCGTAGAAGAAGAAATATCTTGGCAAAAAATAGAAAGAATTGGCGAAGATGTCATTTTGGTTCGTTTAGGATAAATGTCAACAAAAATACGCTTAAAGAAACAAAAACCGCCACTATCTATTTTCAAACAATTATTGTGCTATAGTATATTTTCCTTTTTTCTAGCTATCGGCTTAATTTTATTATCTGGTAAAAAATTAGAAAATGTCATTATTTCATACGCTACAATTGAAACAGAAAGAGTTGCAACAACTATTTTAAATCAAGTAACAAGAAACAACATCACCATACCATCTAATTTATATACCGTGACAAAAGATAAAAATGATACCATTACCTTACTTGATATTAATACCCAAAAAAGTAATGCCTTGTTAAGCAAAATTAATGAAGAAATGATGCAAAAAATCATGCAATTAGAAGAAGGAAATACAAAAGATTTACAAATATCAAACAGCTTAAAAGGAACAAAATTAACCTATTTAAAAGATGGCGTCGTTTGTGAAATACCATTAGGAGTTTTATTAGGAAATTCTTTATTAGTAAATACTTCAGCTGTAGTACCTATTCGTTTTTCTTTTATCGGTTATGTAAAAAGCCATCTAAAAACTAAAGTCACCCCTTATGGCTTAAATAATGCTTTAGTAGAAATAGCACTAGAAGTAAGTCTAACAGAACAAATTACTATGCCACATACTACCAAAAGTATAAAAGTAACAACAGATATATCACTACTAGTAGAACTAGTACAAGGATCCGTCCCTAATTTTTATCAAGGAACCTATCAAGAAGCCGATAGTTTATCTCTACCTTTTCGTTAAAATATGATATAGTAAAAAAGAAGGGAAGAGTAAAATGGAATTATTAGGACATAAATATCAATTGATAAGAAATGATGATTGTTTTGATTTAGAACAAGTAAAAGAAAAATTAACAGAGTATTTTGAACCATACGATTATATTTGTGGAGATTATGCTTATAATAAATTAAGACTAAAAGGATTTTATGAAAAAGAAAATAAGCAAGCCACCAAAATCAATTCAATTGATACACTAGAAACATATATTGATTCTTATTGTGCCTATGGAGCAAAGATTTTTTTGTTGAAAAAAGAAAAATAACCTTTTTATTTTTCTTTTTTTATGCTATTATAATGATAGTAGAGTAATTAAGGGAGGAATATCAATGGAAAATACAGAAAAAACAATGATGTCAATTATACAGGAAGATGGATCAATTGATGAGGTAGAAGTAGTAACTGCCTTCGAATTTAAAGATACAGGAAAAGAGTACGTTGTATATACAAAAAATGAAAAAGATGAAAATGGAAATGTTACGGTTTATGTTTCAAGAGTAGATAGAACAAGTGGAAATCCACAGTTATTTGGTGTGGAAGATGAAGAAGAATGGAATCGTATTAAGGATGTACTAAGAAGACTATCAAAAAAAGATTAGTTTAGAAAGGATGAAAGAAAATGCCAGAAGAAATCGAATTTACAAAAGCACCAGAATCAGCAACACAGAAAGAAAATGCTTCAAAAATAAAATTAACACCATTAACGTTTATGATTATTTCAATGAAATATTATGAATTTTTAAAAGATGCTATTAAAAAATCAAAAGAACAGATTTCTGAAGTTAAAGATAAGATAAGAAATGCTTCAACCGAGGAAGAAAAGAAAAAATTAAAAAAAGACTTAAGGGAACTACGTTCTTTTTGCTGCATACAAAAGCTTACATCATTTTTAACGAAAAGAATGATGCTGAAAAAAAAGGCAAGAGCAATTAAATTACCTAGTGATAACTTAGAAGAATTAATAAAAAATAGTAAAGAAGAATTAGAAGCTTATTCTGATGAATTTGTAAAAGATATTAAAACAATTGCTTTTGATAAATTAAATGTAAAAGGTTTACAAGATACAGTAAAAGATGCTTTAAATGATGGAAAAGAAAAAACAGGTGAGCAAGCAACAAGTGCTAACTCAAACCAAATTTCCAATCAAGAATTGGATAAATTCCTAAATGGTGGAGAAGTAAAAAATAATAGTAATAAACAGGAAAATGAAAAAACTTCACCACCAGTTCGGCCAGTTGTTACACCAGCAACCTCAGCCTTAAAAAATCAATCATTAGGATTTAGTTTTGATAAAAAGGAACAACCAAAAGAAGAACAACATATTAATAATGACTCTGACCATGTTTATAACAAAAAAGAGAATGATGAAGTTTTAGAACCAGCTATAAAAATTAAGCTTGAAGGAGAGCAGGCTGTAATTGATTCTAACACGATCAAAAAAATTTTAAATTTCATAGATAAAGATTCGGATCTAAGTGAGACTGAATCGATTGAAAACAAAGCGACAGAATCACTTGATTTCAAAGAGAACTGGGAAGATCTGAATCCGGATTTGGTGAAAAGTTTAATAACGGCTTTTAGTCAATACACCGATGCAGAAAAGGAAAACAATCAAATGCAACAACTAGTGGAGGAAACAGAACAAGAGAAAAATAAACTTTCTAATACCGTGTCAACTAGCAAAAAAAAATTTGAGCAAAGACTCTATAATGCAATTTGTGTATATAACGAAAAAACCACCAACTTGCAAGAAAACACTAACGAACTAAAAAATACACTAACAGATTCTGCGAATCAAGTCAAAGGACTACAATTTGTAGCTAATAAATATGACATGCTAAATAAAATGGATATGGATAAGATGGCGCGTGAAATGATTGAAAATGAGAAGAAAACTAAGACTAGATGAGTCTCTATCAGTAAGATACTCTTTGCCAAAGAGCGTCAGTGAGAAAAAGGTTGATCATCAAATAGTGTGTGTAGACACAAATAAGTGATAATTAATTTTATGAAGCCAATGAGAAATCGTTGGCTTTTTTCATATTTATTTTAAATAAACCTTTGCATATCATGATTCTAGCTTTAAATCTTCTAAAAGACCTAAAACCAAAAGCTATTCTTTTTAATACTTTTATAAAATTGTTATTTTCTTCAATAAAACCATTGTGGTAACTATTATTAAATGTGTTGTATATTTTATCTTTGAATTCTATTAAAATTTTAATAGAAGTTTTCATATAATCAGATACTGCATTGTTGATATTACTTATTGCATAAATAAAATTCTTATAATTCTTTTCTTTAATTGATTGAAGTAATTCCTGGTATTTGTAGTAGGTTGCTTTTAGTTCAGCATTTTGGTCTAAAATATAATTAACTACATCAATTTCAGTCATTAAATTTGGAAAACAAGTATATCTTTTCCATTTAGAATAATCCAATTGATTTCTATCTTTTAAGATTAATTTCCAATATCTTTTCATTTTATTATAATTGGTTTTATTACTTTTCATAGCACGAATTCTGGTTTTATTAAAAGATCTAGATATTAGTTGAATCAAGTGAAAAGTATCAATAATTATTTGAGCATTTGGAAACATTTTTTGAATTAAAGAAACATAAGGCGAATACATATCGATAATAATAAATTTTATTGATTTTCTAGCTTTAAAAGAATAATAACCAAAATATTTTAATAAACTTAATAATTTCCTATCTTCAACAATATCAATCGTCTGTCCAGTTTTACCATTACACATATGAAAACTCATAGCACCATCAGCAGATTTAACAGATTTGAATTCATCAAAAGATAAAACTTCGGGCAAATAATTTTTATAAAGTTTTTGAGTATCATAATAAGAATCCATAATTCTTTCAACAGTGTTAGGAGAAACATTATTATTTTTTGCTATATCTTTTTCGGAAATCTTATTTCTTAGCTCATTAGCTATTTTCCATTTAGTATTTTTAGATATGAAACAGCCGTAATCTGTAACATTATCTCTTAAAGTAAAAGCTTTACCACAATGTTTACAAAGATATCTTTGTTTCTTTAATCTAAGAATAGTTTTAAAACCAGCAACATCAGGTATTTTAATATTTGAAGTTATAAAACCATGTTTTTCAAATTTGTTATCAAAAAGAACACCACACTTTTCACAACAGGTAGGTTTATAAGTTAAAGTTCCTTCAAACACCTTATAATAAACACCCTTTATTTTTTCTTTATGATAACAATTTTCATAAAATTTGATATTATTATCTTTTAATTCTAACAATTCTATCATATAATCTAATTGAGACATATAAGTACCTTCTTTCATGTTTGTTAGTCACTTACATTGTATCAAGGTTAAACTTATATGTCTTTTTTTATGAAAAAAGTGTATATAATGTTTTACACATTACACACACTAAAAATTATACAACCTTTCTTATTTGTTTTAAGTAGTAAGGAGCGAAATAATCGTTCTTTTTTTTGTGTTCTAATAATACGTTTTACTAGAGGCGATGAAATGAAAAATGCACTATTTTACTATTATGATATATACCCAGAAAAACTGCTATATACCAATCATGAATACCATTTTTCTATCAATACTATAACGTATCGTCTAATTCCTTTTAAAAGGCCTCTAGAAGAGGTTAAAAGCATAAATGAATTAAGTCATCTTTTAACGACAACATTGTTTTCAACGATATTAAAAAATAAATTTCAAGAAAGTATCACACCAATAGAGCATAAAAACTATATTTTATTACAAGAAAAAGTACCATCTAAAAAGATAACCATTGAAGATATAGCAAAAGACTATCATCCACTATTACCATTAAATAACTTTCCATTACTCAATAGAAGTGACTGGGTTTTATTGTGGAGTGAAAAAATAGATTATTTCGAATACCAAAAAAACTACATCAAAACAACTTATCCACATCTATTTGGTTCCCTTGATTATTATATTGGTCTTGCCGAAACTGCAATTAGCTACATTACTGAAGTGAAAAAAGAAAACCAGCATCAAGAAAAACTGACCATTGCTAGAAAAAGAGTATATGCCAATATGGACATAAGAGACTTTTACTCTCCTTTAAATATAGTAATAGATTATCCAATGCGGGATCTAGCAGAGTATTTAAAATCCTTATTTTTACTAGATGAAGATCAAGATGAAAAAATAAAAAACATTCTCCATTCCTTGCAGTATGATACTTTTGATTATTCCTTATTAATGGGAAGGGTATTATTTCCAAGTTTTTATTTTGATACTTATGAACAAATTATTAATGGCACTTTACAAGAAGAAAAAATAATTCCAATTCTAGAAAAAAGTGAAGATTATGAAACATTTTTATACAATATTTATCAAACGATAAGATCCTATATTCCTAAAATAGATTGGTTAGAAATATATCGCTATCCTAATTAACTAATCAACGAAAATCAATTTACTTGACAAATCAAGGAAAATGTGCGATAATATGCAAACACGAAAGAGGTGAGGTTGAATGAAGCAATTAAATGCTGAAACAGAAAACAAATTAAAAAGTATGTATTACCAAGTTGAAAATGATATGAAAGATTTTCCATTTCTTGAAACAACAGAAAGTTTCTTTCATTGGCGTGAAGCAGTAAAAGAAGCAAATGGTAATGATGGAGCATTAAGAAATGAAGCAATAGAGAGAATGATTAATGGTAATGCTTCATTAGAATTACTATATGATTGGTCAAAATTTTGCCGTATGGTAGATAGAGCCAAAGCAAATGTATTCTTAGCCAAAGAAGAAGCAAACATAGAACAACCAGAAGCATATAGAATTAAAGCAGCTAACATGCTACACAATCATTTAATGCAAAATCAAAAAGGAAATACAGAACAGTTATTTGGCATTTTTCAGATTCCAGAATTAAATCTTGGAATTAAACATCCACTACAAAGAACCATTAATACACCTTATGAATTTGAAAAAGCAATTGTAAAAGAAGATGAAAATGAACCATGGCCAGCTGTTTTATTTATTACATTATTACGTGCTTATGAAATTTCAGGAGAAGACCTATTAACTGTCGGAAGAAAAGCCGAAACACTTGGAAATGCATACGTACAAGAAATTAAAGAAACATACAAACCAACAAAAGAAAAAGCAAAAGTTTTAACAAAATAAAAGAAAGTGATCTTATCAATTAAGAAAGATCGCTTTTTTCTAGCACATTTTTAACTTCTTTTACTTCAGGTATTTCATTGATGATCATTTGCTCAATACCATCTTTTAAAGTAACATCCATAAAGTCACAATCAATACAGGCACCGCCTAATTTTACATAACAAATACCATCTTCGTATTTCACAAATTCCAAACTGCCACCATCACTAATTAAAAATGGCTTTAATTGCTCAATAATCATTAAAATACGAGCTTCAATTTCTTCTTCTTTCATGTTATCACCACTGTTATTATAAACAAAAATTCAAACTTCGTAAATAAAATATGATTGTTATTCTTTATTTTTTTTGGTATACTAAATGGTAAAGAAGGTGTGACAGATGCAAGAACCGTATGAAATAGGCTCAATTGTCACCGGCTATGTAACAGGTATTAAAGATTATGGTATTTTTGTATGCTTAGATGAAAAAAGAACTGGTTTAATACATATTTCAGAAGTATCAACAAAATTTGTAAAAGATATGAATCGATATGCAGCCTTAAATGAAGTGATTCGCGTTAAGATTATTGGGATAGAAGATGGAAATCATTATCAGTTAAGTATTAAAGATATTGATTATCGTATTATGCATGGTCGTGGGAGTAAAATTACAGAAACGAAGTCTGGGTTTCGAAATTTGGCAATAAATTTAGAGCACTGGATACAACAAAAGCAAAAAAAATAAAAAAATTGATAAAATTAATAAAATTCGGTTGACAATACGCATAGAAACTGGTATATTTAATTTCGTCAAGTGTTATTCGGGCGATTAGCTCAGTTGGTTAGAGCATCTGCCTTACAAGCAGAGGGTCTGCGGTTCGAGTCCGTAATCGCCCACCATATTTTGTTGCCGAAATAGCTCAATTGGTAGAGCAACTGATTTGTAATCAGTAGGTTCCGGGTTCGATTCCTGGTTTCGGCACCATTTTATTTTATGTCGGAGAGATAGCGAAGTGGCTAAACGCGACAGACTGTAAATCTGTTCCTTCGGGTTCGATGGTTCGAATCCATCTCTCTCCACCA
>CAKPFD010000018.1 GCA_934149515.1 uncultured Bacilli bacterium
GTCCAAGATGTGGTACTGAATTAAGTTCAAATGAAGTTGCTCAAGGATATCAAGAAGATTCAGTAAATACAGTTATTGTTCCATTTAAGAAAAAAGATGAAGATGTCTACTTTTTAGTTTGGACAACAACACCATGGACATTAATGGCGAACTTAGCGCTATGTGTTAATCCAGACTTAACTTATGTAAAAGTTGATTCTCAAGGTTATAAATTCGTCGTCGCAGAAAGCCTAAAAGATAAAGTTGTTGGCGAAGAAGCAGAAGTACTTGAAACATATAAAGGAACAGACTTAGTAGGAATGGAATATGAACAATTACTTCCATTTGTAAAAGTAGAAGGAAAAGCCTTCCAAGTATTAGCAGACAATTATGTAACAGCAGAAGATGGTACAGGAATTGTCCATATTGCGCCAGCTTATGGTGAAGATGATAATAGAGTATGTCGTGAAAATGGAATTACCTTTATAAATCCAGTAGGAAAAGATGGTTGCTATACAGAAGGTCCATGGAAAGGACGCCTAGTAACAGATAAAGAATTAGAAATTGAAATTATCAAATACTTAAAGAGCGAAGATAAATTATTTAAAAAGATGAAATTAACCCATGAATATCCACATTGTTGGAGATGTAAACAACCATTAATTTACTACGCTAAACCAGCTTGGTATGTTAAAACAACAGCATATAAAGATAAAATAATAGAAGCTAACAAAAAAGTAAATTGGTTTCCAGAATTCGTTGGAACAAAACGTTTTGCTAACTGGTTAGAAAATATGGTAGATTGGGGGATTTCAAGAAACAGATATTGGGGTTGTCCAATGCCAATTTGGGAATGTTCTTGTGGACATCGTGAAGTAATAGGATCCCTAAAAGAATTACAAGAAAAATTAGTAGAAGATATCGATGTCAAAACAATCGAACTACATAGACCATATATTGATGAACTACACTTAGAATGTCCAGAATGTCACCAAGAAATGACACGTATAAAAGATGTATTAGATGTTTGGTTTGATAGTGGTTCTATGCCTTATGCACAATGGCATTATCCATTCGAAAATCAAGAAAAATTTAAAGATCAATTCCCAGCAGATTTCATCGCAGAAGGAGTCGATCAAACAAGAGGTTGGTTCTATGTATTACTTGTTATCTCAACCATCATTTCCGGCCAATCAAGTTTTAAAAATGTTGTTGTAAATGATATGATGTTAGACGAATATGGAAAGAAAATGTCTAAATCAGTCGGAAATATTATTGATCCAATCCAAATCATGCAAGAATATGGAGCAGACACAATAAGATTCTATATGGTTTATGTTTCACCAGTATGGACACCACTTAGATTTAGTGTAGCAGGAGTCAAAGAAGTATATTCTAAATACACATCTACAATGAAAAACTTATACTCATTCTTTGAAATGTACGCCAATGCTGATCATGTTGATCCAAGAGAATATTCTATTGACATAAAAGAACGCCCATTAATTGATCGTTGGTTAATATCTAAACTAAACAAATTAGTAAAAGATGTCAAAGATGCCTATGAAGAGTATGATCTAAATAAAGTTGCAAAACTAATTGTACCATTTTTAAATGATGATTTTTCTAACTGGTATATTAGAAGTAATCGTAAAAGATTCTGGGATTCACAATTAACAGATAGTAAAAAAGCAGTATACTTAACCACTTACGAAACACTTGTCACTCTATGTAAATTGTGCGCACCATTAACACCATTCTTGACAGAAGAAATTTACACTAAATTGACAAATGAAGAATCCGTTCATCTAGCAGAATTCCCAATAGAAAATATGGATTTAATAGATGAAGTAGCAGAAGAAAGAATGGATTTAGTAAGAGATATTTGTTCACTTGGTAGATTTGCTCGTGAAGAAGTAAATATTAAAGTACGTCAACCATTAAATAAACTTCTACTACCAAAAAGTGATGAAATTATTATTGGTGATTTGCTATCAGTTATCAAAGAAGAATTAAACGTCAAAGAAGTAGAGTTTAAAGAAGATATGAGCCAATACTTACAATATATTGTTAAACCAAACTTTAAAGTATTGGGTAAACAACTAGGTTCAAAAATGAAAACTTTACAGACAATCATTTCTAATTTAACACCAGCACAAATCAATCAAATTATGGAAGGAACTCTACTAGTAGAACTAGAAAAAGAAGAAGTAGCCTTAACCAAAGAAAACACAATTATTTCTATCCAACAAAAAGAAGGATATGCTTCTACTAGCAATCAAAAAACAATTGTCGTATTAGACACTGAATTGACAGAAGATCTATTACTAGAAGGCTATGCTAGAGAAATCGTTCGTAAAATTCAAAATATGCGAAAAGAAAAAGATTTAGTGATCACCGATCATATCACAATTTCTTATCATGCAACACCGACAATAGAAAAAGTAATTACAATGTATGGTGATTATATCAAAGGCGAAACACTAGCCAATACCTTTGTTCAAAATCAAGAACTAGCAAAAGATATTGAAGTAAATGATCAAATGGTAGGATTAGATATTGCAAAAATATAATCAAAAGAAAGAAACCAAAAAAGAATCAATTGTGTATAATAATAGTATAGTAACAATAGAAAAATAGGTGAGTTATGAAAAAGTTAAGTGAATTATATAATGTCAAAAACGATACACTGATAAAAGGTATCAAAATCAACTCTAAAGAAGTAGAACCAGGCGATCTATTCGTTTGTACAATGGGAGTTAATGCAGATCGCCATGATTTTATAGATGAAGCTATCAAAAATGGTGCTGCAGCTTGCATCGTTAGTAAAGACATAAAAAATAAATCCGTTCCAATTATCAAAGTAGAAAATACAAATCAAGAATTACAAAACGTCTGTGCAAAGTTTTACGATTATCCTTATCAAAAAGTAAAGATGATAGGGGTAACAGGAACCAATGGTAAAACAACTGTAGCAGAAATAATATATCAATTCTTGCAGCAAGATAATTGCGCTTATATTGGAACCAATGGCAAAAAATATAAAACACTCAAAGAATCCATTCGAAACACTACTCCAGATGTTGATAGACTTTATAAATATTTTGACGAATTTATAAAATTGGGTTGTAAAACAATTTGTATGGAAGCAAGCAGTGAAGCTTTTTATCGCCATCGCCTAGATCAAATTCAATATGATATTGCTATCTTAACAAACATCACGCAAGATCATTTAAATATTCATAAGACTTTAGAAAATTATATCGATTGTAAATGCCAACTGTTTCGCCAAGTCAAAGAAACTGGTTATAATATTTTAAATAGTCAAGATAAACATTATGAACTAGTAAAAGCAAATGCGAAAGGAAAAGTGTTGACCTATGGTTTTCAAGAAAGCGATGATTTATATATAAAATCCTATCAAGAATATGCCAACAAAACAGAATTAACACTCATTTATCAACAAAAAGCTTATCAAATGACAAGTGCTCTAGTAGGAAGTTTCAATGTGTTAAATATCGCAGCAGCTACCTTAGCAGCACTTGCTTATGGCAAAACAATGGAAGAAATTATTCAAAAAGCCGCTAACTTACAACAAGTAGAAGGAAGAATGGAAGTCTTACCATTTACCAACGATTATACCATTATGCTAGATTATGCCCATACTCCAGATGCCCTAGAAAAAACATTAGATTACCTAAATAAAGTCAAAAAAGGAAAAATTATTACAGTAACAGGATCAGCTGGTGGTAGAGAAAAAGAAAAACGACCAGCAATGGGGAAAATAGTTCTAGAAAAATCGGATTATGTAATCTTTACAATGGATGATCCAAGAGAAGAAAGTGTTGATCAAATTATTGATGATTTACTAAAAGACAGTAAAAAAACAAACTATGAAAGAATCATTGATCGAAAACAAGCCATCGCCAAAGCATTAACAGTAGCAAAGAAAAATGATATTGTTTTAATTGCTGGAAAAGGACGAGATAATTATATGGCTTTAGGGAAAGAATATGTTCCTTATTGTGATTATGATGTTATAGAAGATTATTTTAAAAATCATCTAAAAGGAGAATAAAATGCAACATAAAATTATAATGATAGCACAAGATGGAAGTACCATAACAAGTAAAAATGAAGTTTTTGATCCATCTAAGCCAAATTACCATGATGATTACTTTTTAAGAGATATTTATCATACACCATGGTTTCAAAATCAACATTTACCATTTGATGAAAACAAAAAACTAGTATCCCAATTAGCAGATTTAAGTGCCTCAGGTGTCATAACATTACTAGATCTATCCTATATAGATACCAAAAATCAAATTCATAATGGCATACAAATCGCAGCACCTGCCAAACAACAAATAACAAAAGAACAAAAGCAAACCTTAAAAAATTATTATCAGATGTTATCTCAAGAGGAATTTGATCAAGTATTTATAGAATGCGTTAAATCATTAGATCCACTTGAAACGGATGATTATTATGATATAAATGCTTTTTACGAAGATACAAACATTATTCAAAAAGAAAAAGCTAAAAAAAGTCCATCAATTTAGGAGTAATTATGAATGAACAAATTATCACTCAAATGAGTAAAGAACTACAAATCACGCCAAAACAAGTAAAAACAGTTTTAAATTTATTAGAAGATGGCAATACAATCCCATTCATCGCAAGATATCGAAAAGAAGCAACAGGTGCCTTAGATGAAGAAATTATTAGAAAAATAGAAGAGGTTTACCAATATCAAATCAATTTATTAAAGCGTAAAGAAGACGTCATACGATTGATTGCAGAAAAAGATTTATTAACAGAAGAGTTAAAAAAAGAAATTTTAAATTGCAATAAATTAGTAGAAATAGAAGACTTGTATCGACCATTTAAAGAAAAGAAAAAAACAAAAGCCACAGAAGCAATCGCTAATGGACTAGAACCACTTGCTAAAGTCATTATGTCTTTTCATGAGGTTCAATCATTAGAAACGCTAGTAAAACCATTTTTAAATACAAAAGTCAAAACACAACAAGAAGCATTTCAAGGAGCAAGTTACATTATTGCAGAATGGATAAGTGATAATGCTAGTTACCGTAAGTGGTTAAGAAGATATCTTTACCAAGAAGCAATGATAACTTCGTCTAAGAAAAAAAATGCCATCGATGAATTAGCAGTTTATGAACTTTATTATGATTATCAAGAACCAATTAAAAATATCAAACCTCATCGTGTATTAGCACTAAATCGTGGAGAAAAAGAAGCTATTTTGTCCGTAAAATTAGAATATAATAAAGCCCCAATGATTGATTATTTAGAAAGCAAAATCATCAAAAAACAAACATTAGCATCCCCAATAGTTCAAACTGCGATTGAAGATAGCTTAAAGCGATTGATCTTACCAAGCATAGAAAGAGAAGTTCGCTCCCAATTAAAAGAAAAAGCCGAAGAACGCGCCATAGAAAACTTCTCCACCAATGTAGAACATTTATTATTAACTCCACCATTAAAAGAAAAAGTGGTATTAGGATATGATCCGGCTTACAGAACTGGTTGCAAGTTAGCTGTCCTAGATAAAACCGGAAAGGTATTAAAAATAGAAGTCATTTATCCAACAGAACCACATAATGACATAGAAGGAGCCAAAAAAACACTATTACACTTAATTGATACTTATAATGTAGATATTATTGCAATAGGAAATGGAACTGCCTCAAGAGAAAGTGAAGCTTTTGTAGCCGAAACCCTAAAAGAAGCTACAAGGAAAGTAGAATATGTACTTGTAAGTGAAGCAGGAGCTTCCGTTTATTCAGCAAGTGCCATTGCAATTAAAGAATTTCCGGATTTAACAGTTGAAAAAAGAAGTGCTATCAGTATTGGTAGAAGAATACAAGATGCCTTATCTGAATTAGTTAAAATTGATCCTAAAAGCATAGGTGTAGGTCTTTATCAACACGATGTTCCAGCCAAAAAATTAGATGAATCACTTCAATTTGTTGTTAGTAAAGCAGTCAATCAAGTCGGAGTTAATATCAACACAGCAAGTGCTAGTATTTTACAATATGTATCAGGCTTAAATAAAAAAATGATTCAATCCATTCTAGATACAAGAGACAAAAAAGGAAAATTTACCTCAAGGCAACAATTATTAGAAATAAAAGGAATGAGTCCTAAAATATATGAGCAGTCCATTGGATTTCTTAGAATTATTGACGGTCAAAATCCACTAGATAGAACACCAATCCATCCAGAAAGCTATGATAAAACAACAAATCTATTACATTATTTACAACTAGGCACCAAAGATATTGGAAGTAAAGAATTAATCGAAAAGTTAGACCATCTACCAAAAGAGGAAGCCAAAAGCAAACTGAACATGGATTCCTATACTCTAGAAGATATTATGAATGCCTTAAAACAACCAGAAAGAGACCCAAGAGATGCATATCCTCAACCAATTCTAAGAAGTGATATTTTGCACCTAGAAGATCTAAAAAAAGGGCAGAAACTACAAGGAACCATCCGTAATGTTGTCGATTTTGGTATCTTTATTGACATTGGCCTAAAAAATGATGGCTTAGCACACATATCTAAATTATCTAAGCAATACCTTCGCCATCCATCCGAAAAATTTTCTGTTGGAGACATTGTAGATTGCTATGTAGAAGAAATTGATCCTATCAAAAAGAAAGTAAGTTTAAGCCTTTTAAAGCCAAATGAAGTCATATAAATTTACACCAATTTGACAATACAGCTAGTTTTTGCTATAATGATATCGTTCTTATCAAAGGAGGAACGTATGAAAAAAGTAAATAAGATTAGCTTAACATTAAGTTGCCTTGGCATTTTAATGATTGCAACAGCTATTCTTCTACAATATAAGTCATTCCAAATGGAAGAAGATACAAAAGTGGCTTATGAAAAAGTAACCATGAAAGAATTAACAAATGAAAAAGAAACTTCAGCCGAAGAAATAACGGTGGATGCAAATATAGAAGAAGTAACAACATTTGAAGATGTAGAAACAATTCCAGTAGAACCAATTGTATATGATAACTTAACTTTAAATCAATTAGCCGAAAAACTAAATCGATCTTTAAAATCAACAATAGCAGGGAAAGGATATCTAATTGCAAGTTATGCCTTACAATTAGGCGTTGATCCTTATCTAGCAACTGCTATTATCCTACATGAAACAGGATGTAATAGTGGAAGTTGTAGTAATTTAGTAAGAAGCTGTAATAATGTTGGTGGCCAAAAAGGTGGACCAAGTTGTGGTGGTGGATCCTATAAAGCCTATGCTACCTTAGATGAAGGAATTATGGGCTATTTAGATAATTTGTATAAGAACTATTTTTCAAAAGGATTAACAACACCAGAAACAATGGGACCTAAATATGCTGCTAGTACAACATGGGCGACAAAAGTAAACGCCTATATCAATATGGTAAGAAATAAATAATTAAATTTGTCTAAATAAGAATACGAATAAGAAGCGTATTCTTATTTTTTGTTGCATACTCTTTTTTAGGAGGAGCATATATGGAAAAAGTAGCAAAAAAAGGCTTGAGCAAAGAAGAAGTAGTAATAAATCGTGAAAAATATGGTAGCAATGCCCTAAAGCCACTTGAAAAAGATAGCTTTTTCAAACAATTTCTAAGAAGTTTAGGAGATCCGATCATCAGAATTTTACTAATAGCTTTAGGAATTAAAACGATTTTTTTAATTCAGGATTTTGACTGGTACGAAACTGTTGGTATTGTCATTGCCATCTTCATTGCATCCTTTATTTCTACCGTTTCCGAATATGGTAGTGAAAAAGCCTTTGAACAATTACAAGAAGAAGCTTCAAAAAGTAAAATTAGAGTAAAACGAAAAGAAGGTATTATTGCGTTACCAATTGAAGAAATTGTAGTAGGAGACATCATTTTATTAGAATTAGGAGACAAAATTCCATGTGATGGGATCTTATTAGAAGGCGAGTTAACCATTGATGAATCAAGCATTACAGGAGAAAGCAAAGAAATTTACAAACATCCATATACCAAAGGACTTAACCCAACAGCAATGAATGAATTGTTACGTGGTAGCGTTGTCTATAATGGAGAAGGGCAAATGCTAGCTACCAAAGTAGGACAACAAACATTTTATGGTAAAATAGCAAATGAACTACAAGAAACCACCCCAGAAAGTCCTCTTAAAATACGACTTCGTTCACTAGCCCAAACCATTAGTCGCATTGGTTATGCAGGAGCCTTACTAGTAGCAATTTCCTATTTGTTTTCAAGCATCGTCATTGCGAATCAATTTAACCTTACCAAGATATTGCAAACACTACAAAATACATCCCTAGTATTTGCTTACATTCTATATGCTTTAACACTAGCTGTTACCATTATTGTTGTTTCTGTTCCAGAAGGTTTACCAATGATGATAACCCTTGTTTTATCTTCCAACATGAAAAGAATGCTAAAAAATAACATATTAGTACGAAAATTAACAGGAATAGAGACAGCTGGTAGCCTTAACATTTTATTTACCGATAAAACAGGAACCATCACTAAAGGCAATCTAGAAGTCGTTGGAATAATAGATGGTAGAGGAAGTGTTTTTCAACGGTTTGATCAATTCAAAAGAAATGAAGAATATCAAAAAAACCTAATAGATGCCATGATTCAAAATAATAGTTGTGTCCTAGATACTAACAAACAAAAATGGTTAGGAGGAAATATAACAGATAAAGCCTGTGCAAATTTCATTCCCTTACCCCAAGTAAAAGTATTACCAAAAATAGAAGTCCATCCTTTTAATAGCAAATTAAAATATGCTTATACTAAAGTAAAAGACAAAGAAGAAACCATTTATATTAAAGGAGCACCAGAAATTTTATTAGCAAAATGTAAAAATTATCTTGGTCAAAATGGAAAAGTATATCCACTTTCCAATACTTTAAAAATAGAAAATCTTCTAAAAAATTATACCAAACAAGGAATCAGAATTATCCTATTAGCCAAAACAACGACGACCTTAGAAAATTTAACCTTTATAGGTCTACTATTACTAAAAGATGAAATTAGAAAAGAATCAAAAAAAGGAATAAAACTTGTTCAAGATGCTGGTATTCAAATTGTCATGATAAGTGGCGATAATAAAGAAACCGCCATGACTATTGCCAAAGAAGTAGGGATCCTACAAACTGAAAAAGATACTGTTTTAACAAGCGATCAATTAAAGCAATTAACAGATGAAGAGATAAAACAAATGCTACCACAAATAAAAGTTATTGCAAGAGCTCTACCACAAGATAAAAGTCGCCTTGTTCGTTTATGTGAAGAGTTAAACCTAGTTGTTGGTATGACTGGAGATGGCGTCAATGATGCCCCTGCTTTAAAAAAAGCTGATGTGGGATTTGCCATGGGTAGTGGAACAGAAGTAGCAAAAGAAGCAAGCGATATAATTTTATTAGATGATAATTTTTATTCTATTACAAGAGCCATACTATTTGGAAGAACAATCTTTAAAAGTATTAGAAAATTTATTATCTTTCAATTAACCGTAAATTTCTGCGCTGTATCATTATCTATCATTGGCCCCTTTATTGGTGTTCCAACTCCTGTAACAGTCATTCAAATGCTATGGGTAAATATGGTCATGGATACTCTAGCTGGCGTTGCTTTTGCCTATGAACCACCATTAGAAGAGTATATGCAAGAACCACCAAAGAAACGAGAAGAAAAAATTTTAAATCAATATATGATCCATGAAATTGTTTTTATTGGTATCTATTCCTTTTTATTATGCTTATTCTTTTTAAAAAGTCCTTGGATACATACGTTATTTCGTTTTCAAAAAGATGATCGTTATTTTTTAACTGCTTTCTTTGGTTTATTTATTTTTATGAGTATTTTTAACAGTTTTAATGCTAGAACATCGAGATTAAATGTATTTGCTAATCTTTATCGTAACAAAGTATTCATGTTAATTATTTTATTTATCATTATTGTCCAAACACTTTTAATTTATTATGGTGGCGATTTATTTAGAACAGCTGGTTTAACCGTAAAAGAAATAGAAATTATGCTATTATGTGCCTTTTCTGTCATTCCCGTAGAGTTTTTTAGAAAACTTTATTTAAAAAAGAAAAAACACTTAGAAAGCGTTTAAGTTAAGAAATGGCTTTGCCATTAACATATAAATGATATCCATTAAAATCAATGTTTTGGTTAGTTGTATCTTCATTCGTAAAAGAAGTAACATAACTATCAGCAGTTAACTTGATCTTAGAAGTTTTATCAAGTGACAATTGAATTGATTTTGCTTGATTCTCTTGATTAATACTACCTTCAAAAGAAGAACTATCTTTCAAACTCATTTCCAAAGTGGAAATAGAATCTACCACAATATTACCATTTACTTTTTGTTTTGTCATTTCTAAAACAACATTACCACCATTAGAACCACTATTTCCCCAAGAATCTTTTTGAATGCGTAAGAAATTACCAGTGGTATCTTGGTTGATAATGGTATTATTTTCAAGTACAATTTTAGCAGTAGTATTCGTAACATAGAAAGTATCACCTTTATTTGTAGTAATTGTACTATTCTTAGCGGTAAACGAAGAAGTACCATTAGAAGCATCTCCACTCATAGATTGGTATAAGAAAATATTTTTATAAGTAGTAGATTTTCCATTTAGTTTTTGATTGGTATCTGTTAATGTAACATCATCAAGACTAACAGAATTTTTCCCTTCAATCACAACACCTTCAGCAGCAGTGGCACATAAGGTTGCATGAGAAACTGAAATATCAGCCGTAGAATAAATCGTAGGAGAACCAGCATCAGCTGTTTCATAAGTACCACCATCTACTGTAATAGTACCACCACCACGATCACTTCTAATTGCAGCACTAGAAACTCCGGAAGTATGAACTGTTAAATTACTAGCTTTAATAATTCCACCACCTGTTGCCATAATACCACCAGAATTATTCTTTTTTGTAGTAATGGTAGAATCACTAATATTAATCGTTGTTCCATCATTAGAAGTATTGTTAGTAGTAGCACTTCCACCGAAAGAGAAGACACCATTTGCACCAGTTGCATTTGTTTCAATCGTCGTATCTTTAATCGTTACATTAGCACCACCTTTGGCAAGTAAAGCAGCATTATTTCCATAAAAACTACTAGTATCACCACCATCAGAATCGCCACTTTTCGTTAAAGTAGTATTACTGATTTCAACATGATTTTCGCCATCTACTAAAATAACATTTTCATCACTGTTACTAGATTCATAAGACTTATTTTGAATGGTACTATCAGTATTAATTTCTTCTTTCGCATAGTAGCTAACAGAACTATTATTATCCATTGTCGGCTGCATCTTTTCATTGGTGGAAAGAAAAACTAGTTCCTTTTCTAAATAAGTCAAACCAATAGTCAAAAGAATACTAGCAAGTATTGCAATAATAATTTTATCTTTATTATAAAATACTTCTTTTCTTGTTTTCTTACATCCTCTAGATATCACTAGATATAAAATAGCAATAGCTAATAGAAAAGATTCACTAGCTAATAAAACATAGTAATACCAAGCCAATGTAGCCTGCTTTTGATTAGGCATTTCAACTTAGAAGTGGCAAGATTTAATTCTAAGTCTTGATAAAGAAGAATATCTTTTTTTGAAGTATCTGTTGTATTTTTTAATTGGATATGAACTCTAGCAATTAATTCTTCAATATGAAAAGGTTTGACGATATAGTCATTAGCACCATTTTCTAGCCCGTTTAATTTATCTTCTAAATTTCCTTTCGCAGTAAGCATAATGATTTTAGATAGAATATGATTATCGCGTAGTTGTTTTAAAATTGCAAATCCATCCATACTAGGAAGCATTACATCTAATATAATTAAGTCATATAAATTTAATAGGGCAACTTAAAATCCATCCTTACCATCAGTTTGAATATCTACTTCATAATTTTCTTTTCGTAAAGCATCCGCCATTACATCTGCTAAGCTATACTCATCTTCAATAATTAATAAGCGCAAAATAATCTTCCTTCTTTTATAAAAGGTAACTTTATTCTATCATAAAATCCTATTAAGTATCATGACATTCTTGTGAACAAGCAAAAAAAATGCTAAACTGAATATAGAAAAATAAAATAGGGAAGGTGTTTGATATGATGTTATACGCTACAGTAAACTCAAAGTTAACCTGGGGGGGGGGTACTTTAATCAAGTAACCAATACCTGTTTTTTTGATGAGGTAAAGATCAGAATAGAAATGTATTCTGGTCTTTTTGCTGTTTCAAAATAGA
>CAKPFD010000019.1 GCA_934149515.1 uncultured Bacilli bacterium
ACGATGAGGTTGATAGGCTAGAGGTGGAAGCATGGCGACATGTTGAGCTGACTAGTACTAATAGATCGAGGATTTAACCCTATTTATAATTTGATGAACACAGTATCTAAGTTTTCAGAGAATTATTTTCTCTAAATATTTTCTTGGTAACGATAGCAAGTGGGGTACACCTGTTCCCATCCCGAACACAGAAGTTAAGCCACTTAACGCCGACGATAGTGTATGCGAAAATAGGAAGTTGCCAAGATTTTTTTGTTTATTAAAACATAGTAAATGCTGCTATGTTTTTTTGTATTTAAATAAACAATAAACATATAATATATTGGTGATAATATGTTAAATAATCTATTATTTGTATCTGAATCATTAAATGGAAGTCTTTTTTATCTACGAACTATTAGAAATTTTTGTTTGAACATTCAACTATCTTTTTTTAAAAACAATGAAGAATATAGTAAACAAGCAGAGACTTTAAGAAAAAGATGCGAAGAGTTAGGTAGAAAATTAATTGAATATACTGAAGGAAAAGTAAATGAGGGAGCTTTAAACGGTGGTCTATTTGTAACTGAATTTACTCTTCAAACAGAAGAATTAACAGAAAAATTATTTGATATAAGTTTAGCAACAGACATAACAAAAGAAGAATTAAGTTTACAACCAGGCACACCAGAAGAACCAACCATACAATTAGTAAACAATTTATATGAAGCAAATGAAGAAGCCAAAAAAATAGTTCAAGATTTTTTATCATTAGCAGCTCAAATAAAAGAGAAAATGAATAATAATGAACTATTTTCTTATACCTATCCCTCATTTTATCAGTATATGATAACAGTTGCTACAACGTATTTAAGTGAATTAATCCGTCTAAACGACAAAGAAGCAACAGACCCCACAGCTTCTATTAATAACAGATATCAATTTAATATGGCTATGTATGAAATACTTCTTTTCTTACGTGGATTAATTAATACAACTGAAATGAACTATATAACACAAATAGAGTCATTGTTAGAAAAATACATACCACTATTAGAAGACTATCGAAAATTGCCATTGACACCTATTAATCAAAAAAACCTAACCAACAGAAGTGTCACTCTGACTAAAGAATTAAAAGATCTATTAGCAAAAATGATAACTGACCTATTAAATGCTAAGTTATATTTTATCATTGAAGCAGTTGCATTAGATAATTTCTATACAGATATCAATTTTTTTTATTATACACTTCAAATAGAACAAAATTATCAGAACACATTAAACTAGTAAAAATCAAAAGTAGTTTTCTATGAAACAAACTGCTTTTGCTTTTCACTAAGTTTTTTTTCATGTATAATGGAAATAAGGAAGTAGGTTAACATGAATATAGAAAATTTAAATCAACAACAAAAAGAAGCAGTACTATATAATGAAGGACCATTATTAATTTTAGCCGGAGCTGGAAGTGGAAAGACAAAAGTTCTAACAACAAAAATAGCTTATTTGATAGAAGAACTATGGGTATCACCCTATGAAATCTTAGCAATTACTTTTACAAACAAAGCTGCCCATGAAATGAAAGATAGAGTTTATCAGTTAATAGGTCAAGAAGCCAATGCTATTCAGATTTCCACTTTCCATTCATTTGGATTGAAAATAATAAAAGAAAATTACGAAAACTTAGGCTATGATAAAAATTTTGTTATCATGGATAGTGATGACTCCTTAACAATTGTCAAAAAAATCTTGAAAAATCAAAACTATGATCCAAAAATTTATAATCCGAAAGCTATTAAAAATAAAATTAGTAGCTGTAAAAATGAATTAATATCACCAAAAGACTATGAAATATATGCAAATAATGATTATGAAAAAGTCATAAAGCAGGTGTATGAAAAATATGAACAAAAATTAAAAGAAAATAATGCGGTAGATTTTGATGATCTATTATGCCTACCCATAAAACTATTAAAAAAACATCCATCCATCCTTCAAACATACCAAGAACGCTACAAATATATTTTAATCGATGAATATCAAGACACCAACGAAGCTCAATATATTTTAAGTAAAATGATAAGTGCAAAATACAAAAACATTTGTGTCGTAGGAGATGCTGATCAAGCTATTTATGGTTTTAGAGGAGCAAATTATAAAAACATCTTAAACTTTGAAAAAGATTATCCAAATGCCAAAAGTATCAAACTAGAGCAAAACTATCGTTCTACGAAAACTATTCTAGATGCTGCCAATTGTGTTATAAAAAATAACCAAAGTAGAAAAGAAAAAAATCTATGGTCTACAAAAGATGAAGGCGAAAAGATAACCTATTATCACGCTTATGATGAAAAAGATGAAAGTCATTACGTCGCTTCTACCATCAAAAAGCTTCAAGAAAAAAATGTTTCTTTAGCAGATATTGCCGTTTTATATCGTACAAATGCTCAATCCCGTGTTTTAGAAGAAGAATTATTAAAACAAAGTATTCCCTATAAAATAGTAGGTGGATTCAGCTTTTATGCAAGAAAAGAAATTAAAGATTTACTGGCTTATTTAAAACTAATCTATAATCCAAAAGATGATGTTAGTTTTTTAAGAGTAATCAATACACCAAAAAGAGGAATTGGTTCTAAAACAATAGAAAATTTAACAACTCAAGCAGAAGCTCTAAATTGTAGCCTGTTTGAAGCTATTACTGGAGGAAAAGAACAAGCATTTCAACAATTAATCATAGACTTACAACAACAATCAAATGAAACAACTTTAACACAACTAATTGATAAAGTACTAGAATTAAGCGGATTAAAAAAAGAATTAGAAAATGAAAAAACATTAGAAGCAGAAATTCGCTTAGAAAATTTGGAAGAATTTAAATCTATTACCAAATCCTTTGAAGAAAAAGAAGGGCTTGTTTCGTTAGAAGACTTTTTGTATGAAGTAAGTCTAGTCAATGACAAAGATGAATATGAAGATAACTATAACAGAGTAAATTTAATGACAATTCATGCCGTCAAAGGATTAGAGTTTGATGTTGTATTTATCGTTGGCTTAGAAGAAGGGATTTTTCCTCACATAAACTCCTTAATGAGTGCAAACGACATAGAAGAAGAACGACGTCTATGCTATGTAGCCATTACAAGAGCCAAAGAAAAATTATACATTCTAAATACAAGAAGAAGAGTACTATTTGGAAACAATCAAATCAATCCACCTAGTCGCTTCTTAAAAGAAATAGATACATCTTTAATAGAAAGCAATCATAAACTAGAAGAAAATCAAATCTTAGAAGAAAAAGATGTATTAAGAGAAGAAGAAGTTGATTATCAAGTAGGAGACTATGTGGTTCACGATAACTTTGGTGCTGGTAGAGTAATAGAAGTTACCAATTCATTAGTAACAGTTGCTTTTAAATTACCATTTGGTGTAAAAAAACTTATGAAAAATCATAAAAAATTAACCAAAATATAATAAAAGGAGAATAAAAATGAATTTCAAAGAAGGATATGACTTAGTTATTGAAAAAGGCACCAAAGAAAAATTAAATATGTTCTATTTGAAAGATACAGATAATGAAGAAATAAAAAGAATAAGACCAGTTGAACAAATAGTAACATCTACCTTAAAAGACGAAATTGTATTTGAAAAATTAAAATATCAACAGCAATTTAGAATTCACTTTGATCCTTTTTCAAACACCTATATAGTAAGTATTAGAAAACAAAATAATATAATAGAACAAACAGAAGGAACAACCTTGTTGTCCACTTTACATAAAATGGATGAAAAATTAGAATATAAATCCTATCAAATAGCAAGAAACAAACTACAACTTTATCAACCACTATTTACTAAAATTCAAAAAGGGTATCAATTTAGTCTAAAGGCCGACAGCAATCAAGAATTTCATGGTTTGATAGTTTTGCAAAAAGATGGGGTTTATCAAGATTTAAAAGAATTAGAAGAGCAAGAGTTTGCTTTTATCTATGATTTTAAAAATATAAAAGAAAAAGTACAGAAAGGAAGCGTGTTAGATATTGCATATGACAACAATTTAAAAAAATATTATGCTAGTCAGAAAGCTCAACAACAAAATGTATCTTGGCAAGAGATTAGCACTTGGCAAATAGTAGAACAAGCAAGTTCTTTAGATGCTTTAAATTCATTATTTCAGTTAAATAAAATATTAAGAAACAAAGAATGGGAGAAAAAAATACATGTCAAAAAATAAAACATTATTAGTAATGGCAGCCGGAATGGGAAGCCGTTATGGAGGATTAAAACAAATAGAACCAGTAGGGCCAAATCAAGAATTTTTAATTGATTATTCTATTTATGATGCTATTAAAGCAGGTTTTACTAAAACAGTTTTTATTATAAAAGAAGAAAATTATGAGATTTTTAAAGAAACAATTGGAAAAAGAGTAGAACCTCATATAAAAGTAGAATATGTTTTCCAAAAAAATGATAATATTCAACAGCAAGATATAATACCTAAAGATAGAATCAAACCATTAGGAACTGCACATGCTATTCTATGTGCCAAAGATGTTATAGAAGAACCATTTGCTATTATTAATGCTGATGATTTTTACGGTAGAGATGCTTTTATGGTTGCATCAAAATATTTAGATACAATAGAACCATATCATTATGCTGTTGTTGGTTATAAAGTAGCCAATACTCTAAGTCCAAATGGGTCTGCAAAAAGAGGAATATGTCGTAGCAACGGACAAAAATTAGAAGCTATCATTGAAAGTAGTGTCGAAAAAATAGATGGTAAGATCATTGCCAAACCATTAAATGGCAGTCAACCATTTACCTTAAAAAATGATACGATTGTATCTATGAATTTATTATTATTTACACCAACTATTTTTCCATATCTTGAAGAAAAATTAGAAGAATTTTTAGAAAACAATAAAGAAGATTTAACAACTTGTGAATTTTTAATTCCAGATGTATTACAAGATGCAATCGAAGAACAAGCAGCTACAGTAGATTTATTAAACACAAATTCTACTTGGGCAGGAGTAACTTACAAAGAAGATAAAGAATTAGTTGTTCAAACGATTCATCAACTAATAGAAAATAATCAATACCCACAACAGTTATGGCAATAAACACAAAGGAGAAAAATAATGACAAAAGAAAGAATGTTCGAATTAATCAATATACTAAATCAAGCTAATTATCAATATTATGTAGTAGATGATCCATCCATTACCGATCAAGAATTTGATAAATATTTAAGAGAATTACAAGAAATAGAAACTCTACATCCAGAGTGGAAACAAGAAGATTCTCCAACCATGCATGTCGGTGGTGAAGTGATTTCATCCTTTCAAAAAATCGAACATAAAATTCCAATGTTGTCATTAGCAGACGTATTTAACGAAGATGAAATTGTTAGCTTTCTAGAAAGAATTGAAAATGCCGGCTTTCACCCTCAATACGTCTGTGAATTAAAAATAGATGGTTTATCTGTTTCTCTACATTATGAAAAAGGCAAATTAATAACAGCTGCAACAAGAGGAAATGGAGTAGTAGGAGAAGACATTACCCACAACGTGAAAACAATTAAAAGCATTCCCTTAAAATTAAAAGAAGCAATTGATATTGAAGTACGTGGCGAAATTTATATGAGTAAAAAAACATTAGAAAAATTAAATGCCGAACGGATAAAAAATAAAGAAAAGCCATTACAAAATACTAGAAATGCAGCAGCTGGATCTATTCGCCAACTAGATTCTTCCATTGCTGCAAAAAGAAATCTCGATGCCTTTATTTATCATTTGCCAAATCCACTAGATTACCATATTACAACACACCATGAAGCCTTAGAATTCATGAATAGATTAGGGTTTAAAACCAATCCAAATAATAAGATTGTGTCAAATATACAAGAAGTAATGGATTACATTCACGAAAAAGGTGCTATTCGTTCTTCCTTAGATTATGATATCGATGGAATTGTAATAAAAGTAGATTCTATAGAAGAACAAAAAGAATTAGGTTATACAGCAAAAACACCTCGTTGGGCTGTTGCTTATAAATTTCCCGCTGAAGAAGTATTAACGAAATTAAAAGATATTATATTTACAGTGGGAAGAACAGGACAAATTACACCAAATGCTATTTTAGAACCAGTCATTGTAATGGGAAGTACAATTTCAAGAGCTACCTTACATAATGAAGACTATGTAAAAAATAAAGATTTAAAAATAGGGGACATTGTATCCATCCGTAAAGCAGGAGATGTTATACCAGAAGTTGTAGAAGTAAAAAAAGAAAGAAGAACAGGAAATGAGCTACCTTTCCAAATGATTACAGAATGCCCAATTTGCCATACCAAATTAGGAAAAAAACAAGATCAAGTGGATTACTATTGTCCAAACACACTATGTCCAGCACGCCATGTTGAAAGTTTCATTCATTTTGTATCAAGACCAGCCATGAATATTGATGGTTTAGGGGATAGGATTATGGAAGATCTATATAATTTTCGCTTTATACATTCTATTGCAGATATTTATGCATTATATACCAAAAAAGAAGAATTAATAAAATTAGAAGGTTATGGTCAAAAATCAGTCGATAAATTATTAGAATCAATTGAAAAAAGTAAAGAGAATTCTTTAGAACGCCTAATATTTGGACTAGGAATTCCACATGTTGGAGCAGAAAAAGCTAAAATTCTAGCAGCTTATTTCCAAACAATGGATAACTTACAACTAGCAACTAAAGAACAATTAGTAAAACTACCAGATATTGGTGAAGTTATAGCAGATAGTTTACTAGATTATTTTCAAAATAACGTCAATCAAAAACTAATCATAGACTTAAAAGATGCTGGCTTAAATATGAATTATCTTGGTCAAGAAAAAATCAAAAATGCTAATTTTACGAGTAAAAAATTTGTCATCACAGGAACACTTTCAAGTATGACAAGAGAACAAGCCAAACAAGAAATAGAAAAACGCGGTGGTAAAAGTATTGAAAATGTTTCTAAAAAAATAGAAGCCATCATCGTTGGAAAAGATCCTGGCAGTAAATACGAAAAAGCCAAACAATTGAATTTACCAATTTGGACAGAAGAGGAGTTTTTAGAAAAAATAAAAGATAATTAGTTGAAATCCAAAACAGAATGCAATATAATAAAATAGAAAATAAGCATGGATACATGTAAAAAAAGGAGTGGTAAAATGTATTGCCCAGAATGTGGCACAAAAAATGAAAAAAATGCAAAGTTTTGCGAAAATTGTGGAGAAAAGTTAGAAACTGTCCAAAAAGAAACAAATAAGGCAGCACCAAAACAAAAAGTAGCAAAGCAAAAAAAACCAATGTCTAAAAAATCAAAAATAATTATCATAGTGGTAATTGTAATAGCAGCAGCACTAGTAATTGGTATCAACAGCTTAAAAAATAGCATTGATCCAAAATCAATTGCTAAAAGCTATTATGAAGCATACATTCATCAAAATGTTGATAAAATGTATACTTATTGTGATCTAAGTGCAGGTGGTGCATTCACCGATAAGAAAGCATTTAAAACATTTTATAGTAGTTCTGATAAAGTAACAGATGCAAAAAATATTCAAAATTATAATATAACTGGAATAGATTATGATAAGAGTGGTCTAACAGCAAAAGTAAGTATTACTTACACAACGAATAATAGTAGTATCAGTCAAAAAACAACCATAACTTTACAAAAATCATCTGACAAAAAATATTTCTTCTTTGATGATTGGAAAGTAAGTTTATCTAGTGATGATTTAGTAACAAACTATAGTATCAATGTTCCAAAAAATGCCACAATCAGTATCAATGGAACAAAATTAAAAGATACATACAAAGAAAAAACTTCATCAAATACATCTTATGATGTATATAAAGTACCAATGATGTTCAAGACAGATTATCAAGCAACTGTACAATTATCAAATGGTTTTGAAATTGAAGAAACATTTAAACCATCAAGTTATTATTCTAGTACAACAATTAGTTTAACAGCTAAAAATATAAAAGATAGCGACAAAGAAATATTAACAAATCAGGTACAAGAAGATATCAATACCTTATATGAAAGTGCTATTGCTGATAAAGAATGGAAAGAAATTAGTACGAAATTTGCTAGCGATAATAGTGATTTAGAAGAACTTTATAATAGCTTAGCAAAAAGAGTAGATGGTGGATTCTTCAGTAATAAAATAAGTAGTTTTAAAGTAACTGCTGCAACAATTAGAAATATTTCTACCAATAGTGATGGTTCACTAGAAGTATCTGTAAAACTTAACTATACTTATAAAACGATCGATTCTGAAGATAAAGAAGAAGAAAAAGAAGACAGTACAACAACTTATTTAGAATATAATACAGATAATAAAGATCTTGTACTAGTAGATGCAAGTAGCTTGCCAAGCTACTTCTAATAAAGGAAAGGAAGTGTCAAAATGGCAAAATTTTGTACAAAATGTGGGAAACCATTAACAGAAGGACAAGTATGTAAATGCGAGAAAGAAAATGTATCTGTAGAACAAACAACAGATAGTAAATCAAAAAATATTATGGAGCAATTATTAGAGGTATTTAAAACAAGTTTTACGAAACCTTATGATGCAATCAGTAAAACAACAGATGCTTCTTACTTACTAACAGCAATTATTACCATGGTTGCAAGTGTGATAGGATTATGCTTTGTATTAGTAAAAACAATCAAAGTATTTTATCAAACAAGTGTTAATACTATTAGTTCTTCCATTGGACTTGGAAGTTCACTTGGAAATAGTTTAAACCTAAACATCGATATATTTAAAATATTCTTAGTGGTTTTACTATTAGTAGCATTATTCTATTTTGCTTATACAGGAGTAGCATACATCTTTACGAATAAAATTCAACATAAGAAAAATTCTTATAAAGAAATTGTTGCATCAATGGCAGTACCTGCTATGGTAAGTACAGTATTCTCAATGGGAAGCTGGTTATTACTAACAATCTTTGGTATATTTGGATTATTTGGTGTAAGTGCAGGTATGATTTTAACAACATTCTATCGTTACCAAGCATTAATCAAATCAACAAATGTAGAAAAAAACAAAGCAGGTTATGTTATTTTAGCAGCTCAACTTATTGCAATTATTGTAATAGCAATTGCATTCACTGCAATGGGAGCTCAATATAGCACAAGCATTTACTCAAACAGCTTATTCTAATAAAAAGTTAAGTCAAAAGAATCATACTTTTGGCTTTTTTTTAACTAAAAAATCATGTATAATAAGATTGGTGAAATTATGAAAAAAGCAAATAAATTAGAAGTAAAAGAATTTACAGAAGAACAAGAAAGAACTTATCAAAAAGTATCAAAAATTATTTTAATTATTATCTTTGTACTTGGTATATTAATTAGTTGCGATATTTTACTAGTAACAAAAGCTGGAAAAGGTCCATTTTTAGCAATCCCTGTTAAAACTTACAAAGATGGTGGAACTAAAGAATATTATGGATTAGGCTATAAAGTAATCAAATATCATCAAAAAGTAGGTAGAAGGGATACTGTTTTAGGAACCTGGGGATTAAATTATTCTACGAATCCAACAGCTTTTTCTGCCATGGACTTAGCATTGGAATTTAGAAATTATCCAAAACAAACCTATAAAAAACTATATAAACAATTTTTAAAAATATCAGGAACATTAGTAAAAGTTGATACCAAGAATAAAGTATTAACAATACGCTATGAAGATATTGATGGTGGAAAATATACACTAGATATAAAATGTAGTATGATAGACGAAAACTTGGATTTAACAGCTTTTGAAACTTCTCAAGAAATTACAGTCATCGGAACATTAACAAACTATCAAAAACAAACCAAAACATCAAAAACAACAATTACCTTAGTCAACTGTTTTGCTTAAATCAAAAAGAATAACTTGCCTTTTTCCTAAAGATCATTTATGATGGAATGGTTTGGAGGAAAATAAGAAATGCAAATACATAAACAATCCAAAGAAGAATGGCAAGTGTTGCTTAGTACTTTTAACTTAATGGAATTTATTGAAGTAGCACTCAATCGCTATGAAGATGATATTTTTGAAATAGCAAAATTTATTGAAACAAAATTTTTAGAGACCAAAGAATTAAACCAAACACGACAAGAAATTATTATAAATTATTTTTCATAATTCTTGTCAAATATACTAGATTATGGTATAGTAACCAATGAAAACAAGTGCGAAAGACGGAAATAGTATTCTTCTTCAAAGAGAGCTTCTAGTTGGTGAAAAGAAGCAAGAAAGACTATTTCAGATCACTTTCTAATGTGCTTTGTGGATAAGACAAAGCCGGCAGGACCGTTATTCCGTAATGAGATAGAAAATCTATGAATTAAGGTGGTACCGCGATATTGTCGCCCTTAAGCATAGATTTTTTTTATCTAACAAAAATGATAGTAAAGGAGGCAACATGTTTATCAACATTTGTTTACTAATAATAGGATTTATTGTATTGATCAAAGGAGCAGATTTCTTTGTAGAAGGAGCAAGTAATGTCGCTAGCAATTTCAAAGTATCCAAGATGTTAATTGGCCTAACCATTGTCGCATTCGGAACAAGCGCACCAGAATTTGCTGTTAGTGTAAAATCATTACTATCAGGAAATTCTGATATTATTCTTGGAAATGTCATTGGTAGTAACATCTTAAATATCTTATTAATACTTGGTATATCAGCAATAATTCATCCCCTAACCGTAAAAAACAATACCGTTAAGAAAGAATTACCAATTACAATATTAATAACGACCTTATTTGCAACGCTATTATCAGATCATTTATTTGATCCAACACTAAAAAACACTTTCACTCGTAGTGATGGTATTGTCTTACTATTATTTTTCACCATATTTTTATATTACTTGATCAGTATGAGCAGAAAGAAAATAGATCAAGGACAAGAAGAAGAACATCTATCCCTAACAAAATCAATTATATTTACTATAGGTGGAGTGATTGCTATTATTTTAGGAAGCAATGCAGTCGTAGATAGTGCTAGTTATTTAGCAAAATCCATTGGAATTAGTGAGAGGATCATTTCCTTAACAATCATTGCTTTAGGAACAAGCTTACCAGAACTAGTAACAAGTATTACTGCAACAAGAAAAGGTGAATATGATATAGCAATAGGCAACGTTGTAGGAAGTAACATCTTTAATATAGGTATTGTAATTGGCTTGCCAGTTGCCTTATTAGGTGGAATCAAAACGATAACTTTTCACTACCTAGATTTAATTGTTATGTTACTAGCTGCCGATTTACTGTTTTTGTTTTCCTACAAGGACTACAAGATATCTAAAAAAGAAGGAATTATCTTTTTGGTTTTATTTATAATATATTACACATCAATTATGATATAAGGAGGAATTAAAATGGAATTTAAAGAATTACAAAAAGGAAAAACTAGTGAAGTAGAAAAAAGTTATACAGAATATTGGAAAAAGGAAAATATATTTGAAAAAAGTATAGATAATAGAGAAGGAAGAAAAAACTTTGTTTTCTATGATGGACCAATTTATGCAAATGCTAAGCCAGGAATCCACCATGTATTTGCAAAAACTATAAAAGATGCATTCTGTAAATATAAGACGATGAATGGGTATAGAGTATTAAGAAAAATAGGACTTGATACGCATGGCTTACCAATTGAAGTGAATGTAGAAAAAAAGCTTGGTTTTAAATCTAAATCAGACATTGAAAAGTTTGGTGTCGAAAACTTCTGTAAAGAATGTAATAAAGAAACTGCATCAAATATCGATGAAGTAAAAAGAGTAACTGATATGATGGGACAATTCATTGATTGTGATCATCCTTATGTAACATGTGATAATGAATATATTGAATCAGAATGGTGGATAATCAAAGAAATGGATAAAAAAGGACTTATCT
>CAKPFD010000020.1 GCA_934149515.1 uncultured Bacilli bacterium
GTAGGAGTCTGGGCCGTGTCTCAGTCCCAGTGTGGCCGATCACCCTCTCAGGTCGGCTACGCATCGTTGCCTTGGTGAGCCATTACCTCACCAACTAGCTAATACGACGCAGGCTCATCCTCGAGTGAAGCTTTAAAGGCTCCTTTTAATATAAAGAAACGTATTTCTCTATATATCATCCGGTATTAGCAATCATTTCTAACTGTTATCCCAGTCTCGAGGGCAGATAACCCACGTGTTACTCACCCTTGCGCCACTAAATGGTAAACCAAATCCAATCTTGTGCAAGCACGCAATCTTCAATGGGCCATTTCGTTCGACTTGCATGTCTTAGGCATGCCGCCAGCGTTCATCCTGAGCCAGGATCAAACTCTCAATAAAATTTAAATTATTTTTCGTTTGTTTCCTAACTACTCAAATTGACGTTTTGCTTAGTTTTCAAAGAACATCTTGTTTTGTTATTTCCAAGCTGCGTTATTAGTGTACCAAACTTTTTTTATTAAGTCAACACTTTTTTACATTTTTTTGACTTTTTTATTTACACGTTGTTTGGTATAACTTAACACCGTTTTTTCTTCGTTCGGTGTGTTTCCACTATATCAATTTTTTAAAAGTATGTCAACATTTTTTTGAAACTTTTTTCAAATTTTTTTAGTGGATATTTTCTTGACCTAAAAATGATTTAGGAAGAATTTGTTGTCTTCTGCAACAACGTTTTCTACTATACCAGGTATAGTATATGAAGTCAATACTTTTTTGATTATTTTTTTGTTTTTTTGGTATATTCTTGTTAAAGTGTTGAAATCATTGACTTCTTTTATTTATTGTTTATGATTTCACTTCATCTTTATCTTTGTAAAATACATATTTTTGATAATAGGAATGAATTGTTTTAGGATCAAAATAATCTTTTTTTTCACGAATTAAGTTAATTAAATTACTTAGTTCCTCCCTAATAATATGATCAATAGTCTGTGGATAACACATTTTCTTTTTATGATAATTATATTCCCCACGATCTACAATTTTAAAACTTCCGCCTGGAAATACTTTCACATCCAAATCATAATCTATATATTTTATTGCATTTTCCTCTATCATGGCAGGACTTGCTAAATTACAATAATAATAAATACCTTTATTTTTACATTGCCCTATAATGTTATACCAACAATTATCGAAAAAGAATAAAATTGCTGGTTCTTTTGTTGACCAAGTTCTACCATCTGCTTCTGTTACTTTAGCATGGTCATTTCCAAAAACATAAATACCACGTTCTTTGTCATAATCTAATAAGATGGCTTCATTCCATGCTTTGTATATTTTTCCATTATGTTTATAACTATGAATTACATAACAATTCCCTATTTTTAATTCTTCCATGATTCACTCCTTCTGATATATGTTAGTATAGACCAATTTTGTGTATTGGTCAAAAAAAAGCTACTCATTATTTCTTATTAAAATAACGAATAGCTCCAAATGTTACAATAATGAAAATCATTAATAGAAGTATCCAGAATAAAAGATTATTGCCATTTCTTTCTAAAAAACGATTAATAGTTTCCATCCATTTAGTAACATAAGTATTAAAATTAAACAGTATCATCTGTTTTTTCTTCCTTTTTTACTTCCTTTACTACTTTAGCATCTTGTACTTTTTTCTTTTTATTGGTAGTTCTTTCTGTGGTAGTTGGTCCGATCTCAACGCTAATTGAACTACTTTTTTTCAATAATAAACTATTTACAATATCTAAAATAGCGTAGCATGCTAAGAAAACACCAATAATTTTCGTAATAATTACAGCACCAGTAAATGGATTAAATAATAATACTACCCCACATAATAAACATAGTAATGCTGTTACAAGAGATCCAATCCAATACTTACTATTTAATTCTCTTAATACTAAAGATTGTTGAATCTTTAAGGAACTACTAACAATAATGGCAATTCCTAAAAAAATTGGCATTAAGCTTCCAATTAATTCTGGTTCCTTAATAAAGAAAACACCACCTAATACACAAACGATACCATAAACAATATTTAACTGATTAAAAATATCGGTTGTTTCTGATGTAATATAGCGAACAATTGCAATAATTCCTAAGGCTAGCAAAACACTTCCTATCACATAAGAGATACTAACAAGTGTCGCTTCTGATTTGAAAAATAATAATAATCCTAAAGCCAACAAGACTAATGAACTGATAATTGATGGCCATAATACTTTTTTGATTTCTACTTTCATAGTACTTCCTCCATTCTTTCTATTTAAGATTTTAACACATTTTCTTTTTCTTGCCTACTATAATAATGATTAAACTACATTATGCGTGTTAAGTTGTTTGATTAAAAGCTTAAAAAATGATGATTGTTTGTCATCTTCTACAAATGTTATCCATTGTTGTAAAATATCGTTTTGGATATTTCGGTGTTTCAATAAATCTTGAAGAGCCTTTAAAGTTTGTTTTCCTTCTACTGTTGTATTTTCAGCAAATGTTTTTGCTTGTTTTCTATCTAGTATCAATAGCTTTCCATATTGATAATTACGACTATTAAAACTATTACAAGTTAATAGGGTATCCCCTAATCCTGCTTGAAGTAGTGTTGTTTCTTTTTGGCCACCCAAACGAATGATTAGTTCACAAATAGATTGATAGATTTTGGTAAAACAATAGTAATAGGTTGAATCATTCGTAATTTCTTGACGCAATGTTCCCATCATTATTGCCATAACGTTTTTTAAACTACTACAATATTCAACTCCTAAAATGTCAGTTGTTTGTTCTAAATTAGAGTTTGTATTATAAAATAAATCTTTTATCTTTGCTATGAAACTTTGCGAATTGGTAGCAACTGTAAAACCTAAAGGGACATTTAAAATTACATCTTTAGCAAATGTTGGACCAGCTAAAATGGCGATATCCCCTTTCATGCCAACTTTTTTATATATGTCACTTGGTAGTGCCATGGTTGTTTGTTCTATTCCTTTAGAAACGATAATCGTTGGAAGCGTATTTTCTATTGTAGCGACTTGTTCAAGTGTTTTTCTGATGTGCTGAACAGGAATTGCCACAACTAATATGTCACATTCTTTTAAGGCTTCTTTTAAATTTGTTGTTATCGCTAGAGTTTTATCTATTGATATATTTGGTAAAACTGCTGTTTTATGATAAGTGTCAAGTTGATTTTTTTCTTCTAGAAAGGCAGTCCATATTGTTATTTGATGTTGACTGTTTTGATGCCATAATTGTCCCAAAGCTAAACCAAAAGCTCCAGCACCTAAAATTGTTACTTTCATTTTTCCACCTCTATTTTATTTATATCATATTTTTTTTATTTCGTTAAGCATGGATTATCTTGAGTCGTAACTTTTTTGACATCTTTTTTATGTTGGTAGAAAGCATTAGATATCATTTGAAATGCTAATTTTTTGTCTTGATAGGTTTCATTTTGTATCAGTTGTTGAAAGTCTGTTTGTATTTGATTTACTTGTTGTTGATTTACTAACAAGAGACCTGTTCTTAATAAGCACTGATGTAATAGCATTTTACTAAAGCAGGTAGTCTGTTCTTTTTTTATGGTTTGATCTGAATTGTTAAAAAGCATTTTTAATTGTTGGTCGACAAGACTCATTCCTAGGATGTTTTTTTGTCTTTGATAAGGAGTGCTATGTTGTAAAGAGGGAAAGCTTATTTTTTGATTTTTATCTATCATTTCTTGCTTTGCAATAAAAGTCCAATTAAATTTAGCTGCTATTAGTTTTTGACGAATGTCATTTGGTAGTTTTTCTTCTTGACAATATTCGTTTATAAAATATAAGAAAGCATAAGCAGCTTGTTCTTGTACAAGTTCTTTTTCTTCTTTATTTTCTTGAATAAATGGTTGTGTAAAATAAGAATATATATAGTTATTTTTATCTTCTTGAAGTTTGTTTTTTAATTTTACCCTTAATCGTCTCCAGTGCATGGTTTCTTTTTCTTCTTGACAAATTGCCACTAGATCAGATAAATCGCTTTTATTTTTAATATAATTATCCACATAACGATATAGTTGAAGGGTTGTTTTAGTTGATAATGTTTGTGTTAGTAAATAATCTTCTATTTTGTAAGCTAGATTTTGATAAGTTTTTATTTCTTGATGTAAGTTAGAATAGTTTTTTTGTTGATATAATCTTTGAAAGTTTTGATATGTCTTTTGAATGGAGCATTCAATTTGTAATAATTGTTGTAATTGTTTTTCTTCTTGTGTTTGTAATTTCATGTTCCACCTCCTAAAAACTTTTCGCTTAGTATAGCATAGTTTTCAAAGAATACCAAGATCTTATTTGTTTTCTTTTTATAAAATTAGATAATCGTTTCTTTTTCTTAAATAAGTATGTTACAATAAGAAACGAAGGAGGTGGTAGGATGAAATTACCTGTTGTTGCTATTGTTGGTAGACCAAACGTTGGAAAAAGCACTTTATTTAATAAGATAGCTGGTAAAAAGATTGCTATTATAGAAGATCAACCTGGAGTGACACGAGATCGTCTATACCAAAATGTTCTTTACAGAAATAAGCCTTTTGTATTAATTGATACTGGAGGGATTGATGTAGAACAAGCATCTTTTAATACGCAAATTAAAATTCAAGCAGAAATTGCTATTTCTAATGCTGATATTGTCGTTTTTGTGGTAGATGGAAAAGAAGGTTTAACGCATAATGATTTGGTGGTAAGGGATATTCTTAGAAAGAGTGGCAAAAAAATTATTGTTGCTATTAATAAAATGGATAATCATCAAGCAATGAAAAATCTTTATGATTTTTATGAGCTAGGCTTTGATGAATACCTTCCAATTAGTGCAATTCACAATAAAGGTTATATTGAATTGATGGATGCAATTACAGAAGATTTTATTTATCCAGAACAAGAAAAAGAAGAACAACAATTAAAATTTTGTATTATCGGAAGACCAAATGTTGGTAAAAGTAGTTTAGTCAATGCTCTTTTAAATGAAGAAAGAGTGGTTGTATCAAATGTTGCTGGTACTACTAGAGATTCCGTTGACTCTGTTTTAAAATATCACGGAAATGAATATATCTTGATCGATACTGCGGGAATGCGAAAAAAAGGAAAAGTCTTTGAAAGTGTTGAAAAATACAGCCTTTTACGTTCATTACAAGCGATTGATCGAAGTGATATTTGTTTAGTTGTGATTAATGCTGAAGAAGGTATTAAAGAACATGATAAACATATTGCAGGATATGCCATCGAAAAAGGAAAAGGTTTGATTTTAGTTGTCAATAAGTGGGATACTGTCAAAAATACGACAGTAGCTGAATTTACAAAATTAGTAAGAGCAGAATTTCAATTTGCAACTTTTGCCCCAATTGTCTTTGTTTCTGCATTAACTAAAAAACGAATTCATACTATTATGCCAGAGGTCATTAGAGTTTCTGAAAATATTTCAAGACAAATAAAAACGAGTGTTTTAAATGAAGTAATTAGTGATGCTTATCAACTAAATCCGGCTCCTAGTTATAAAGGAAAGCGTCTAAAAATTTATTTTTGTCATCAAACTGGTTGTAAACCACCAAAATTCACTTTACGTGTCAATAACAAAGGGTTAGTTCATTTTTCTTATGAGAGATATCTTGAAAATAAATTACGTGAAAATTTCGCATTGGAAGGAACACCTATTTTGTTACAATTTAAGAATAAAACGGAGGAAATATAATGTTTTTTGAAAGAAAAGATCCTAAAACAGAATTAGAAGGAATTGATAGAGCTATTGAAATCTTAAATGATAGATATCAAAAAAAATTAATTACCATCGAACAATTCCAACAACAATCTTTAGAATTTGGTAGAAGAAAAGAAAAATGCTTAAAAAAGTTAGCAAAATTAGAAAAAAAGCAACAATAAACTTCCTTACTCATATTATATGAGTAGGAGGTTTTTATTTTGTTCGGAGATAGTTTTTTTAAACGTGTTGAAAAGAAAACAAATGTTAGTAAAGATGCTATTTTAGCTTTAGCAAATAAATTGCAAGATGGAAATATAAAAGATGAACAAACATTGAAAGAAGTTGTAGATGAAATTGCAACAATGACCGGAAAAGATATTTCCAAAGAAAAAAAAGATAAAATTATTGCAACAATTATGAAAGATCAGGTACCAGATGATGTTGATAAAATGTTTTAGAGCTTAGGCTCTTTTTATTTTAGAGTTTCTGGCAAAAATTTTATACTTAATAAAATTAATTCTTTTATGGTTTTTAGAATATATTGTTTTTCTTCTTCGTTTAGATCGCTGATTGCTTTGATTAATTTGATAAAATATTCTTGATTTTTCAAGTTGAAATCACTAAAAGAAGTAATGCCAGTAGCAGCAAAGATAGAAAATAAGCGATTAACAAAATGATTTCTTTGTGATGGTGATAAACTTTCTATCCATTCATGTAAAATTTTATTGGTATACGTTGTTGTTTTATCTAGTGCTTTCACTTCTACAAAATGATCATTTGAAATTTCCCAGGAAAATGGATCATGTCCCATAATATAAAACCGATTACTTTTGATAATTTTATATTGTTCTTGAGTATATAATAATAGTCCAATTAAAGCATTGTTTGGGATTGTTTTTTTTAATTTATGTTGAATCTTAGCAAAAAAACAATGATCAAGAAATTCTTTTTGAAAGCCTGGTCCATCATGACTGAAAACATATAATAGTTTTTCTTGTAAATTATCTGGTAAAAGACAAGCCGTATAAACAGCTAAATTACCACCTTTTGAATGCCCACCAATATAAAAAGTCGTTTTGAATTTTTCCATTATCGTCGTGGCATAACTTCTTGCTGCGATTTGAGCGGGAATCGGATAAGAAAAGGCCATGTTAAAGTCTTCTTTCCAACCAATTAAAGTTCCATCTGTTCCACGAAATGCAATATATATTTGACCTGTTTTTAATAAAAAAGTAATGGCCGCAAATTGTTTTTGCTCTACTTTATCAGTTTGTTCTATCGTATCAATAATATAAATTGTTTGAAAACGTTTACTTTTTATCACTTCTTTTAATAATGCATTATTATTTTGATCATTTCTTTCTAATAGTCGTTTTTCATTTTTCTTTTCATCTATATCTTTTAAATAACTATTCTTTTTTAAGATCGTATAATCAAAATAGGCAAGTTGAGATAATACTAAACTATCCACTTCGGTTAACGGTTCTTCTTCAAAACTTTTTTGATAAGATTTTACATATTCAATTATTGATGCCAAATGAATCCTCCTTTTTAGATTTTGGTCTAAATAAATCTTTGTTATCATAAAGTTAAAATGAATAAAAAGAAAAGGTGAAATTTGTATGGAAAAAACTGAAATTATCAAAAATATTGCTTTGCGAACAGGTGGTGATATTTATCTAGGGGTTGTTGGGGCTGTTCGAACTGGTAAAAGTACTTTTATTAAAAAAATGGTAGAAACGTTAATTCTTCCTTATATGGATGACGAATATGAGAAAAAAAGAACATTAGATGAAATTCCTCAAAGTGCTGCTGGAAAAACTATTATGACAACAGAACCAAAGTTTGTTCCAAATCATGCTGCTAAAGTGCATATTGATGATTTTGATTGTCATATACGTTTAGTTGATTGTGTTGGTTTTGTTATTGAAAATGCAAAAGGTGCAACAGATGAAAATGGTCCTAGAATGGTAAAAACGCCTTGGGTGAGGTTGAATAAGTGATACCCAAATATAAAAATAAATAAATGCCGATAAAATAAGGGCTAAAG
>CAKPFD010000021.1 GCA_934149515.1 uncultured Bacilli bacterium
TGCAACCGGTTAAATGGTGGTTAGATGAAAAAACAGGAATCATGCTAAGTGAAAAATTGTTATTTTCAGGAGTTTCAGTTTATGATTTTTCTAATGTTGATAAATACAAAGGTAATATTAATGATTCAGATATAAAACAATATCTAGATAAATGTTTCGCCAAAGATTTGACGCAACATTTAAAAAAGACTAACAGCATTTTTAGAAGACCATCAAATCCTTATGGTTTTGATTATTCAAAAGTAAGCGAAGAGGATATAATAAAAGGAGCATTAGAAAGTGATGTTCCAGTGTTCTTACATGGAGCAAGTAGTGATGGAAAATCATCAAGAGTAAAACAATATGATAAAGATTGTGAAATTATTTATTTAAGAAATGCTACTCCAGATAGTTTGAATGGAAAAAGTGTATATAATCCTGAAACTGGTGAAATGATGGATGTACCACCAACATGGTTAAAAAAACTAACCAAAAAATGCGAAGATGAACAAAATAAATTGCATATTGTCTTCTTTGATGAACTATCAAATGCACTGCCTTCTATTCAGGGGATGGCATTTAATATTGTGCTAGATAAAGAAGTTAACGGAAAATGGAAACTGCCAGATAATGCAAGAATCGTAGCAGCCGGAAATGAACTAGAAGATAGTCTTTCTGCCAATCAAATATCAGAGCCATTATTCAATCGTTTTGCCCATGTTTACATTCATACAACAGCGAAAGATTGGTTGAAATGGGCAGCAACACCAAAAGAAAATTATGAAAAACTAGATTATGAAATGAAAGAACCAGAATTAAAGATTCATCCTTCTATTTATGCTTATATTGCCTTAAAAGGAGATGCTGTTCTAAGAACACCATATAACGGTAAAACACCAAATGCTGATCCGAGAAAATGGGAAATGGCCTCAAATGTTTTATATGCTACTAAGAAACCTGAAATGTTACGCTCTTTAATAGGGGAAGAGTTAACAAATGAATTTGTTGATTTCTGTCAACAACAAGTCATTGGAATTGAGGATGTTTTAAATGGTAATTATGATCAAGATGATTTTGAAATGAATCTAGGTAGAAAATATGCAACAGCAGCAGGATTATCAGCAGTGGATGAAGAAAATGTAAAACCAGTAAGAGAATTTGTAGCAAAACTAGGACAAGAAATAGAAGCAACATTTGATAATTTATGGGCACACGGTGATGAACATCGTCTAGATATAATTCAAGAATTAAGAATGGAAAGTGAAAGTAAGAAAGGGTCAAAATAATGGATAATAAAAGAATAGAATTATTAAAAGATTATATTAAATATGGAAAAGCACCAATATTAGTAGAAAATATACCATCTAGTGTTTTTGATATGGCAATTGTTTTAGATGCAACTTGTCCTATGGAAGATTTAAATGGCCACTATGAAGGAGTAAATTTCTTGCCACCAAAGTGGTATGAAGATTTAATGATTAAATCAAAACAAGGAAGACCAGTTTTATTAATACAACAAATAAATAAGATTGAAGCTCAGCAGCAAAAGAAGTTTATAGAAATTTTAAAATACAAAAAAATAAGTACTTTTGATTTACCAGAAGATTGTTTGATCGTTGTGACAGCAAACAATATAGAAGAATCAAAAATTGATGAAGAAGTTTATTCTCTATTGGCACATATTTAGTAAAAGGACAATAATATTATGAAAGTAGATATAGATACAATTAAAAGAAAACTATTAGTAAAATATCCCTTATTTGGTAGTATTGTTGCTAATTTAAAATATGTTGCAGCAACAAATGAACAAGGCGTACCGACAGCAGGAACAGATGGTGATACTGTGTATTATAATCCAGAATTTATAAATCATTTACCAATGGATGAACAAGTTTTTACTTTTGCCCACGAAATTTGTCATGTTGCTTTTGAACATATACCAAGAGCAAAAGACAAAGATCAACACCTTTGGAATATTGCAACAGATGCCGTTATCAATGCATTATTAAAGCAAGACGGCTTAACACTTACAAAAGGATGTATTGATATAGAAGGTGCTGAAAAATATAATGCAGAGCAAATGTATGAAAAATTATTGCAAAATAAGCAAGACCAAGAAAAAAACAAACAAAATACTATGTCAGATGCAAAATCTGGGATGAATCAAAATAATTCCGATTCAACTGAATCTCCTGCTGCTTCAGTAGCTTCTGATAAACAAGAACAGGATGTAGGAGACGATACACATAGTATGTGGCAAAATGCTATTAAAAAACAGGAAGAAAAAAATGCTCAACAAGAAACGCCATCAAAAGGAGAATCGCCTTTCAAAAAAGAACAAGAAAAAATAACAAAAATGGGAGAAACGAATGCTTTTCAGCAAAATAAACAAGAAAAGAAAGAGCAATTAAATAAATTGAAAGATGAAATTGCTAAGCAATCACTTCATGACAGCGGCGATAGTAATATTCAAACAAGAACAGTAAATAACATTGGAGAATCTAAACCATTAGTAGATTGGCGTAGAGTCTTAAAAGAAGCAATACAGTATGATGTTGATTGGTCTTATCAAAACGCCACCATCGAAGAAGGTGTCTTAACACCGCATCTAGAAGACATACCATTTCCAGAAACAGAAATTCTATTGGATACAAGTGGTTCAATTGATGAAACACTATTAAGAAACTTTTTACGTGAATGCAAAAACATTATAAGAGATTCCAAAGTAAAAGTGGGCTGTTTTGATACTCATTTTTATGGTTTTCAAGAAATAAGAAATGTAAAAGACATTGATAATTTAGAATTTGCAGGAGGTGGCGGCACAGATTTTAATGTTGCTGTTAATGCGTTTTCTAATCGTGTTGAAAACAAAATTATTTTTACCGACGGCTGGGCTCCTATGCCAAAAAAACCATTAGATGCTATTTGGATAGTTTTTGGTGGAGAAAATATAAATCCCAAAGGAGGAAAAGTGATTTCAATTGATGAAAATCAGCTAGAAGATTTATATAATTTAACATCAAGTTATAATGAAGCAAAAGCACACCATTCAAAGTAAGGATAAGGAAGATGAAGAAAAATGAATGATTTTACAATTTTATCAGCAGAACAAATATTTGACATTGATAAATTAGATATTTTGAAAAAACGAGGGATAAAAGCAGCAGTAACAGACTTTGCAATTCTTTCAGGCACTTTTATTGTCAGTTTAGAAGACATGAAAGAAGGCTTTAAATACGATTATGTCGATGGCGCTAATAAAACATTAGC
>CAKPFD010000022.1 GCA_934149515.1 uncultured Bacilli bacterium
AAAAAACTAACTATTTCTAGTTAGCATTTATTACTCTCAGAAGTTAATTTCCGAGTTTCCTATCAATCTGGAGCAGATGAGGAGAATCGAACTCCCGTCAGGAGCTTGGAAGGCTCTTATTCTACCATTAAACTACATCTGCAAATCAAGTAGGCAATATAAATTATAGTATACATGCCTACTTTTGTCAACTGTTTTTATTAATTTTTTTTAATTAATTTTTGATTAATGACAAGCTAACTTTGCCTTTATCTTTGTTGATTTCATCAACATAACAATCAACTATATCACCAACTTGGAATAAATCACCAGGATGTTTTATATAATTATTACTTAATTTAGATATGTGAGCTAGACCGTCATTGTGTAAACCAATATCAATGAATAATCCAAAATCAACAACATTTCTAACGGTACCTTGTAGTTTCATACCAATAGTTAAATCATTAATATCTAAAACATCACTTTTTAAAATGGGTTGTGGCATTTCATCTCTTGGATCTAGATTAGGTTTTTTTAATGATGATATTACATCTTCAAGAGTATATATATCAGTATTTAATTTTTCTTTATATTCATCAATATTTAATTTGTTAAGTTTATCAATTAATGTAGAAGTACCAATACTAGAAATGTTTTCATTTAATAATTCTAATAGTTTTATGGCAATGTCATAGCTTTCTGGGTGAATAGCTGTGGAATCAAGAATATTGTTTCCATCAGTGATTCTTAAAAATCCGACAGCTTGTTCATAGGTTTTATCACTAAGTAATTTCTTTTTTTTGATTTCTTCTCTAGATAAAATTTTTCCATTTTTCTCTCTATATTCAATAATTTTATCAATAGCTTTTTTAGTGATACCGGATACATATTTAAGTAGGGAAGCTGAAGCAGTATTTATATTTACGCCAACACTGTTAACACATTTTTCAACTACAAAATCTAATGATTCTGATAATTTTTTTTGTGAAACGTCATGTTGATATAGACCAACCCCAATACCCTCTGGTGGTATTTTTACAAGTTCTGCTAAAGGATCTTGTATTCTTCTGCCAATACTAACAGCACTTCTTTTTTCTACAGCTAAATCAGGAAATTCTTGAATTGCTTGTGGTGAAGCACTGTATATTGAAGCTCCAGCTTCACTAACTATTATATACTTACATTTCAAATTATATTCCTTAATCATTTCACTACAAAATTTTTCTGATTCTCTTGAAGCAGTTCCATTACCAATAGCAATAATATCTACATTATATTTTTTTATTAAAGATACGACTTTTTCTTTACAATTTTTTATTCTTTCATCACTGATTCCTTTTAAGAAGGGTTTAATAACTGTTGAATCTAAATATTTTCCTAGGGAATCAATAACGGCTAATTTGCATCCATTAACAAAGCCAGGATCAAATGCAAGAACATTTTTTTCTTTTAAAGGAGGGCAAAGTAATAGAGCTTCGAGGTTTTTTCCAAAATTGTCAATGGCGGCTTCTTCACCTTTTTCTGTTAAATCAGAACGTACTTCTCTTTCTACAGATGGACTAATTAATCTTTTATAACTATCTTTTATTGCATCAATTATTATATCTGTTATATTACTTTCTTTTTTAATACATTTATCTTTTAAGTATTTGATTATTGCATCATTATCTACGTCAATTGATACGCTAAGTACACCTTCTTTTTCTCCTCTGTTGATAGCTAAAATTCTATGAGGTTTAATGTTTTTTACCATTTCGTTATAGTCATAGTACATTTCATAGGTTTTTCCTTCGTCTATAGCATTTTTCTTTAGTTTAGAACAAATAATGCCATTGCGATAAAAATAATTTCTTATCCATTTTCTATAAAAAGCATTATCACTAATCCATTCGCTAATGATATACTTAGCTCCAGTAATTGCGTCTTCAATAGTTTTTACATTTTCGTTTAAGTATTTTTGGCATACATTATCAATATCTAGTTTATCAGGCTGAGACATAATAATTTTAGCTAATGGTTCTAATCCATTTTTAATGGCTTCAGTAGCTTTGGTTTTTTTCTTTTCTTTATATGGTCTGTATAAGTCTTCAACTTCAACTAATTTATTGCATTTAAGAATATTTTCTTTTAATTCATCAGTAAGCATTCCTTTTTCATCAATTAATCTAATTACATCATCTTTTCTTTTGGCCAAATTAATTTGATATTGATATTGATCATCAATTAATTTGATCTTTTCTTCGTCCATTGCACCAGTAGCTTCTTTTCTATATCTAGCGATAAATGGAATTGTATTTCCTTCTTCTAACATTTTTAAAACGTTTTCTACATATTTAATATCTACGTTTAAATCTTTGGCAATTTCGTTTATTATAAATTCATTCATGTTTATCCTTCTTTCTATTTTTATGTGTAAAATTATTATAACATAAATATATGGTATCTAATTTTATTTTTTTAACATATCTGCATATGTTATGGATTTATCTCCGTATTTATGTTTGATTTCATCAATTGTTTTTTGTAAATTATCTTTTGTTTTAACTGATTTATTGGACATATTAAAAATGGATAATTGTACTTTGTAAATATCTGTTAAGTTGTTTAGAGCAACTCCTAATGATCTGACTTTTTTATC